>JANJWF010000170.1 GCA_024709685.1 Thiobacillus sp.
GACATCGCCTCCGTCATCGGGACTTCCGTGAAATGCTCTCGGTAAGGCGGCAGAACATCACCGCCTATATCCTTGAGCTTCAGGAACACCGTCTGCGGAAGCACATAGCGCCATGATGCCCTTCGGGCCGAATCCTGGTCCCTTGGAAGTGCGGTGCGTGATGTTCTTGCCCCGCGCCGTGCGATGCGACTCGCTCTCAGTCTCCTTGAACACGTCCTTCAGGATGCCGTGATCACGCATGAACGACATGCCGGCAGGCCCCAGTGAATTGCGGTTGTTATAGCCGAACCCGTCTTCGATCATCAAACCCGGGTTAAGCCGGTGCAGGAGATAGAACAAATCGTCGGCATAGCCGCCCATCAGGGTGCCGGTCAGGAGCAGGGTTTTCTGGCACTTGCGTGCAAGAACCCCCATTGCCTGCCCTTGTGCGGACCCCTCATTCTTGTACTCGTGCCCCTCATCCACAACGAGGAGGCCGTAAACAATCAGGGACAGACCACGTTTTTATGCGAGCAGCGCCGCTGCACTGCATTGCCGCATCAGCTCTCACACCCGTATTCGCTATTTCGGCACGGTCGTCCCGAACAACCTCGGCTCACTCAGCAAACACGCCTACGCTGGGACTTGAATTCTCTGCTTGATGTGCTTGAGGTTGGCCACAATTGTAAACGTCATGATGACGAGCAGCGACCAGGAACTCCATTTGCCGAGATGCACGGTGGACCAGGCGCCCATCTGATTCGGATATTTCCAGATGCCGAAGAAGGTACTGATGTTTTCCGCGAGCCAGATGAAGAAGCCGATCAGCACGAACGAGACCAGCAGCGGCATGCTGCGCTCGCGATCGAACGGGCGGAAAACGACGGTGGCTCTCGCGTAAAGCCCGAGCGCGCAGGCGGCGATGTACCAGCGGTAGTCGCCGATGTAGTGATGAGTGAAGAAGTTGGCGTAGATCAGGAGGGCGATGAGCGCGGCCATCCAGTGGGGCGGGTGATGCTTCACCTGCAGGTCCAGCAGGCGCCACGCCTGGATGATGTAGCTGCCCACGGCCGCATACATGAACCCCGAGAACAGCGGAACGCCCATCACCTTCGTATAGGCGAAATCCGGGTACGCCCACGACTTGATTCCGCTCGATGTCTTGAATACTTCGAGGGCGAAACCGACCAGATGGAACACCGTGACCGCCTTGAGTTCGTCCATAGTTTCCAGTTTCGCCCACACCATCCAGGCCTGAATGGCGACCGCGATGACAAGCAGGGCATCATAGCGCGGCACGCCCAGCAAGCCTTCGCGCGGCACCAGAAACACAGCAGCGAAGAACAGTCCGGCAAACAGGCTCGCGCGTGCCTCCTTGATTCCGAAATAGAGGAACTCGAGCGCATGGCGCCGCGCCCCGGCCAAGCCCGAGCCTATGCGTGGCCTGAGGAGATGGTCGTCGAGCGTGCTTAATTTCATTTCTGGATACGCGGGAAAGACACCGAGGGCCGGGACGTTTTTCTGGCGCGCCGTGTCCGATGGCGGGTTGGGGCCCGTGGCTTCCATGAAGATCTGGCTTTCGATGCTTTCAGTGCCTTCCAAGGTTTGGCCCCTTTCCTTTTTTCGTTTGAATTGTTCTTCGCCGCGTTTTGTAACGATTGGTGAGTACCGGCTTTCGGATTATGCCTGTCGATTCGCCACACAGAAACGAGGCCAAGTCTGGGGACAATAGGGGCAGACCACGGGTTTTCTCTTCGCTGGAGGCCCGCGCTTGGCCTGACGCGCCAGTCGTACTGAGCGGGAGAGGGGCAGGGAGCAGAGGGAGAAAGCGTCACGCCGCCGATATCGACCACGTCGTCGTCGGCCATGGCCTCTTCGAGCCGCGTGCCGTACTGGAATCCGGAGCAACCGCCGCCCGAAATCGAGATGCGCAGCCCCGCCACCAAATTGAATGGGGTCGGACACGATATTCATGGCCATGGCCGAGCAAAGTCAATAATCGTATCCGATCCACTTTTTCCGACAATGGTGCTCGGCCCTGGTGGTTCGATCACGGAGCCGGAGTGGGACTTGCAGGCTTGGCCGATCAGGATTGGGGTTCGGCCTCAAGAAACGCTTCCCTCCCGACGATAACAGTTCGGTGAAACTGGACATTGGGTGCCGCATCAAGCGCCCGTCTCCCGCGGCTTGTTCCGGGCACCGGCATCGGTTCTTTGATGGATCGACCCCTTTAACGAAAGAAAAAAAACATGAAAGACCTGGTTTATTCGCGCGAACGCTCGCTCGGCGCGGCCGCGCTGGGGATCGGCGTGCTGGTGTGGTTGGGCCTCATCGTCGGCGCCTTCGGCGGCGCACTGTTCGCGCTGGCGGCGAGTTTCGTGCTGCTTCAAGCCGCTCGGTTCGCGTTGATCGCTCACGTCCAGGGCAAGGGTATCGAACTCTCAGAAGCCCGGTTTCCCGACGTGCACGCGCAATTCATCGCGTGTTGTGAGCGGCTGCAGATCGAGACACCGCCGAAGGCCTACATCGTGAACGGCCGTGGCGGCCTCGGTGCGTTCGCCGCCACGGTCCCCGGCACACGGTTCGTCGTGCTCACACCGGGCGTGGTCGCTGCGATGGGCAAGCATGTCGATCGCGTCCGGTTCTACTTCGGCCACGAGCTCGGACGCCTGCGCATGCAGCATCTGGGCGTTGCCTTGCTGCGCTGGCCGGCCATGTGGCTGCCGCTGCTCGGTGCGGCGTATTCGCGCGCACGCGAAACCACCCGTGACCGCCACGGGTTGGCCTGTAGCGGTTCGCCCGAAGGCGCCGCGCGGGCGCTGGCCGCGTTGTCGGCCGTCCACGGGAAAAACCTCGATGGATCGACCGCTGGCAGCCAGGAGAAGCCCGCGTCCCGCTTCTGGACGTCGTTCCACGAACTGACTGCCGGCTCGTCCCGACTGCCCAGGCGCGTCGCCCGCCTGATGAAGGTAGAAGCGTCGCTGCCCGGGCGCGATCGGTTCGCCTATCTGCTGGCGATGTTCGTCCCCCACGTCGGACGTCTGGGCGTTCGGTTCGGGGCGCTGATCATGGTGTGCGCCGTCGCCGTGACCGCCGCCGTGGCCGTCACGGCGTACCACGACCGTAAGGTCCAGGCCGAGGTCGCCCGCGCCGTCGCCGACTCCGGGCCCGTGCGCGACGCGCTCGTCAGCTTCTACCACGCCAACAAACATGTGCCCGGATCGCTCGAGGCCGCCGGCATTCCGACGAAACTGCCCGACGGCACCCCGCTCTCGCTCGACCCGAAAGGCATGGCGCTCACCGTTGCCCTCGAGAAGGGTGAACTCGTGTTCACGCCCGGTATCGACAAGAAGGATCGCATGAGCTGGCAGTGCAAGAACGGAAAAGGGCTGAAGCCGAGCCAGCTGCCGCCGGCTTGCAGCGAGATGACGATCCGGGTGGATTGACCGCTCGGCGCGTCGTCCACTGGGACGCTGCGCCGCTCCGCATCCGTTGGTCGGCGAAGTTGCGCGCTGCCAGTGCAAAAGCAAAACGTCACCGTCGAGGTGGCGCTTTGCATTGCTCTTTCAAGAAGCTGGTGGTGGAGCAGCCGAGTACCCCTCAAGTCGCTCACTGGCCCGTTGGTCAGGTTGCCCGAGAAGGTGGGTCGACTCTTTCCGGGTGGGGAGTGCGAAGTGTTCTACGCTGGCCCGGTCGCGCCGCAGAAATAAGGGGTTTGCAACGGGATCGAAGGACCCGGGGCGTTTCTCTGCGACGAGAGGTTAGCCTTTCATCATGCCGCGGGCAATTTTCGGATCATGGTGATTTCATCCTCTGGTACCCCCAGCGATTCGAGAAAGTCTTGATGCGCCTCAGGAAGGTTCTTCTCAAATTCAGCATGCCACTTGCGCATTCACTCTTCTTCGCTCATTTCGGCGGAGGCAAGCAAAGCCACCCATTGATCCTTGGTCAGTGAACGGCTCCCCCGCACTATCTGTGCGTTGCCTAGAAGCGCGCCTATGAGGTGCTGTTAATCACGCAGCCTTGGCTATAAAGAAACGGTCTGGCCATTTCATCGCTCCGCTCGCCCATGCCCCAGTACGTGAAGCTCATCCTCGCATGCACGCTATGCCTTGCCGTGATCACGGGGCTGGTGTTGCTTGTCCGGTATCTGGGCTAGGCTATTCTGAAAGTCCCGGACCAGACAAAGGAACACGAAATGACATCGAATATGGGTACGACTGACAAGATCATCCGCCTCGTGGTCGTCGCGATCATCGCAGTCCTGTATTTCGCCGGCCAGATCACCGGGACGGCGGCGATCATTCTTGGCATCATCGCGCTGGCGTTTCTGGTGACCAGTCTCATCGGCTGGTGTCCGACCTATGCTCTGTTCAGCATTTCCACCAGGAAGAAGGAAAAGACGGTGCCCTAGGCACCCTGCCGAGCGTGCCGCCGCCAATTCGACGTCTCCGGCTCGAAGGCAAAGCTGGAGCGGCGAAGCGGCCGGCATGGGACCACGGAAATGACTGGCGACGATCTCAGGAAGCATGTCCTCGCCTGGCTGGTGGAGAACCACAATCTTCGGCCCACGCATGCGTGGCGCATCGAAGTGGCCAGGAGACTGGTTTGCGACGACATGCAGCCCGCATGGGACGAACTGGCGAAGCACGGCGCGACGGATGGGCGGCACATCCTGTCTTTCGTCATCGACGCCGCGGAGGATGCACACCGGGAATGCGTGCGACTCGCGTCCGGAGAGGAATCCGGGCGCATCGCGGAGGTTGCCGACGCGCTGGATACGCTGCGCGAGGCCATCGCCCACGCGCCCTCGCCCTTTCTCGACGGTGCGTATCCCATCGAGATCGATGGCAGACCGGTGGCGTTTTCTTGGCGCAAAACCGGCGCGAAGGTCCTGCAACTGGACAATGCCACGCAATCGATCTGCCTCGACGAACTGCTTGAAATCGCACACGGCAACATCATCGATATCGCCGCACATCAACCCGGCGGGATGCTGGCGCGATCGCGCGAGCGTCCCCAACTGACGGCATTCGTGCGCTATCTCGCAGGCCATTTCGAGAAACGCTACGACGGCACGTTAACGGCAAGCGTCGCCCGCATCGCCGCGACCACCTATGGCGACCCGATCACCGAAGAACAGACAGAACGCATCCTCGGCACCCAACCCCAGTAAAGGCTGGGCATCGCCGCCGTTTCTGCCCTGTCCTCCACACAGGTGTCGGCTTTTTTTACAGACAGTGCGGTCCGGACAAGAGCCCTGTCCCGCCGCAGCACTCAACCCACTGATAAACCACGCACTTTAAGAAATTGGCGCGTTGCTTGCTTTGAAAGGGCCACAGGTAAAGTTTTTCCGTAGCCTCAATCGAAGGAGACCGAGATGCGCACATTATCTGCTTTAGCTTTGTGGGCAATCACCCTGCCGGCCCTCGCTGGCATTCCTACGCCGCCACCAGGGACCATTCCCGAGCCGGAAACCCTGGCCTTGCTGGCCATTGGTGTGCTGGGGCTGGCCTTGTCGCGCAGGCGCAAGAACAAGAAGTAAAGACCTCTTTCCTGCTAGAGTTCCCGCTGCGCGAACGCAGCGCGGACGTGATCGGCGGTACGCAGGGCCAGGGCCTCGATGGTAAGCGATGGGGATTCACCACCGCCCGAGCTTGGAAACACGCTGGCATCGGCGACGTACAGATTTTTCCAGCCATGCGCGCGCCCGCTTGCATCGACAACCGAATTCCGGGCGTCGTGGCCCATGCGGCAAGTCCCGAACACGTGCGTGGAACTGAAGAAATCGTAGCTTCCATATTCCTCGACCAATTCCTTGACGCCTGCCGCCTGGAGGATCTCCCGGCACATCGCGGCCATGAACGCCATGCGCCGCAACTCGCCGTCGGGCAAAAAACTATGGATGCGCGCCGCCGGGTTGCCAAACTCATCTCGCAGCGCCGGATCGAGATCCACGTACGAACGGTCATTCGGCAGCGACTCGCCAATGGCGCCCACTGCCAGCACGCGTCCGAAATCTTGCCGCATGGCCTGCTTGTGGCTTCGCCCCCAGCCGGGTACCACGCGCCTGGCATAGTTGACGGGTCCCACCAGATCCGCCTCGGCCACCCCCGACGCAAAACGGCAACCGCCTATCACGCCCGGAATGGCATCCGGCGCGTTATGGCTCCAGCAAATGACATCCGCCGGCAGGCCCCGAAAACTGCCCAGATTACCCGCGTGGAGCCCACTGCTATGCCACGCAAGCGTTTCCATGAAATGGCGCCCGACCAGCCCATTTTCGTTGGCCAACCCTTCGGGCGCGTGCTTGTTCCCGGAGAGCAGGAGCAATCTCGGCGTTTCCACGGCACCGCAGGCCATCACCAGAACACGCGTGTTGATCTGGTGCCGCACATCTCCCTGCGTATATTCGACGGACCGTATCCGGCCATGGGATCCCGCGTTGATTCGCTGGACCGGGGCATCGGTCAGGACGGTGCACTTGCCCGTTTGTAGCGCCTTGCGCATGAAGGTGACGTCGACGCTGCCCTTGTCCGTTCGCGGGCAGCCGCGGTTGCAGTTTGCACAGTAGTTGCAAACAGGCCGGCCGTCATACGGCCGCGACAGCGCCGCGCGAGCGTTGGGCTCCCAGTGCAAGCCCAACTTGTCGCCGCTGCTGGCGAGCACTTGGCTGGCATAACTGAGGGGATGCGCGGGCAGCGGAAAATCCGCCCGCCGCGAAACCAGCGAGTTCGCCCTGCTTCCGGCGACCCCGACGATACGTTCTGCGACTTCGTAATAGGGCTCGAGCTCCGCGTAATCGAGCGGCCAGTCTGCTGCCACGCCGAAGCGCGTATGCATCTTCATCGCCTGCGGGTTGAGCCGGTGTGCCTCTCCGGTGAAATGCAGGGTGCTGCCCCCCACGCCCCGCACATGATGATATTTCCAGCCTTGACGCGTACGGCTCGCATTCAGCCTGCCCTTGGTCCGGTTCCAGGAGCGCAAGTCATCCCAGCGCGATTCAAGTGGCTGCATTTCGCCAAAACCGTAGACTGCCTTGTGCCTGACCTTTTCCTCGGGAAATCGCGACAACTCCCAAGTGGCCTCGTTCAGCCGGTAGTCCGTCACGGGATTGAATGCCGGTCCTGCTTCAAGCACCAGCACCCGGATGCCTTTCGAGGCGAGCGCCCAAGCCGCGGCGCCGCCTCCCGCCCCTGCCCCGATGATGACGACATCGTGATCCTGATCGCTCACAGCCGACCGCCCGGCCGCACAGGCAAGGCCTGATCGATGAAGCCGAGCGGCTGGGGGGGGCCGTTAAAGCCCAGAGAGATCCAGCTCTCCGGCCGGGCGTAAAATTCCCCAAGCAGGTCTTCCCGGAGCGTCTGGAAAAACTTCAGGCCTGTACTGCCGCGTTTCTGCGCAACGAGGCGTTCGATCAAAACGATCTGCCGGTCTTCGGATAACTCCAGGAACCCGACCCGGAAAGCAGACTGCGCCTCCTGCTCCAGCCATGCACACCCTTGCCGCATGAGCCACGCATACTTGGGATTGCTGCGGGCCTTGTTGATGATGCTTGCATCCACTTTCAAATCCAGTGCCCCGGGCGACTCATCCGCCGGGATGAACAGGTCGATATAGCGCGAAAGGATTTTCTCCTCGCTGTCCGAAAAAGGAGCCAGCCTGTGCCTGAATTTCCACGCGATCCCTCCCGCCAGAGTCGCCAGGCCAGCCAGCGCGAATGCTTTCAATATCGATCTGCGTGATACGCCCATAGATATCAACCCTTGTTTAACAGCGAAACTAGTCTGGACTTGTTCCTAAAGCAAGCCGGTCGAACAGAGCCCGTTTCATTTTGCCTGCGTCATCCCTGCAATAGGCAGGACGCATGCTGAGCAAGCATCGGGGTTTGATGGCCGGTAACGCGTATTCGCTTGCCTCCTGCTCGTGGGTGAATCACGATCGCCTGTGGGCCGACATCCTGTAACGTGCCGCCTTTCACACCTTCGCCAAGCACACGCCGTCATGCCTCCTCTCACGCTCGTCATCGGTAACAAGAATTACTCGTCCTGGTTCCCGCGGCCCTGGCTGCTGCTGCGCCAGGCGCGCATTCTCTTTCAGGAGGTGCGCATTCCGCTCTGTCTGCCCGAGTCGGCCGTGGCGCTTGCAGCATGGTCGCCCTCGGCCAAGGTTCCAGCGCTGCACGACGGCGACGTCCGCGTGCGGGATTCGCTGGCGGTCTGTGAATCCCTCAACGAGCGTTTTCCGGACAAGCAGCTGTGGTCGCGTGATGCGGCGGTGCGAGCGGTGAGCGCGGAGAGGCACGCGGGCTTCGCCGCGGCCTGGGTGGCGGACGCAGCAACTGAACCCGAGCGCATCGAGCGTTTCGAGCACGACGAGTAGGCGATGGGGCGCCGCAACCACTATCAGGTCTATGTGATCGAGCTGTCGAATGACGTGCTCCGCGAGGCACGCTTCAAGAAAGCCAATCCCGGCTACGTCGCGGGACAGCCCTGCCTCTATGTCGGCATGACGGGACTGGACCCCGACGTGCGCTTCGACAAACACAAGGCAGGCATCCAGTCGAACCGGTTCGTGAGGGACTACGGCCTGCGTCTGCTGCCCGAGCTGTACGAGCTTTATGGGCCGCTGTCGTATGACGATGCGCTCGCGCTCGAAGTCGAGTTGGCGATCGACTTCCGCGAAGCCGGCTACGGCGTCTGGCAGGCGTGAGCTGGCTGCCGCCGACGGCTTGTCCGGACCGCACGCGCTTGCCCGGTTCGTGCCAACCCCAGCCATGCTAGAAACAATCATGGGCAGCCGATCTGCCAAGCAAGGGGCCGGGCATGACTGAACGCAAGCACTACGCGGAGATTCTCGAGGGACTGAAGCAGTGCTTCCCTGCCCCGACGTCCAATCCGGTGATGGATGGCTACCTCCTTTACACGATCGCCCATTTCATCGATCGGATCGATCACCTGAAAGGCGCCGCGCCTTTGCTCGGCGGCCCGGTTGAAGGGCGCATCAGCGAAGGCTCCACGCAGTTTCCGGACGGAATGAGCAGCGTCGAGGCGGTCATCGAGCGGCTGGTGGAGTACTGTCGTGGCATGACGCTATGGTCCCATCCGAACTTTCAGGCCCAGGTGGTGCCGCCGCCGACAGTAACGTCGATCACCGCCGTCATGGCCGCGGCCATCTTCAACCCGAACATGGTGGAGGATGAAGCGTCGGCGCGATTCGCCGAGGCGGAGCAGCAGGTCGTAAGCCTGGTCTCCGAACTGGTCGGCTACGACCCGGCGCGTTCCGGCGGGCTGTTCACCTTCGGCGGCACCGGAACGATTCTGTATGGCTGCAAGGTCGCCATCGAGCGGATTTCGGGCGGCCGCACCATGCACGAGGGAATCCGCGAGGATTTCAAGATCGTCACCTCCGACTGTGCCCACTACAGCCGCCTCAACGTCGCAGGTTGGCTCGGCCTCGGCACCCGCAACATCATCACGATCCCGACGAACCGCGATAACGAGATGAGCCTCACCGATCTGGAGGCCGCCCTGCGCCGCGCATTCGAGCGCGGCGAAAAGATCGCCGCCATCATCGCCACCACGGGCACCACCGACGCCCTCGGCATCGATGACGTCGGGGCCATCGTGCAACTGCGCGACCGGTTGGCGGCCGAGTTCGGCGTACCGCCGCCGCACGTTCATGCCGACGCCGCGATCGGCTGGGTCTGGGCGGCGTTTCGCGACTACGATTTCGATGGCAACGCGCTGGGCTTCCACGCCCGCACCGTGCGTTCGCTGCGCGATTCGTGGGGCCGGATGGCGGGCCTGATTCTCGCCGACAGCATCGGCATCGACTTCCACAAGACCGGCTACGCGCCCTACGTCTCCAGCCTGTTTTTGTTGCGCGAGCGCGATCAGCTGAAGCGCTTGAGCCGGCGGACGGACGAGATGCCCTATCTAGACCAGCTCGGTCGCTAAACCTGTGGGCGGGAACTGCACGATCCGGGCTATGCCGACCACGTGATCGCCCACAATCGTTTCAATCATCACATTTTCGAATTGATCCATGCTCGCGCAATGCGCGGGGAAGGCGTGTTGCTTTCGTGGACCGACTGTTATCGACATGCCCCGGACCACCAGCCGATCGCCGCCATCAAGTCATTCATCATGAATCCGTGGACCGATCTCGACGCAGTGGAAACGGTATGCCGGCAACTGCTTGAAGCGCGGCAGCAGGCGATCGCCGCGGGCGGCGCCGCCTAACTTAACTGCGACGCGATCCGTTCAATCCCTGACGCAATGAAATTCGCACGATGCACACCGTCGTCGTGGCGACGGTGTTCCTTGCCTATTCCTGCGAAGCAATCGACCCAGAGGCGCTTACGGTTTGCGCAGCCTCACCAAACGGGCGATTCTCTCGAGATGGGAGCGCGTTCGTTTTTCGGCACGCTCGGACTTCAGCATCAGCGCCTTCTGCACCATGCTGGCAAAAGCGACCGGATCCTGCTGCGGATAATCGTCCTGCACGCCACTATCCTGGAAGAATGCGGCAATCCACTGTGCATCGAGCTCGTCCTTGCCGGTTTCCAGCAAGTATTCCATTGCTGCGATCTCGACGTAATCACTCAGCTTGGTCATCACGGCTCCCGGCTGGCGCCATCGCTTCCGGCCCACGCGTTTGCTCTGGCTGACTTTTCAACTGTCATCTCGATTCCGCATCGAAATCCGTAAGTGCGACCGCTGCGGTCACGCCCTGTCCGCAACGAACCTCAGCACCGCGCCGTTGCTGCAGTAGCGCAACCCGGTGGGTTTCGGCCCGTCGTTGAACACATGGCCGTGGTGGCCGCCGCAGCGGGCGCAGTGGTACTCGGTGCGCAACATCAAGAGCGACCGGTCGGCCTCGGTTTCCACGTGGCCGGGAAGCACGTCATAGAAGCTCGGCCAACCGGTGCGGCTGTCGTATTTGAACCTGGACGGGAACAGCGGCAGGTCGCAGGCGACGCAGACGTACACTCCCTTGCGCTTCTCGTGGAGAAGCGGGCTCGAGTAAGGACGTTCGGTACCGTCCTCACGCAGAATGTCGTACTGCTCGGAGGTGAGGAGCTTCTTCCATTCCGCGTTGCTGCGGACGAGCTTCTCGATGCGCTCTGCCGCAATGGCGTTTCCCGGCAAGGCAAATCTGGTCAGCCCCAGGGCACCGCCCGCCGCCAGCCCGATGAATGTACGTCTGTCCATGGTTGCTCGCTCCTAGATTGCGTTTCGGATCCCGGGCTCACTGCCCCACATACAGGGACGGAAACTGCTGTTTCAGATTGCTGATTTTCGGCAGGTCGTTGATGACGACGTAAGGCTGGGTCGGGTGATGGACCAGGTAATCCTGATGGTAGGCCTCGGCATCGTAGAACCCCTTCAAGGGCGCGACCTGGGTGACGATGGGATGCGCAAACACGCGCGTCCGCTGCAGCTGGCCGATGTAGGCTTCGGCCACCCGCTTCTGCTCCGCGTCCACGTAAAAGATCGCCGATCGGTATTGCGAGCCGCTGTCCGGTCCCTGCCGGTTCAGTTCGGTCGGGTCGTGCGCGACCGAAAAGAACACCTTCAGGAGTTGTCCATAGCTGATGCGTGCGGGATCGTAGGTAATTCGTACCGACTCGGCATGGCCGGTGCGGCCGGAACCCACCTGCCGGTAGCTGGCAGTATCGGCGCTGCCGCCGGCGTAGCCCGATACCACCCGGGTCACGCCTTTGACGTGCTCGAACACGCCCTCGACGCCCCAGAAGCAGCCGCCCGCCAGCACTGCCGTCTGGACGCCGCCGTTGCCCGTGGCAAGCGGGGTGTCGACTGCAGGGTCGGGCAGAGAGGCTGCCGCGGCGGATGCCATCGCGGTGATGCCGAGCAGCGCGATGACGGCGGGAATCGGGTGGTGGCGCATGATCTGCTCCTTTACCAGCTCATATTTTCGTGAGACCGGCTCGGCGCGCGACGGTTTCATCGCGTCGACTCGACCCCACAGCGCGCCGAGTCTGGCCGGTGATGTAAAGAAAGCCGACACACGACTTGCACGACGCCAGCAGGTGACCAACGGCTTATTTGGTGAGCGCCATGAACAGCTGCGGCAGCCGCTCAGGCAGCCGCTCGACGCGGTCGATCACGGCGTACTGATGACCGAAGATGTCGGCCACGTATTCGTCGGCTTTGGGATCGAGACTGATGCAGTAAGGGAAGATGCCCTGACGGTCGAGTTCCTTCACCGCCTGGCGGGAATCCTCGATCAGCAGGCGTTCGTCGGAGGTGTCGACGTCGGACGGCCTGCCGTCGGTGAGGATCAGCATGAGTTTCTTGTCGGCGGCACGCTTGCCCAGGTAGTGCGCTGCATGGCGGATCGCCGCGCCCATGCGGGTCGACCATCCTGCCTCCATCGCGGCCAGCCGCGCCTTGACCTCGTCGTTCCAGTGTTCGCCGTAGCCCTTGATGTGCAGGTAGCGCACTTCGTGGCGGGTGTTGGAGTGAAAGCCGGCGATGGCGAACGAGTCGCCCAGTTTTTCGATCGCCCAGGCGAGCAGCGAGACCGCTTCCTGGCTCAATTCGAGAACGGTCTGGTCGGAGCCCGCTGCCTTTTCGTTCAGCGACTCCGACAGGTCGAGCAGCAGCATCACCGCGATGTCCCGGCCACTGGTGCGATGGCTCATGTTGATGCGCGGGTCGGGGGTGGCGCCGCCCTTGAAGTCGATCAGCGAGCGGAGGGCGACGTCGAGGTCGAGCTCGCTGCCCTCTTCCTGGTAGCGGATACGCACCTTGTCCTGCGGCTTCAGCAGGTCGAGCATCTTCTTCAGTTGCTTGGCGAGCGCGCTGTGCTTGGCGAGCAGGCGGTCGATGTCGGCGGCCTCGCCGCTCGGATGCAGCGCCTCGTACACGCTGGCCCAGTCCGGGCGGTAGGTCTGGCTGTTGTAGTCCCACTCGGGATAGTGCCGCGGCGGCAGGCCGTGGAGCTCCTCGCCCGGCTCGATCTTGCGCTTGGCGTCGAAGGCCTCCTCCTCGTCGCCTTCCTCGATGAATTTCCACATCTGCCGGTTGTCGTCGCGGTAGTCGACCACGGTGCCCTCGAAGTGGATCCTGGCGAACTGGTCGCTCGCGCGACGGGTTTTCGCGACGTAGGAGAGCGCCAGGCCGGCGATCTCGCGGGTGCTGGATTCGCCGTTCTCCATGATCGCGTTGAAGCGCGCGACGAACTCGTTGAGATCGGCGTCGAGGTAGCCATGCTGCGGGTCGAGCAGCGCACGCGACAGCATGGCGAGGCGGTGGCGCAGGCACGAGGTGGTTTCGGGGTCGCAGGCGTCTTCCGCTGGTTTGGGATGCAGCGCGAGGAAGAGGCGGCGCAGGCCGGGGTATTCGCGGACCAGCAGCGTCTCGATGCGACAGTCCTCGAAGAACTCGACCGCCATGCGCTGGAACGGACTCCAGTTGTCGGCGATCTGCGCCTCGGACCAGCGGCGGTGGCCGACGATGTGGGCAAGCACGGCGCGGTAGCGGTCGAGGCCGGAGACGACGACTTTCCCCTCTCCCGCGAGCGGGAGAGGGTGGTGCGTAGCGCCGGGAGAGGGAAGGACGAGGTCGTCGTACACGTCCGGCACGCGGATGCCGAGCTTGTCGTAGTACGGGACCGGCTTGCGGATCTGGTCGAACGCGGTGGAGTACGGCACCAGGTGGTCGTGGTCGTGCCAGAGGCCGCGCAGGTAAAGGTCGAGCTTGCGCTCGACGTCGGCCAGCAAGGTCCCGTGACGCTCGCGCTGCAGCACGGCGCGGCTGTCGGCCGAGTGCAGGCCGAAGTAGTCCTTCTGCCGCTCGGGGTGGCTGCGGTAGTTGCGGACGCCGTATTCGACCCAATTCCTGAGGCCGGCGAGTGAGAGCTGGCTGAGCAGGTGCGGCGCCTGCGCGAGGAATTCCGGCAAGCCGGGACTCGGGAAGGTAGTGTGGTGGCCGTGGATGGAGCCGGTAGTGCGCACCATGAAGTCGAGCGTGAGGTCGAGGTAGCCCTGCAGCAGTTCCTGCGACTGCAGGCGCTTCGCCACCGGCGCCAGTGTCTGCAGGAAGGGCGCGATGGTTCGGCCGTTGGGCGACTTCTGCATGCGCTGGATCAGCGCCATCACCGCGGGCAGTGCGGATTCGCCGACCGCACCGGCGGTGGACGGCCACTCCTCCATGAACACCAGCATCGGCTCGGCGCCGCGCCCGAGCTTGCCGATGACGCGGCCGGCTTCGAGGTAGGCATCGACCCCCTCGCGCGTGAGCACCGCCAGGGCCTCGGCCATGCAACCGTCGAACACCTCCTCCACCTGCGGGAAGCGGGTGTCGAGCTGCTTCCAGTAGGCAGCCATCAGGGGATGCTGGTATGCAGCGTCTGTCATGGCAGCCGCGGCCCTTTTTTTACTGACAACTGGACAGGTGGACAGGGGACGCTTCCATAGGAGCAGTAGACACAGCAGTCACCCGGTTTCGGGCGCAGCAACTGGTGGCATTGCTGGCACTCGTAATACCACTGGCACGCGTCGACAGGCATGGTCTCCTGCCTGGCAAACCCGCAATGCGGGCAGGTGAGGACGGACGCGGTGACGAACTCGGGCGGCATGCTTGGGGCTTCAGGCAAACGTTGCATCAATGGCGTGATCGAGCGTCTCGCGGATGTCGGCGTCGTCGGTGATCGGCCGCACCAGCGCCATGCGGCAGGCGTCGGTGGCTTCCACGCCGTCCTTGATGAGCGTCGCCGCGTACACCAGCAGACGCGTCGAAATACCTTCGTCGAGGCCATGCCCTTTGAGGGCGCGGGCGACGCCGCCGATCTTCACCAGCCTGGCGGCCATCGCTTCGTCCATGCCGGTTTCCTTCGCCACGATCTGCGCTTCGAGCGCGGCGTCGGGGTAGTCGAAGTCGAAGGCGGTAAAGCGCTGCTTGGTCGACTGCTTGAGGTCCTTCATCAAGGTTTGATAGCCGGGATTGTAGGAAATCACCAGCTGGAAGTCGGGATGCGCGCGGATCAGCTCGCCCTTCTTGTCGAGCGGCAGGGTACGGCGGTGGTCGGTGAGCGGATGGATCACCACGGTGGTGTCCTGGCGCGCCTCGACGATTTCGTCGAGATAGCAGATCGCGCCGATGCGCGCGGCGGTGGTCAGGGGCCCGTCGAGCCAGCGGGTGCCGTTGGCCTCCAGCAAATAGCGCCCCACCAGGTCGGACGCGGTCATGTCCTCGTTGCAGGCCACGGTGATGAGCGGCTTGCCAAGCTTCCACGCCATGTACTCGACGAAGCGCGACTTGCCGCAGCCGGTCGGGCCTTTCACCATCACCGGCAGGCGGTTGCGGTAAGCGGCCTCGTACAGCGCGACTTCGTTCTTCTGCTGCTGGTAGAACGGTTCCTGCTGGACCTTGTACTGTTCTGTGTCGATCATGATTCATTCCTCGCTGCGAAGAAAAAACCCCGCCGGAGCGGGGTTTTTGAGTCGAGAGCCGAGAGCCGAGAGCAACCCTCTCCACGCTCGACTCTTTTACTCTGGGCTTACTTGTGCACGCCCAGCTTCTCGCGCCAGCCCGGGAACAGTTTGTCGGCGTCGTTCGGGAAGGACTCGAACGCGCGGGCAAATTCCTTGTGGCTCTTGGCGAACTCGATCGGGTCGGCGCCCGACTTCCAGCACTCGTACGACTGGCGCAGCGAGACCGCACCGGCCGCCGGGCTGTCGATGTGGCCGTAGGAGCCGCCGCCGGCGGTGTTCCGAGCAGCTGCAGCACCGCCCGCCAGGCGCGCCGCGCGGCAGTGACTTCGCCCTGCTGCGCATAGAGGCTGCCGAGGTGGAAATGAGCCGGCCAGCAGTCCCGGTTCAGATAAACCGCCTTCTTGAAC
>JANJWF010000179.1 GCA_024709685.1 Thiobacillus sp.
GCGCAGAAACGGGTGGATCATGCCTGGCAGGACGAGGCGCGCTGGACGCGCATGAGCATCCTCAACACCGCGTCGAGTGGATACTTTTCGACCGATCGCACCATGCGCGAATACAACGACGAGATCTGGAGACTCAAGTAGCCTCGGCGCGCAAGCGCATCGTCGGTCTCGGCAAGTCGGCGCGGCGTCCACGCGGGATGGTGTATCGCGCCTCCCGGGCCGGCGCGTTTCACGCCTTCAGATCAAGTATTGCTTTCCAGCGTGGCCGGGTGGAGGCGCGGGTGGGTTTCCTCGCAGGCCAGCAGGACGACAAGGCCGGATACGAACATGGCGGCGGCGGTGAACCAGAAGCCCGCCTCGATGCCGCCGAACAGCGCCGCCACTGCACCCAGCAGAAGCGCACCGATGCCGTAGCCGAGATCGCGCCAGAATCGGTAGATGCCGATGGCCGAGCCGCGCCAGTTGGGGTGCGCGATGTCGGACACGGCTGCTGACAGCGTCGGGTACAGGAGCGCCATGCCGAAGCCCATCACTGCGGCGGCGAACGACCACCACAGCTCGCCTTCGCCCAGCAGTACCAGGGCAACGCCGGCACCGCACAGCCACATGCCCCAGACGATGGGCTTCTTGCGGCCGATGCGGTCCGACAGGTAGCCGGTGAGGAATTGCGAGAGGCCCCAGACGAAGCCGTACACGCCGACCACCCAGCCGATGCCGGCGAGGGGCAAGCCCTGCTGGTACAGATAAACGGGAAAGAACACCCACACCAGCGCATCGACGAACTTCTCCACCAGCCCGGCCTGGCTGATCGACGCCATGCGCGCATCGCGCCACGACATCAGGGTGAATACCTCCCAGGTGCCTGGGGCGGCGGAAATATTGGCCGGGTAGCGCGGCTGCGGGCCGGTCATCTGACCGGCGGCGTGCTTCTTGCCCTCGGCATGGGCCCACGGCAGGGTGTCCTTCACCCACAGCAGCGTCAGAAGGCCGGCGGTGCTCACCACCGCCAGGCCGAACAGCATCAGCCCTTCACGGGGACCGTAGGCGGTGGCGAGATAGCCGGTGACAATACCCGCCACCGCCAGACCGAAGTAGCCAGAGAATTCGTTGAGGCCGATGGCGAGGCCGCGCTGGTCGGCGGTGGTGAGGTCGAGCTTGGAGGTCTGCGTCATCGACCAGGTGAGGCCTTGGTTCACCCCCAGCAGCACGGTCGCTGCCACGATCCAGTCCCATGACGGCGCATAGAGGATCATGAACGGAATCGGCATCGCGGCCAGCCAGCCGAGGAACAGCACCTTCTTGCGGCCCATTCGCTCGGACAAACGACCGGCGACAAAATTGAGCGTGCCCTTGACGAAGCCGAAGGCGGTGACGAAAGCCATCAGCATCATGAACGATCCCTTGGCCACGCCGAACTCGGATTCGGCGAGCGCCGGCACCACGGTGCGGAACATGCCGATGGTGAGACCGACGAAGAAAACCTGCACCAGCTGGTGCGAGAATTGGGCGATGTTGTGGCGGATGCCGTAGCGGAACTCCGCCACGTCCTGTGCGAGCAACATATCAATTACCGAGGTTGAAGGCGACCATGCGGTCCATTTCCGCTGGCCGCGGTGGAATGCTCTCGGTCAGTTTGGCAATGAACTCGTCGCGACTCAGCGACAGCATCGGGTTCCAGCGCTTTTCGAAGCCGATGGTCGACATCGGCTTGCCCGAGATGCCGGCGCCGCAGGCGCTGCCGGAGGTGTGGCCGGGATAGATCTCGACCTCGGAAGGGAGCGTTAGCAGACGCTGGTGCACGGTGTCATAGATCTGCGCCGCCATCTCGGCTTCCTTGCCGGCCAGATCCGGCCGGCCGGCACTGCCGACGAACAGGGTGTCGCCGGTGAGGACAAACCAGGGCGTTTCCGCACGGCGCTTGTCGGCAACCAGGAGACAGATCGAATCCGGGGTGTGCCCGGGTGTGTGCAGCACGTTGATGAAGACATTGCCGATTTCGATGCGCTGGCCGTCCTTGAGTGCCTCGAAAGGGTATTTGGCGCGGCCGACGTTCGACTCGTGCAGGCAGTAGGCCGCGCCAGTCAGATCGGCGAGCGCACGGCCGCCCGTGTAGTGGTCGGCATGCACATGGGTATCGATCACGTGGGTGATCTTCACGTCCTGCTTCGCCGCCTCATTGATGAACCAGTCCTCGTCGCCGAGAACCGGGTCGACGGCGACGCCGACGTGGCAGGAACCGCAGCCGAAGAAGTAGGACAGGGTGGCGTCCTTCGCCAGCAATTGACGGAAAAACATGGAGGTCTCCTTGGCGTTGTCAGGTCGATCGCTCAGGACTCGGCCAGCGGCAATCCCGCCGCCTGCCATTCGGGTGTGCCATCGGCGATCTTGTGTGCGCGGAAGCCGTGCTCCCGCAGTAACTCGACGGCCTCGGCCGACATCATGCAGAACGGTCCGCGGCAGTAGGCGACGATGTCGCGGTCGGCGGGCAACTCCTTCAGACGCTGCCGGATTTCATCGAGCGGCATCGAGCGCGCGAACGGCAGATGGCCAGTCTCGTATTCGGCAGACGGCCGAACGTCGATCACCACGACGTCACCGCGGCGCGCTTTTTCCAGCAGCGAGCGTCGTGTTTCGGCGTCGAGCTTTTCCGGCGCGGCGAAGATCCGCTCCATTTCCACCTTGAGTTCGACCAGATGCTCTTCCGCGACCGTGCGCAGGTTGACCCATAACGCGCTGACGTCATCGCCGGACAGGCGATAGGCGATGAAGCGGCCCTCGCGTCGCGCCTCGACCAGGCGGGCTTCTTTCAGCACCTTGAGGTGAGCGCTCGCCAGCCTGATGTCGAGGCTTGCCTCGGCAGCCACAGCGTCGACGGTCTTCTCGCCCTGCGCAAGGAGTTCCAGCAGTTCCAGGCGCTTGGGGCTGGAGACGGCCTTTCCGATGCGGGAGACCTGTTCGTACAGCAGGTCCTTTGTCTGGCGTTTGTTCATGTTTCGTATATTCTAACGATTATTGGAATATGTCAACAGAACAGGAAAGACGAGAGGACGGCGGTGCGCTTCATGCCCCTTCAAATATCGATAGTGGGAAGCCCGTTCCGCTTGCCGGCGCGTGCAGCAACCGATTCGGATGCCAACAAAAAATGGCCGTGGAAACCCGGCCATTTTTTAATGGATGGATGAGCTTAAGCCGCCTGCACAGGAATGGTGTGGCGCGTGTCCATGATGCGGTTGTGCGCGTCGACGTACACCAGTTCAGGCGTGTAGCGCGCGAGTTCCAGTTCGTTGTAGACGGCGTACGTGGCGATGATCACGAGGTCGCCCGGATTCGCCTTGTGCGCCGCCGCGCCGTTCACCGAAATGATGCCGGAATCGCGCGCGGCGCGGATGGCATAGGTGGTGAAACGCTCGCCGTTGGTGACGTTGTAGATCTGGATCTGCTCGTACTCGTGGATGTTGGCCGCGTCCAGCAGGGCTTCGTCGATCGCGCACGAGCCTTCGTAATGCAACTCGGAATGCGTGACGGTCGCCCGGTGCAGCTTGGACTTGAGCATCGTTCTTTGCATGACGGTGCCCTCAATTAGAAAGGGCTCATATTATACCCAATGGGCACAAGTAAAACTTCAGGGCAACTTGCCCAAGGGCGTTTCGACGTTGTCGATCAACCGGGTTTTTCCCAGCCACGCCGCGCCGAGCACCACCAGCGAGGTGCTGTCGGGCGCGGGCGCCGCGAGCGTCCCGGCGTCGCGCACGGCAACGTAATCGACGCGCCAGCCTGCCATGTTCAGACGGCGGCGCGCGCTGGCGGCGAGTGCCTCGAAGCCGCGTTCGCCCGTCCGGATGGCCGCGACGATGGCCGCGAGTTCGTGATGCAGTTGCGGCGCCTGCAGGCGTTCGGCGGCTGACAGGTAACCGTTTCTTGAGCTCAGTGCCAGCCCGTCGGCCTCGCGCAGGGTGGCGCCCGCCAGGATCTCGATCGGCAGGTTGAATTGCCGCACCAAGTCACGGATCAGCATGAGTTGCTGGAAGTCCTTGCTGCCGAACACTGCCACGCGCGGTTGCGCCAGGTTGAAAAGCTTCAGCACCACGGTCGCCACGCCGCTGAAATGGCCGGGGCGGAATGCGCCGCACAGGTCGTTCGCCATGCTGTCGGGAACCTGCACGGCGAAGGTCTGCGGCACCGGATACATCTCGGCCACGTCCGGCGCAAAAACGAGGTCGCAGCCGGCGGCGGCGAGCTTCTCGCAGTCGGCTGCGAGCGTGCGCGGGTAGCGCTCGAAATCCTCGCCCACGCCGAACTGCAGGGGGTTGACGAAGACGCTCGCGACCACCGGGCCGCCGTGCCGCTTCGCCAGTTCGATCAGCGACACATGGCCGGCGTGCAGGTTGCCCATGGTCGGCACGAAGGCGGTACGGCTTGCGCCGGCGAGCGCGGCACGCAGTTCGGCAGCGCCGTGCAGGATCCGCATCAGAACGAATGCTCGGCGGCCGGGAAGCTGCCCGATCTGACGGCGGCGACGTAGGCGCGCGCCGCCGCCTCGATGCCGTTGCTGCCTTCGAGGAAGTTCTTCGAGAATTTCGGCGCGTGTGGGTATAGCCCGAGCATGTCGTACAGCACCAGCACCTGGCCGGAGCAGCCGGCACCGGCGCCGATGCCGATGGTGGGGATCGAGAGTGCTGCCGTGACGGCCTGCGCCAGCGCGGCGGGCACCATCTCCAGCACGACGAGGCCGGCGCCTGCGGCTTCCAGCGCGCGCGCGTCGGCGATGAGCTGCGCGGCGGCTTCGTCCTCGCGTCCCTGCACCCGGTAGCCGCCGAGCTGGTTCACCGACTGCGGCAGCAGGCCGAGGTGCGCGCACACCGGGATGCCGCGCTGGGTGAGGAAGGCGACGGTGTCGACCATCACCGCGCCGCCTTCCATCTTGACCATGTGTGCGCCCGCCGCCATCAGCCGCGCGGCGGCAGAAAATGCGCGCTCGGGTGACGGCTGGTAGCTGCCGAACGGCAGGTCGGCGACGACGAAGGAACGCTCGGCGCCGGCGGCGACGCAGCGCGTGTGGTAGACCATCTCGGCGAGCTTTACCGGCAGCGTCGAGGCGTGGCCCTGCACCACCATGCCGAGCGAGTCGCCGACCAGCAGCACGTCGACCCCGGCGGCGTCGAGCACCCGCGCGAAGCTGGCGTCGTAGCAGGTCAGCACGGCGATCTTCTCGCCCTTGCCGTGCATCGCCTTGAGGGTGGACAGGGTGACGCTCAACTCAGGCCGCCCGGTTGAAGAATTCGCGCGGGCCGCGCATCTTGCTCATGCGCTCCAGCAGCAGTTCGAAGTCGCCCTCGCTCTGTGCGAAGTTGAGGTTGCCGGTGTTGACGATGAGCAGCGGCGCCGCTTCATAGCGGTGGAAGAACTCGCTGTAGCTGTTGGCCAGGCGCTGCAGATAGCCAGCGTCCATGCTGCGCTCGTAGTCCACACCACGCCGCCTGACACGTTCCTGCAGCGCGTCGATCGGCGCCTGCAGGTAGATCACCAGGTCCGGCACCGGCGCCTGCAGCGCGAGGTCGGCGTATACCTTCTGGTACAGCTCGAACTCGTCGTCATCGAGGTTCAGGCGTGCGAACAGCATGTCCTTGTCGATCAGGAAATCCGACACGGTGCCGGCGCGGAACAGATCGCCCTGCGCAAGGTCGCGCAGCTGGCGCGAGCGGTCGAACAGGAAATGCAGCTGCGTCGGCAACGCATAGCGTCGGGGTTCCTGGTAGAAGCGCGGCAGGAAAGGGTTGTCGCCCGCGTTTTCCAGCAGGGTGTCGGCGTCCAGGTGTTCGGCCAGCTTGTGGGTGAGGCTGGTCTTGCCGGCGCCGATCGGGCCTTCGACGACGATATAGCGGTAACGGGCGAGACTCATGCGTTGACGGCAGCGGCAGGGGGAGGGAGGAGGCTCACGTTCTGATCGCCACAGCCTGCAACCCAGCCGGCGGCACGGCCGCGGCCGGGAATCACGGTGTCGGACGCGATTTCCAGAAGCGGCAGCAGCACGAAGGCGCGTTCGTGCATGCGCGGATGCGGCAGTTCCAGCCCCTCCTCGTGGAAATGGGCGGCGCCGTACAGCAGCAGGTCGAGGTCGAGCGTGCGCGGCGCGTTGCGGAAGCTGCGTTCGCGGCCATGGCGGTGTTCGATGTCCAGGAGCGCGGCTAGGAGCGCACGCGGCGCGAGGGACGTTTCCACCTGCGCCACGGCGTTGACGAAATCTGGCTGGTCGACGTAGCCAACCGGTGCCGAAGCGTACAGGCTGGAACGCGAAAGTAGTCGGGTATCAGGCAGGCGGCCGAGTTCGTCCAGCGCGTATTCGACCTGCGCCGCCGGGTCGTTGAGGTTGGCGCCGAGGCCGATGGTGGCGAGGACTTTCATGCGGGCACCTTCATGCTGCAGCGCCTTCGCTGCCGGCTTCGCCCGGCTTCCTGCGCTTGCGGCGGCGACGCGGCTTGGGACCGCTGTCGGCGATCAGCATGGCGGCGCGTTCGTCGTCACTGGCATCCTGGAAACGCGTCCACCATTCGCCGAGTTCGGCATCGACTTCGCCGGATTCGGCGCGCAGCAGCAGGAAATCATAGGCGGCGCGGAAGCGCGGGTGCTCCAGCAGGCGATACGGGCGCTGCCCGCCGCGCTGTTCGAAGCGCGGCTGCAACGCCCAGATTTCCTTCATCATGCCGTCGTAGCGCCGCGGGATGGCGAGCTTGCCACGCTGTTCGTCGAGCACGTCGTCCATCGCCGTGAACAGCGCGGGCTGCGGCTTTTCGCCGGCCGCTTCAAGGGCGCGCCAGCGCTGCAGCACCTGCGGCCACAGCAGCGCGCCGAACAGAAAGGCCGGCGAGGCCGGCTTGTCCTCGGCGATGCGTGCGTCGGTGGTCTTCAGCGCGGCGGTGATGAAGCGCTCGCCGGCGGGGTCGTCGAGAATGGTGTCGAGCAGCGGCAACATGCCGTGGTGCAGGCCTTCGGCACGC
>JANJWF010000019.1 GCA_024709685.1 Thiobacillus sp.
CCATCTGGCGGCTGACGTGCGCCCGCTGGTGCGACTGTCGCTGCAGGTCATCGCCGAACAGAACGGCCGTCGCGAACAGGGCAGCGGCGGCGGCGGCGGGCGTTTCGATTACGCCTACTTCACCGACGACATTCTGGAAAAATACGCCCGTCAGGCGGTACATCAGGCCACCGTCAATCTCGACGCGCGCCCGGCACCCGCCGGCAGCATGACCGTCGTGCTGGGCTCCGGCTGGCCCGGCATCCTGTTGCACGAGGCGATCGGCCACGGGCTGGAGGGCGACTTCAACCGCAAGGGCAGTTCGGCATTCTCCGGCCGCATCGGCGAGCGTGTCGCCGCCCCCGGCGTCACGGTGATCGACGACGGCACCATCCCGCAGCGCCGCGGCTCACTCAACATCGACGACGAAGGCAATCCCACCCAGCGCACCATGCTGATCGAGGACGGCATCCTCACCGGCTACATGCAGGACATGATGAATGCGCGCCTGATGGGCATGCCGATCACCGGCAACGCGCGGCGCGAATCGTATGCGCACCTCACCATGCCGCGCATGACCAACACCCTCATGCTCGCCGGCGACAGGAATCCGCACGAGATCATCGCCTCGGTGAAGAACGGCCTCTACGCCGTCAACTTCGGCGGCGGCCAGGTCGACATCACCAGCGGCAAGTTCGTGTTCTCCGCCGCCGAGGCCTACATGATCGAAGACGGCAAGATCACCTACCCGGTCAAAGGCGCGACGTTGATCGGCAACGGGCCCGAAGTGCTGACGCGCGTGTCGATGATCGGCAACGACATGGAGATGGATTCCGGCGTGGGCACCTGCGGCAAGGAAGGGCAGAGCGTGCCCGTCGGCGTCGGGCAGCCGACGCTCAGGATCGACGGCCTGACAGTGGGCGGGACGGCGTAGACGAAAAAGTCAGCCTTCGAACTGGAGGCGCACCCCGAGCTTGCTGAAGCTGTAGAAGTCCAGCGTCGATTCGGTTCTTTCGTATATCACGCCGATCTGCGGCCGATAGCCCCCGATGCGCAGCGAGGGCCGCAGCAGGTCGAGGCTTGCCACGTAGCGCGTGTCGCGGCGCCGGTCGCCGAAGAAGGGATCCATCGCCTGGTAGTTCCGAATGCCGGCGGAGCCGTACAGCGTGAATCGCGTATCCCAGGTGTCGGACGGCCACACCACCGTGCCGCCGATGCTGCCGCCGTCATACGAATACGCTGCTGCGCTGGCCTTTGCCCGCTCCAGCGTCGCCTCGTTGCTGAACGCAAGCCCGAGCGCCGGCGGGTAGGCCAGCCTGCCGATCAGGAACAGGTTGTGCGAATCGAGGTTCGGCGACTGCGGCACCTGCAGCCTGCCGAATTTGAATTCTCCCATCAGGCGGGAGCCCTCCGACGGCGCCATGGCGGCGAGCGCGCCCACGTACGGAAAGCGGTAGAGGGTGTCTCCGCCCAGCCGGGCGCCTTCGAAGCCCGCCTTCGCCTTGAGCCAGGGCACGCCCGGCACCGCCTGCGCGAGGCCGGCGTCGCCGGTGAGGCGGTCGAAGGGGGATGCGGGAAAGTCTGAATAGGAGGCGGTGAAGAAGGCCGTGGTGCGGCGATTGTCGTCGAGCGGCCGATAGCCGCGCACCGACAGCCTGACGCCGTACACGGGGTCGTTGTCCACGGGCTCCACCACCCGCAGCGTCTGCCCGCCGATGAACACCTCGCGGCTGTTGGTGAAGTTGCGCGGGTTCGAGTCGCTGACCATGCCGACGGAAAACCTGACGTAGCCCGTCGCCATGTCGATTTCGTCGAGGTAGACGCGGATGTTCTCGCCGACCCGCCACGGCAGTTCCGGCAGCGCCAGCACCTCGCGAAACAGCTGCTCCGAGCGCTCGTAGTCCTGCATCAGGTACAGCGCACGGGCGAGCTCCAGCTTGACCCGCGGGCTGCCGGTCTCGGCCAGCAGGCGCTCGAAGATCGTCGCCGCCCGCATCGGATCGCCCGCGTTCAGGGCCTCGACGCCGTGGAGGAAGCGCGCCTGGTACTGGCTATTGCTTGCCTGGACCGTGCCGGCCGGCGTGTCTTCGGCGAGCGCCGGGCCCGCCTGCAGCGCAAGGATGCAGGCCAGCGCTGCCGCGCAGCGCCGCATGTCAGGGGGTCGTCTGCGTGGCGCCGTATGCACCCGAATAGGTCTCGACGCTGGTCCCTGCAGCCGGGAGGACGAAGACGCCGCCCAGTTCTACCGCACCGGGGCCGTAGAACTGGCCGGTCGACCCGCCCGTAAGGCCGCTGGTAGTAGTCAGTGTCCCGCTGAACGTGCCATTGCCCGCAATGTTCAGCGTGCCGGTCAGGTCCAGGGTTCCTTTAGAGACAAATGCCTGGTTTTGCCATACGTCGGGTGAGATTCTGGTGCCGGAAGTCGTGAGACCCAATGTCTTGGCGTCGAAATTGGCGGTTACGGTCAGGTTTGCAAGCACGGTATTGCCGTTTCCAGCCGTGTCGACATAGCTGCCGACGACCTCGCCGTAGAATGTGGCGCTGCCGGTCCGGTTGAAGTTGGCCGTGGGGCTGCCTACGCTCATGACGCCGACGGTCCGGTTGGTGGAAGTCAGGCCATTTTCCCACACGCCGAAACTCTGATAGTTCCATGCCGTGCTCTTGGGGTTGGATACAACTGCCCGGGTGGTGAGATCCAAGGCTGTCACGAAATCCGGGTCTGCTGTCAGGTTAGAGGTCAGACCGCCCGCCAGCCGCCCGTTCGAATTGATGGATACGCTTGTCAAGGCACCATTATCAAACGAGAAGACTGCGCTGGTCTGCGGATTCGGAGAATCCTGGACAATGTCGTCGAAAGACGTCACGACGCCGTTTACGTGGGTGTAGTTGGCGTACTTGCCCAGGCCTTTGGCTTCGATGTTCGTCGTGCCCTGCACGTCGCTCCACTTCGTGAACGGAGTGGTCTGCACGACAACCCCGGTGGGCGCGGCCACGGTGCCGCCCCCGCCGCCGCCGCAGGCTGACAGCATCAATGAAGCGATCAGAAAAGCAGCGCCCTTGCCGTATTCTGTTTGCATGATGTCCTTCCCCCTTTGGCTATGTATCTCAGCCAGACTATAGATCAAACATTGAACGGGGTCGGACGCGCCACATTGCCGGTTTGGCCGGAATGCCGGCGCCGTTTTGCTTGATGGGATGCGCATGCTGGCCGAAAGACGTGTTGCGGTGATGGGACCGGCAGTCCTCTCGGCGCTTGGCGTGATCCGCCCGCTTTTGGTAGACTGCAATGCATGATCCGTGCCGCAATGTTCTTTTTTAGCCATTTTTATCCCACGCCGCAGGCGGTCGGGAGGCGCTGAGACGAACAGCACGGCCTTCACGAAAACCGCCAGCCTGCTGGCGGTTTTTTTGTTCAAGCCGCGGCGGGCGACACCAACGAACGGAGCCTGACAATGACCGCCATCCGAACCGACGACACTCGCATCGAGCAGAGCGGCGAACTGCTGTCCCCGATTCAGCTCATGCGCGAGTTGCGGGCCAGCGACGCCGTGCACGCGCACGTCGCGCATGCACGCAGCGCGATCCATGACGTACTGCGCGGCGCAGACGACCGCATGTTCATCGTCGTCGGCCCGTGTTCGATCCACGACCCGGCTGCCGCGCTGGATTACGCAAAGAAGCTGAAGCCGCTGGCCGACGAACTCGCACACGATCTCATCGTCGTGATGCGGGTGTATTTCGAGAAACCGCGCACCACCGTGGGCTGGAAGGGGCTGATCAACGACCCGCACCTCGACGAAAGCTTCGATATCAACGAGGGCCTGCGGCTGGCGCGCAAATTGTTGCTGGAGATCAACGAAATCGGCCTGCCGTGCGCGACCGAGTTTCTCGACCTGATTTCGCCGCAATACATCGCCGACCTGGTGAGCTGGGGGGCGATCGGCGCGCGCACCACCGAGTCGCAGTCGCACCGGCAGCTTGCGTCGGGGCTGTCTTGCCCGGTGGGCTTCAAGAACGGCACCGATGGCAGCCTGCGTATCGCGGTGGACGCGATCAAGGCGGCGGCGGCGCGCCACCATTTCATCTCGGTCACCAAGTCGGGCCACGTCGGCGTGTTCAGCACTTCCGGCAACGAGGACACCCACGTCATCCTGCGTGGCGGCAAGGCGCCGAACTTCGACGCGGCGAGCGTCAGCCTGGCCTGCGGCGAACTGGCGGCGGCAGGACTCCGCCAGCAGTTGATGATCGATTTCTCGCATGCCAATGCGAGCAAGCAGTACCAGCGCCAGCTCGATGTCGCAGCCGATGTCGCGGCACAGGTGGCGGGCGGCGACACCCGCATCATCGGCGCGATGGTCGAAAGCCACCTCAATCCGGGGCGCCAGGATCTGGTCGTGGGGCAGGCACTGGAGTACGCCAGGTCGATCACCGATGCCTGCATCGGTTGGGACGATACCGTTCCGCTGCTGCGATTGCTGGCCGATGCGGTGAAAAAACGCCGGCTGGCCGCGCCGGCGGACGAGGAATAAACCTGCTTCCGGGTTAAAATGCAGGTGGCGGGCCTCCCCGCATGGCTAAATCGTGAATCGGGTCAGGTCCGGAAGGAAGCAGCCACAGCGATCGATGCCAGTGCCGGGGCTCTGGCTCGCCATTCCTGGCTGCATTCGGGCAGGCTCTATTTGATCAGATCGGGCGTTGTCGCGCCTTGCGTACTTACGGTACTGTTTGCGGCGCTCCGCCTTGTCTCCGCCCGAATGCAGCCAGGAATGGTTGCAGCCACCCATCACATTCATGACTGACCTCTTTGGCGATTCGGCATCCCCCGCACTTGCGCTGGCGCGCAAATGGCGGCCGCGCGCGTTTGCCGATCTCAAGGGGCAGGAGCATGTGGTGCAGGCGCTCTCCAACGCGCTGACCCAGGGCCGGCTGCATCACGCCTACTTGCTGACCGGTACGCGCGGGGTCGGCAAGACCACGCTGGCGCGCATTCTCGCCAAGTGCCTCAACTGCGAGACCGGCGTCACTGCGACACCTTGCGGTACATGCTCCGCCTGCACCCAGATCGACGCCGGGCGCTTCGTCGACCTGCTCGAGCTCGATGCGGCGTCGAATACCGGTGTCGACAACATGCGCGAGGTGCTCGACAACGCGCAGTACGCGCCGACGGTGGGACGCTACAAGGTCTACATCATCGACGAAGTGCACATGCTGTCGAAGCCGGCGTTCAACTCCATGCTGAAGACGCTGGAAGAGCCGCCGGCGCACGTCAAGTTCATCCTCGCCACCACTGATCCGCAAAAGATTCCGGTGACGGTGCTGTCGCGCTGCCTGCAGTTCAACCTCAAGCCGATGCCGCCCGCGCTGGTCGCGCAGCACCTGGGCGAGGTGCTGGCGCAGGAAAATGTCGACGCCGAGCCCGCCGCGCTCAACCTGCTGGCACGCGCCGCCGCCGGCAGCATGCGCGATGCGCTGTCGCTCACCGACCAGGCCATTGCCTACGGCAGCGGGCGCATCGAGGCCGCGGGCGTCGAGGCCATGCTCGGCACGGTGCGGCGCGACTACCTGTTCGACCTGCTCGATGCGCTGGCGGCGCACGACGGTGATGCGCTGCTGGCGCAGGCGCGGCAGCTGGCCGAGCGCGGCATTGCCTTCGACGCGGCGCTGCAGGATCTGGGCAGTTTGCTCACCCAGCTGGCCTTGCTGCTGCACGCGCCGGGCACGGTGGAAGCCGGCATGGATGCCGAGCGCATGCAGGCTGCTGCGGCGCAACTGGAGGCAGAAACCGTACAGCTGTATTACCAGATCGCGCTGAACGGCCGCCGCGACCTGCCGTATGCGCCGGACGAATTTTCCGGCTTTTGCATGACGCTCTTGCGCATGCTGGCATTCGCTCCCGGCTCGGCGGGCGGCCCGTCACGGCCTGCGGCAACGGCACGTCCGGCACCCGCCCCGCGCACCGAACCGGCGCCGCGTGCCCCGGCACCCGCTACCGTACGCGGCACCGAACCTGAGCCCCGCATGCCTCCTGCGCCCGCGCCGGCCGCTGCGCCGGTTGCCGCGGCCGCGCCAGCTGAACCGCTTGCGCCACCGGCTTTCGCCCCCACGCTGACGGTATCCGAGCCTGGCCCGCGCGCGGCCTGGGATTGGCTCGCGGTCGTCGCCGAACTGCGCCTTGGCGGCATGGCCAAGATGCTCGCAGACCACTGCGAACTGGCGGCACAGGCGGGCGATACGGTGACGCTGAGGGTGGGCGAGGCGCACAAGCACCTGCTCGACCGCACCTACCAGGACCGGCTGGTTGGGGCGCTGCGCGACAAATATGGCGCGATGCTCGACGTGCGCTTCGAGATCGGCGCCGCCGCCGACAAGACGCCGCAACAGGTGCGCACCCGCATCAGGGAGGCGCGCCTGGCCGAGGCCGAAGCCGCCATCGAATCGGATCCATTCGTGCGCGAGCTGGTCGACCATTTTGGCGGCCAGGTCGACGCCGCGTCCATACAGCCATTAGGAGAAGCAACATGATCAAGGGCGGCATCGGCAACATGATGAAGCAGGTCCAGCAGATGCAGGAAAACATGGCCAAGATGCAGGCCAAGCTGGCCGAAATCGAGATCGAGGGCGCCAGCGGCGCCGGCATGGTCAAGGTGGTGATGACCTGCAAGTACGACGTGCGCCGCGTCAGTATCGATCCCAGCCTGATGAGCGATGACAGGGAAATGCTGGAAGACCTGGTGGCTGCGGCGGTGAACGATGCGGTGCGCAAGGTCGAGTCTACGGTGCAGGAAAAGATGGGCAGCGTGACCGCCGGCCTGCCGATCCCGCCCGGCATGAAGATGCCGTTCTGACGGACACGGCATGCGCCAGCCCATCCATCCGGAACGGCGCGCCAGCCGTGTCGGCCCGCTCTCCCCATTCCTCACCAGTCAGGAGAGGGTGAGCGGGACGGCGCTGCCGCGACGGGGGCATTAGTGCAGCCCGCCGCGCTGGAAAACCTGATCAGCGCCCTGCGCGTGCTGCCCGGGGTCGGTCCCAAGTCGGCGGCGCGCATGGCCTATCACCTGCTGCAGCGCGACCGGCGCGGCGCCGAGCAGCTGGCGGCTGTGCTCCACCATGCGCTGACGCATCTGCACCACTGTCGCCTGTGCAACAACTTCTCCGAAGCGGAAGTGTGCGAGGTCTGTGCAAGCCCCCGGCGCGACAAAAGGCAGCTGGCGGTGGTCGAGATGCCGGCCGATTTCAACATGATGGAGGCCACCCAAAGCTACGGCGGCCTGTACTTCGTGCTGATGGGACGCCTCTCGCCGCTCGACGGCATCGGCCCGCGCGAGATCCATCTCGACCGCCTGATCAGCCGCGCGACGGACGGCGTGGTCGAGGAGGTGATCCTTGCGACCAACTTCACCCCTGAGGGCGAGGCCACCGCACATACCATCGGCGAAATGCTTAAGGCGCGCGGCCTCAAAGTGAGCCGTCTGGCACGTGGCGTGCCGGTCGGTGGGGAACTGGAATACGTCGACAGCGGCACGCTCGCGCAGGCTGTGCGTGATCGGCGTACCGTTTAAATCAAACAACACACTTTTCGGATGACACGATGGAACTGACCGCACTCACCGCCCTGTCCCCCCTCGACGGCCGCTATGGGACCAAGACCGCCACGCTGCGCGATTTCTTCAGCGAATACGCGCTGATCAAATACCGCGTCATTGTCGAGATCGAATGGTTGAAGGCGCTGGCGGCCGAACCCGCGATTGCCGAAGTGCCGGCGTTTTCCGCCGGGGCCATCGCGCTGCTGGACGGCATCGCCGACACCTTTTCGGTGGCCGACGCCGGACGCGTCAAGGCCATCGAGGCGACGACCAACCATGACGTCAAGGCGGTCGAGTATTTCCTCAAGGAAAAGACCCAGACCAACGCCGAGATCGCGGCGGTGTCAGAGTTCATTCATTTCGCCTGCACTTCGGAAGACATCAACAACCTGTCGCATGCGCTGATGCTGAAGGGCGCGCGCGACGGCGTATTGCTGCCCGCGCTCGAAAAACTTATCGCCCGCCTGACCGATCTCGCGCACGAACTGGCCGATCTGCCGATGCTGTCGCGCACCCACGGCCAGCCGGCGTCACCCACCACCGTCGGCAAGGAACTCGCCAATGTCGTCTACCGCCTGCGCCGGGTCTGGGATGCCATCGGCTCGGTCGAACTGCTGGGCAAGGTCAACGGTGCGGTCGGCAACTACAACGCCCACCTGTCGGCTTATCCCGATTTCGACTGGGAAGGCTTCGCCCGCAATTTCGTGAGGGAACTGGGGCTCAGCTTCAACCCCTACACGATCCAGATCGAGCCGCACGACGCCATGGCCGAACTGTACGACGCGATCGCGCGCGCCAACACCATCCTCGTCGACCTCAACCGCGACGTCTGGGGCTACATCTCACTCGGCTACTTCAAGCAGAAGGTGAAGGCGGGCGAGGTCGGATCTTCCACCATGCCACACAAGGTCAACCCGATCGACTTCGAGAACAGCGAGGGCAACCTGGGGCTCGCCAACGCGGTGCTGCGGCATCTTGCCGAAAAGCTGCCGGTGTCGCGCTGGCAGCGCGACCTCACCGACTCCACCGTGCTCAGGAACATGGGTGTCGGCTTCGGCTACAGCCTGCTTGCCTACGAGTCGTGCCTGCGTGGACTCGGCAAACTCGAGGCCAATCCGGCGGCATTGGCGGCCGATCTCGATGCCAACTGGGAAGTGCTGGCCGAGCCGATCCAGACCGTGATGCGCCGCTACGGCGTGGCGAATCCCTATGAGCAGTTGAAGGCGCTCACCCGCGGCAAGGCCGGCATGACGCGCGAGACGCTGCATGCCTTCATCGACGGGCTGGCGATCCCGGCCGCCGAGAGGGCCCGCCTGAAAACGCTGAGCCCGGCGACGTATACCGGGATGGCGGCCGAACTGGCCAGGCAGATCTGATCGGAGGCGCCATGTCCGAGCATGCCCTCGATGTCGGCCTCGCCGACTTCCCGCAACACGTTCTCGAAGAATCGAGGCATCGCCCGGTGGTGGTCGATTTCTGGGCGCCCTGGTGCGGGCCGTGCAAGTCGCTGAAACCCATCCTGGAGAAGCTCGCGACAGAATACGGCGGCAAGTTCCTGCTCGCCAAGATCAATTCGGACGAGAACCAGGAACTCGCCGCACGCTATGGCGTGCGCGGTATTCCCAGCATCAAGGCCTTCGTCGGCGGCGAGCAGGTCGACGAGTTCTCCGGCGCGCTGCCGGAATCAGAGGTGCGCGCATTCCTCGATCGGCTCATTCCCGGTCCCGCTGACGAAATGCGCCGGCAGGCGACGGCAGCGCGCATGGCAGGGGATACTGCGGGCGCACTGAAGCTGCTCGCCGAGGCCTCGAAGCTCGACCCGGCCCACATCGGCGTGCGGCTCGACGCGGCTGAAATCATGCTCGACCTGAACGAAACCGACGAGGCCAGCCGCCTGCTCGGCGGCGTGCCGGACGATGCCGACCCGCGGGTGCCGCAACTGAAGGCCCGCCTGCAGTTTCTGGGCGCGGCGGGCGAGGACGAGGCCGCGCTGACCGCGCGGGTGGCGGCGAACGAAAATGATCTCGATGCACGCCTGAAACTGGCCAACCTGCTGGTCGCCGCCGGGCAACACGAAGCTGGGATGGACCAGTTGCTGGAAATCGTCCGCCGCGACCGCAGCTTCGGCGACGACGTCGGCCGCAAGACGCTGCTGTCGGTCTTCAACCTTCTGGGCGGCGGTGAACTGGTAAACCGTTACCGGCGCATGCTGGCGAGCGCGCTCAACTGACTCAATCGATGGCCTGGTAGCGCACCTCGATGATTTCGACTTCGCGCCGTCCATCCGGCGTCTGCACGCTGACGGTGTCGCCTTCGCGCGCCTTCAGCAGCGCGCGCGCCATCGGCGATATCCAGGCGATACGCCCGCGGCCAGCGTCGGCTTCGTCGATGCCGACGATGGCGTAGGTGGATTCGCTGCCGTCCTGATCCGCGACCGTCACGGTGGCGCCGAAAAAAACCTGGTCGGTGGCTTCGCGGGTAGCGGGATCGACCACCTCCGCGTGCTCCAGGCGCTTGGACAGGAAGCGGAGGCGGCGGTCGACTTCGCGCAGCCGCTTCTTGCCATAGATGTAGTCGCCATTCTCCGAGCGGTCGCCGTTGCTCGCCGCCCAGGTGATGGTTTCCACCAGCCTGGGCCGCTCAACCTTCCACAACTGGTTGAATTCTGCGTCGAGCCGCGCGTAGCCGACGGGCGTCATGTAGTTTTTCGACCCGGTGGGCAGCGCCGGTGCGGCGAGATCGTCGTCGTCGTCTGGTGCGTCGGTTTCCTTGACGAATGCTTTGTTCATCGGCCAAACAGATAGGCAAGCAGCGAGAGCAGCAGCGACATCAGGATGACGCTGGTGAAGGGGAAGTAGAATGTGCCCCGCGCGCGTTTCACCCGCAGGTCGCCCGGCAGCCGCCCGAGCCCGAGGCGGTTGAGCCAGGGCGTGAGCAAACCCAAAACCACCAAGGCGGCAATCAGGGTGAGCAACCATTTCAACATGAGGAGATTTTAACCGATGGACGCCCTGCCGCAGTTCGAACGCACCCGCATTCTGCTCGACGCCGACGAGCAGGCGCGGCTTGCCAGCGCGCATGTGCTGGTGGCCGGGCTGGGCGGCGTCGGCTCGTATTGCGCCGAAGCGCTGGCGCGCGCCGGGGTGGGGCGGCTGACCCTCATCGACCACGATGTGGTGGCGACGTCGAACATCAACCGCCAGCTGCCTGCGTTGCTGTCCACAGTGGGGCAGCCGAAGGTCGAGTTGATGGTGGCACGCATCCGTGACATTAATCCGGCGTGCGAGCTGACGCCGATCCGCGAATTCATCATTCCCGAGACCGTGGTCGACCTCGTTCCGGCCGACGTCGATTTCGTCGTCGACTGCATCGATTCGCTCAACTGCAAGGTCGCGCTGGTGGCGACGAGCATCGAGCGCGGTCTCAGGGTGGCGTCGAGCATGGGCGCCGGCAACAAGCTCGATCCGACGCGCATCAGGATCGCCGACATTTCAAAGACCGAGATGTGCCCGCTCGCCTCGGTGATGCGCAAGCGGCTCAGGAAGCGCGGCATTCCGAAGGGGGTGCTCACTGTGTTCTCGGATGAGCCGGGGCGCACGCCGCTGCCGCCGGAGCCGGTCGAGGGACGCGGGCGCGACCGCGCGATCAACGGCACCATCAGCTACATGCCGCCGCTGTTCGGGCTGATGCTGGCGGGAGCGGTGGTGCAGCGGCTGATCGCGGCGGGCTGATCGGCGGCTGCCGCAAACGGAGGCGGAAAAAAACGCCGGGTGGGCGTTTCGAAGTGTAAGGAAATCCGATTCAGGCGAGCGCGGTCTCGCGTGCAGTCTTGGCGTTCTGCAGTGCGCGCGGTCCGTCCCATGCGGACCCGCAGCGTCGTCCAGGTTTCGCGTTCGAGGACCGGAACGGTGGCTTGGTTGGGCAGGCCCCCTATGGTTGTCCTGCCTGGTCAATCTGCTCGTGCTGTGCCTCCGCTGCATCCCTCAGCTGTCCTTCCACCGCACGAGCCTTTTCCATCGCCTGAATCTGTGTCTCGAATACGCGGTTGGAGTGGCTCCCCGTTTCGGGCTGTTGGGACGGGGCGGGGTCGCAGGCGACCAGGGCGAGCGCAAGCGGAAGCAGAAGCAGGTTCCATTTCATCGTTCATTCTCCAGCAGCCCGGTGGGCAGGCCGTCGATGCTGACCTGATTCTTCTCGCGCCAGTAATCCTGCAAACCTGCGACACCTTTTTTCTCGACCCAGCGCGCCATGGTGTCGCGCTCGCCCTGGTAGCCATACATCGGCACGGCATAGCCGCACGAGGTCTGCACCGACTCGATGTCGAGTACGATCATCTGGCGTTCGCCCGGCAGGTCGGGAAAGAGGTGCCGCAACTCGGCCCATTCGGCGTCCTGCCTGTGCACGGCGCGGCCGCGGCCGTACAGGCGCAGGATCAGTGGGTCGACATCGAAGCTGCACCACATGATCGTCATGCGCCCGTCGTGCCTGAGGTGGGCGGCGGTTTCGTTGCCGCTCCCGGTGAGATCGAGGTAGGCGACGCGGGTGTCGGACAGCACGCGCAGACTGTCCATGCCCTTGGGCGACACGTTGAGGCGGCTGTCGCCGGTGCCGGTGGCGGTGAAAAAAATCTTCTGCGCGGCAATGAAAGTGCGGTGCCTGGCTTCAAGCGCCGGATAGGAGCGTGCCATCAGTTGATCTGCTTCTTGAGGAATTCGGTCAGAATACGCAGCCGCATCACGCTGTCGTTCATTTCCAGCAGGTTCTGCCGGGTGCTTAGCTTGAGCGGCAGCACTTCGGACAGCCGGTAGCCGACCCAAACGGCGTTGTCGAATTCATGCGGAGCGGGAAAATGCGTGTCGCCGTATTCGTCGACAATGTGGCGCAGGATCTCGACGGCGAGTTCGAGGTCGTCGGGCACCGCTGCGGGGGCCTCGCTGCTGACGGATTCCACGGTACCAACGAGCAGTCCGCTCGGTTCCGTATGGATGTCGCGGATGACGAAGCGCTCCTGTCCCCGGGTGTCGATATGCAGGATGCCGGTCTCCGGCATGTCCCAGTCGGTGATGCGCACCCGTGTACCGACGCCGTGAGGGACAGCGGGTGTGCCGGTCTCCGCTCCCTCCCGGATGGCGCAGATGCCGAACGGCGCGTCGCGGGCAATCGCCTGCTTGACCATCTCGAGGTAGCGCTGCTCGAAAATCCGCAACGGCAGTCTTCCCCCGGGGAACACCACGCTATTGAGCGGGAACAGCGGCAACGTCGAGGGCTTGAAGTCGGCACTCACCGCGCGCTCCCCCAGCGTGCCATCAACTCGTGTCCGACCCCCAGCTGGTCGAGGATCCGCGCAACGATGAAATCGACGATGTCCTCGACCGATTGCGGGTGGTGATAAAAGCCGGGGTTGGCAGGCAGGATTACTGCGTTCATCCTCGACAGCGTCAGCATGTTTTCCAGATGCAGGGTGGAAAAAGGCGCTTCGCGCGGGACGAGAATCAGCTTTTTCTGCTCTTTCAGCATCACGTCGGCGGCTCGCTCGATCAGATTGTCGGACAGGCCGTGAGCGATCGCGGCGAGCGTGCCCATCGAGCACGGGCATACCACCATTGCGTCAGCCGGATTGGAGCCGGAGGCAACCGGCGCATTCCAGTCTTCGCGCCCGAATACGCACAATTGGCCGTCGCGTGCATTCAGGCTTTCGCTCAGCTGTCTTTCGAGATCGCCGACGCGTGCCGGCAACGCGATGCCGAGCTCTTGCTTGGCGACGAGATGGGCAGCCTGCGACACCAGCAGGTAGACGCGCAGGTCGGCGGCCAGCAGACATTCGAGCAGGCGCAGGCCGTAGGCCATGCCGGATGCGCCTGACAGCGCAAGCGTGACAGTATTCATGGGGGCGTACATGGCGAGGATTGTCGCCTTTCTGTCGCCGGGGCGGCAAGCAGACGCGCTACGATGACCCCGTTCACCGCGCCAAAAATCAGGGCCGCGGCGGCGAATACCGGCATCAGCTTGAGCAGGGCCGTGGCCGGCAACAGCCATAGGCCAGCCAGAACAAGCTGCCCGCCGATGTGGCCGAACGCCGCCAGTACCGATAGGCTCACCGGGCCGAAATGACGGCTGGGCAAATGACGCGCCAGCCCCAGTACCAGCAGGCTGACGAGCGCGCCGGCGGCCGACAGCCAGAAGCCTGGTGCAAACAGGCTGCCCAGCAGCAGGCCGCCGGCCAGTACGCGCAGGGCGGATACCCAGGCTGCTGCGCGCCAGCCGTATTCGAGCAGCACCAGCAGGATGACGATGTTGGCGAGTCCGGGTTTTACGCCGGGGACCGGGCTGGGAATTGCCGCTTCAGCCAGCGTCAGGCCGATTGCCAGCGCGGCCAGCCGCGCGATGCGGCGGTCCTCCCGGGTAACCGGCAATTCAATAGCCAAGTGTGTCATAGGCGGGGGAGTGGCCGCGGATTTCGAGACTTACCTGGTTGGGCAGGCATAAGGCTGCCTGGCCGGAAAGCGTGAGCCAGCCCTGTTTGACACACAGCTGGCGCGGCGAGGGGTCGGCTGCGATGCGGGCACGGCCGGGCTCGATTTCGATCTGTGTGGTGCCGAGCGGTCCGTTGACGGAAAACGACTGCACGTGGGTAAGCGCCGCGGTCTGAACGACCTGGCCGGCAGCGCGGATGACGACGGTGTCGCCGCGGCCGCCGCTCCATGCCCACAGCGTCAGCGCGACGACGAGGACTGCGCCCGCCAGCAGCACGCCGAGGTCACCGATGCGCAGCATCAGGCCAGCTCGCGGTGCCGCACCAGCACCTGTTCGCGTTGACGGAAGGCAGCGGCCAGCGTTTCTGCAAAATACACGCTGCGGTGCTGCCCGCCCGTGCAGCCGATGGCAACCGTCAGATAGGCACGATGGTCGCGGATGAAGCACGGCAGCCAGTTTTCGACAAAGGTGCGAATATCGGCCAGGAGCGACATGGCGTCGGGGCTCGCTTCGAGAAAAGCCTGCACCGGCTGGTCGCGTCCGGTGAGCGGGCGCAATTCTGCAACATAGTGCGGGTTGGGCAGGCAGCGCACGTCGAACACCAGGTCGGCATCGAGCGGGATGCCGTGCTTGAAGCCGAAGGACTCGAACAGCAGCGTGAGGCGCGAGCGATCCTGGCCGATCAGCTCCTTGATCCAGAGGCGCAGGGCGGAGGGGGACAGGTCGCTGGTATCGATGCGGTGCGCCAGCGGTGCGATGTCGGCGAGCCTCTCGCGTTCGAGCTGGATCGCTTCCTGCAGCGAGACGCTGTCGCTGGAGAGCGGATGTCGGCGCCGCGTCTCGGAGAAACGCTTCACCAGCGAAAGCGTTTTTGCCTCGAGAAAGATCACTCGCAGGTCGGCGCCCTCGGCACGCAGCGCCTCGGTGATTGCAGGCAACTGCGCGAAACTCGTGCTGCTGCGTGCGTCGATTGCGATGGCGATGCGCTCGTGGCCTTCCAGCCTGAGACAATCGACCAGCGGCTGCAACATTGCAAGCGGCAGGTTGTCGACGCAGTAATAGCCGATGTCTTCCAGCACCGCAATGGCGATGCTTTTGCCCGAACCCGACAATCCCGAGACCAGAATAATCTGCATTAGCTGTTTCCGTCGATGGCCGCCTGCTGGCGCTTGATGAACTGTTCGACCGGATTGATGCCGCGGTGTTTCAGGATGTGATTGCGTACCGCCACCTCGACCAGGACGGCGAGATTGCGGCCAGCTGCCACCGGGATGCGGACCTTGGGAATGGCAACGCCGAGGATGGTCTCGGTTGAGGCCACCATGTCGAGCCGATTGAGCCCGATTTCGCCAATCCCTTGCGGATGCACCAGTTCGACGACGAGCTTGAGGTTCTTTTGGGTCTTGACGGCCGTTTCGCCGAACAGGAAGCGGATATTGAGGATGCCGAGCCCGCGCACCTCCAGAAAGTCGCGGATCAGCGTGGGGCAGTTGCCTTCCAGCGTATCCGGCGCGACGTGTTTCAGTTCGACTACGTCGTCGGCTACGAGCCGGTGGCCGCGGGTAATGAGTTCAAGCGCCAGTTCGCTCTTGCCGACGCCGGCTTCGCCCTTGATGAGGACGCCGGTGCCGAGTACCTCGAGGAATACCCCGTGGATCGAGGTAATCTCGGCCAGGCGCTGCGTCAGGTAATGCCCCAGGTAGGACATCAGGACCGGGCTTGCGAGCTGCGAGGTGAACAAGGCGGTCCCGCTGTGCTCCGCGCGCTCGAGCAGGGCCGCCGGCACCGTTTCGCTGTTGGTGACGATGACGGCTGCCAGTTCGGTTGAAAACAGCCGGTCGATCGCGTCCTGCAGGCCGGCTGTCGGCAGCCCGTGCAGATAGTCCAGTTCGGTACGCCCCAGCACCTGTACCCGGTTGGGGTGAACGAAATTCAGGTGGCCGATCAGGGCCAGTGCCGGCTTCTGGGCGGTCTCGGAAGACAGGGTACGCTGGCCGCCGCTGCGTCCGGCAATCCATTGCAGAAAGAGCTGCTCCGCCATGTCGCGGAACATGGTCTCGACCGAGACATGGCTGCTCTCGTCCATGTTCCGGGCGCGGGGACTAGCCTGACCACGCGCCGAGCAGCGCAATCAATTCGGACGGGGTGGCGGCGTTGGTCATTTTCAAGCGCATGGTTTCATCGCTGAACAACTGGGCCAATTCGCCCAGAATCTGCAGGTGGCGTTCGTTGGCGTCCTTGGGAACCAGCAGGATGAAGCAAAGCGATACCGGCTGATTGTCGGGGGCATCGAACTCAAGCGGGGTCTTCAGCCGATAGAACGCGCCGCTGGCATCCTTCAGGCCCTTGATGCGGCCGTGCGGAATGGCGATTCCGTAGCCGAGCGCGGTCGAGCCCAGGCGTTCGCGATCGAACAGGCTGGTGAAGATATCGGTGGGTCTCAGGCCGTGGGCGCGTCCGAGCAGTTCGGCCGCGTGCTCGAATAGCTTCTTCTTGCTGGTAAAGCTCATATCCAGCAAGGTGGTGTCGGGGGTGATGAGGGGGGCGATCAGGTTCATGCCGGTTGCAAGGCCGGAAGGGTCCGGCACCTCAAATTATACGCCCGGAAGCATCGAGCCGCCGGGCGGCTCCGCCTCAGGCAGGGCTTTGCGTCGGGACGTGCTTCAGCCCGCCGCTGTCCTGGTGGACGTTCGCGGTTTTTTCCTTGTGCCTGACGATCTGGCGATCCAGTTTGTCGGCCAGAAGGTCGATCGCGGCATACATGTTGCCGTCCTCGCTGTGGGCGTGAAAATCGTGGCCCTTGACGTGCAGGGTGGCTTCCACTTTGTGCACGAGTTTCTCCACCTGCAGGATCACGCTCACGTTGATGACATGGTCGAAGTGACGTTTGACGCGGTCGAGCTTGTCGGAAACATAGTTGCGGATCGCGGGGGTTACTTCCAGGTGATGACCGGAAATCGTCAAATTCATAGAGCCTCCTAAGTCTACTGAACGGAACTGGAAACCGGCTTTTTTACCGGCCTCCAGTGGGGCGCGCTTGCGCCCGGTTTCATTGTGGGACGAATGGCGGACACATTCAAGCATGATGCTGCCCTGGCGCCGGGACTGGTGTGAAAGGCATTTGCGATCAAAGCATGCGGCGCATATTGGCAGGCGGGATCTGCAGCGATTCGCGGTATTTTGCGACGGTGCGGCGGGCCACCACGATGCCCTGCTGGCCGAGCACTTCGGCCAGTTGGCCGTCCGACAGCGGTTTCTTGCCGCCTTCGGCGGCGATCAGCTGCTTGATCAGCGCCCGGATCGCGGTCGACGAGCAGGCGCCGCCGTTGTCGGTCGCGACGTGGCTGCCGAAAAAGTATTTCAATTCGTAGAGGCCGCGCGGCGTCATCATGTACTTTTGCGTGGTGACGCGCGATATGGTCGATTCGTGGAGATCCACCGCCTCGGCGATTTCGCGCAGCACCAGCGGCCGCATCGCCACTTCGCCGTGCTCGAAGAAGTGCTTCTGGCGGTCGACGATGGCCTGCGAGACGCGCAGGATGGTGTCGAATCGCTGCTGCACGTTCTTGATCAGCCAGCGTGCCTCCTGCAACTGGCTGGCGAGCTGGCTGCCGCCGTTCTCGCGGTGGCGCGCCAAGATGTCCGCATAGACGCGATTGACGCGCAGCCTGGGCATGGCATCGGGGTTGAGGCTGGCGATCCAGATGCCCTTGACCTTGCGCACATACACGTCGGGGACGACATAGTGCGTCTCGTCCGCGCCGAAGGCGGCGCCCGGGCGTGGATTCAGCGCGAGGATCAGCGCGCGCGCGGCGCGTAGCGTGGCGTCGTCGATGCCGAGCATTTTCTTCAGCTTGCCGACATCGCGTGCCGCGAGCAGTTCGAGGTAGTGCGCAGTCAGCCGCATGGCGGCGTCGCGTGCCGGTCTGTCGGGTGGCAGGGCACGCAGCTGCAGGGTCAGGCATTCGGCCAGGTTGCGCGCGCCGACGCCGGTCGGGTCCATGTTCTGCAGGTGTTTGAGCGCAGTCTCGACTTCTTCGGGTTCGAGCTCCTCGATTTCGGCCTGCAGGCTGGCAATGATATCCGCCAGCGGCTGGGTCAGGAAACCGGCCTCGTCGAGATCGTCGATCAGCGCGGCGACCAGGGTGCGGTCACGCAGGGTGAGCGGGCTGACGATCAATTGGTTCAGCAGGTGCTCGCGCAGAGTCGAGCCCGCTATCGAGCCCTGTGCGTAGTCGCTGTCCTCGTCATCGCCGCCCGCGGTGCTGTATTCGTTCCAGTCGGAGTCGTCGAGGGCGGTAACCGGTTCGGATTCGGCGCTCTCGGGCTGCGGGGGTTCCGCGTTCTGGGCTTCGGCGGTATGGGCAGGTGCATCGGCCGGGTAGTCCGTTTCATCCTCTTCCTCGCGCTCCAGCAGGGGGTTGTCCTGCAGCATCTGCTCCAGTTCCTGGTTCAATTCCAGCGTCGACAGCTGCAGCAGCCGGATAGACTGCTGCAGCTGGGGCGTCAGGGTGAGGTGCTGGCCGAGCTTGAGTTGGAGGCTGTGCTTCATGAATCTTGAATACGGCAAAAATCGTGCCGGCTTGAGACACAGTTTAACGCGATTGCCTTGCGTGGGGTAAGCTTTTACAGACGGAAATTTTCGCCCAGATAGAACTTGCGCGCGTTGTCGTCCTGGATGATGAGGTCCGGCGTGCCGGCGGTCAGTACGCGCCCTTCGTTGATGATATAGGCGCGATTGCAGATGCCCAGCGTTTCCCGCACGTTGTGGTCGGTGATGAGCACGCCGATGTCGCGCTCGATCAGGAAATGCACCAGCTTCTGGATATCGATCACTGCAATCGGGTCGACCCCGGCGAAAGGCTCGTCGAGCAGGATGAACTGCGGATTGATCGCCAGCGCACGGGCAATTTCCACCCGGCGCCGCTCGCCCCCAGACAGGCTGACGGCACTCGCGTCGCGCAGGTGGGCGATATGCAGGTCGTCGAGCAGGTTGTTCAGATGTTCCTCGCGTTCGTCCTCGCTGTAAGGCTTGAGTTCCAGAATCGCCCGGACGTTTTCTTCCACCGTCATCTTGCGGAAGATGGAGGGTTCCTGCGGCAGGTAGGACAGACCGAGCCGGGCGCGCTGGTGGATCGCCATGTGGGTGAGGTTGTGCGTGTCCATCTGTACGTTGCCGCCGTCCACGGCGACCAGCCCCACCACCATATAGAAGCACGTGGTCTTGCCGGCGCCGTTGGGTCCCAGCAGGCCGACCACCTCGCCACTGTTGACCTCGAACGAGACGTCGTGCACCACGGTGCGTTTGCCATACGTCTTGCGCAGGCGCTGGGCGGATATCTGGCTCATGGTTGTGCAGCGGGCTGTTCGGCACGCGGTTTCGGGCGGATGACGGCGCGCACGCGCCCACCCGGGGTCTGGGCATCCGGCTGGCCGACCACCTTGTAGAATTCGGTATTGGCGTTGTACGAAATCTGTGCACCGCGCAGTTCGTCGCCGTCGCGGCGCAGGCGCGCCTGGCCGATCAGCTCGAGCTGGTTGTTGGTGCCCGTGTATTCGATGCGGTTGGCATGGCCTTCGATGAATTCGTCGCGCCCATCGAGTTTCTGGCGGAACGACACCGGGCGTCCGGTGGCGACGAGCTTGTCGAGCCCGCTCTCGTTTTGTGTCACCTGCAGGCGATCGGCGCGCAGCATCAGCGTGCCCTGGCTGAGGACGACATTGCCTTCGTATACGCTGACTTTCCTGATGTCGTCGAGGGTGACCGTGTCGGCTTCGAGGTTGATCGGCTTGTCGCGATCCGCCTTCTCTGCGAAGGCGGGCGAAGCCAGCAGGACGGCACACAGTGCCGAAAGACAAGCCGTTTTCAATGTTCGCATGGCGCTAGCCTTTCCCGGGAATATAGCGGGCCTGTACCCGCCCTGACAATTTGATGACGCGGCGCTGGGAGTCGTACTCCATGGCGCCTGCGTGCAAGGTCTGGCTGCCGTCTTGGATGGCGACCGCACCCGGGGCACGCAGCAGGTCGAGGTCGGGGAAAACCAGCAACTGCGCCGTGCGCAGGGTCATGGCAGGCTGATCGGGCCGGGCAGCACGCTCCACGACAACGTTGCCGCGCAGGTCAACCTCGTCGCCACTGGCCGAGATGGTCGCCTGCCGCGCCGCGGCGCTGACGTCCCCCGAGACGGCGTCGAGCTGGACGAAATGGGGAGACTCCAGTTCGGTCAGCCTGCTGCCGGAGTAATGCCTGAGCTTCTTGGCGGACAGGCGGTAACGCGGACGCCCCGCAGGATCGGTGCGCAGCGCCTCGAAGTTTTCCATGATGCCTTCGGGGTCGGTCTCGACTGCCGGGCTGTCTTGGGCCGTGCCCTGGACCGAGCGCTCGACCCAGAAACTGAGGGCCGCCAGCAACATCAGGATCGCCAGCGGCAGCCACAGCGAACCCCGCGCGATCATGCCGCCCCCGAATCTGCGGCGCGCGCCGGGATCGCTGCATGACGCATCATTTCAAGTAGGGGGCCAGCGCCGCATCCAGCGTGCCCTGCGTTCGCATCAGGAATTCGCATGCTTCGCGCACTGCGCCGCGCCCGGCTTCGCACGTCGTCGTGTAGTGGCTGTAGGCCTTCACCAGATCGGGTGCGGCGGGCACGGTGATCGCCAGGCCGGCGCGCCGCATGACCGGCAGGTCGACCACGTCGTCCCCCATGTAGGCGGTAGCTTCGCAGTCAAGGTTCAGCTTACGGCAGAGCGCTTCGTACACCGTGAGCTTGTCGTGCGCGCCCTGGTGGACGATCTCGATGCCGAGGTTCCTTGCGCGGTGTTCCACCACGCGGGAATTGCGCCCGGTGATGATGGCAAGCTCGACGCCGCTGCTCTTGAGCATTTTCAGACCGTGGCCGTCGAGCGAGTTGAAACCCTTGTATTCCTGACCGTCGTCGGCCAGGAATAGGGTACCGTCGGTCATCACGCCGTCGACGTCGAAGGCGACCAGCTTGATTCTCCGGGCGCGGGTGATCAGGTCGGTCATCACACCACTCCCGCTTTCAGCAGGTCGTGCATGTTGAGCGCACCCACCAGGGTGTTGTCTTCATTGACCACCAGGAGGCCGTTGATCTTCAGGGTTTCCATTTTTTCCACGGCGGCCACGGCGAGTTCGTCCGCGCGGATCGTCTTGGGGTTGCGGGTCATGACGTCGGCAATTTTCGCCTGCTGCAGATCGAATGCAATTTCCAGCGTGCGCCGCAAGTCGCCGTCGGTGAACAGGCCGACGACCCTGTCGGCGGCGTCGACCACGGCGGTCATGCCGAGTCCCTTCTTCGTCATTTCGAGCAGCGCGGTCTTGAGTGAGGCATCGCGATCAATCTTCGGCAGTTCTTCGCCGCTGTGCATGACATCGCGCACGTGTATCAGCAGGCGCCGCCCGAGGCTGCCGCCGGGGTGGGTGCGCGCAAAGTCGTCCGCCGAAAAGCCGCGCGCATCGAGCAGGGCCACCGCCAGCGCGTCGCCCAGCGCCAGCGCCGCGGTGGTGCTGGCGGTGGGCGCCAGGTTGAGCGGACAGGCTTCCTTGTCGACGCCGGCATTGAGGTGCACATCGGCTTCCCGCGCCATGGTCGAGTTGGGGTTGCCGGTCATCGCAATGAGCTTGGCGCCGCGGCGCTTGATGAGCGGCACGATGCTGACGATCTCGTTGCTCTCGCCCGAGTTCGACAGCGCCAGCACGACATCGTTGGGGGCGATCATGCCGAGGTCGCCGTGGCTGGCTTCGCCCGGATGCATGAAGAACGCCGGGGTACCCGTGGAAGCCAGGGTGGCGGCGATCTTGCCGCCGATGTGGCCGGATTTGCCCATCCCTGTCACCACCACGCGGCCGCGGCAGTCCAGGATCAGCTGCACCGCCCCCGCAAAGCCGGCATCGAGGCGGGAGGACAGCGCATGCAGGGCGTCGGCCTCGATGTCGAGAACCTGGCGCGCGAGTGAAAGCAAATGTTCGGGGGGGCTGGCTTGGGGTCGCATGGTCGGCAAGTATACTAAAGCCTGCCTTCCGGACCGCGTTTTTCCCTGATGCATTCCAGTCTTCAGCTCGTTCTGATCTTGCTCGCGGTCGCGGTGCTGGTGGCCGCTGCTGCGCGCGCCCTGCGCCTGCCGACCATGCTCGGCTATCTGGTGACCGGGATCGTCATCGGCCCTCTCGCGCTGGGCTGGATTCCGGACAGCCCGGAAGAACGTTATCTGGCAGAGTTCGGCGTGGTGTTCCTGATGTTTTCCATCGGCCTGGAATTCAGCCTGCCGCGCCTGATGACCATGCGCATGACGGTGTTCGGCTTCGGCGGCGCCCAGGTCATGCTCACCATCGCATTCACCGCAACGATTGCCTGGCTGCTCGGCTTGCCGCTGCTGGCGTCGGTGGCGCTGGGCGGCATCATGTCGATGTCGTCGACCGCCATCGTGTCGAAACTGCTCGCCGAGCGGCTGGAGATCCAGACCCCGCACGGGCGCCAGATCTTCGGTGCGCTGCTGTTCCAGGATCTGGCGGTGGTGCCGCTTCTGATCGTGATTCCGGCCTTTGCCAAGCACGCCGACGACATGGGGATGGCGCTGGCACTGGCGATGCTCAAGGCCGTCGTGGTACTCGGCTTTCTGCTGTTCGTCGGCCAGCGCATGATGCGTCCGTGGTTCCAGTGGGTGGCGAGGCGCAAATCGCCCGAACTCTTCACGCTGAACCTGCTGCTGTTCACCCTCGGGCTGGCCTTTCTCACCGAGAGCGCCGGCCTGTCGCTCGCGCTGGGCGCCTTCCTCGCCGGCATGCTGATCTCCGAGACCGAATATCGCTATCAGGTGGAAGATGACATCAAGCCCTTCCGCGACGTGCTGCTGGGGCTGTTCTTCGTCACCATCGGCATGCGGCTCGACCTGATGCAGGTGGTGCTGAACTGGAGCGACGTGCTGCTGCTGGTGGTCGCGATCGTCGTCGGCAAGGCTGCGCTGGTGGCCGGGCTGGCGATGGCCTTCGGCAGCGCCCGTCCCACCGCGGTGCGCCCTGCGCAGGGACTGGCGCATGCGGGCGAATTAGGCTTCGTGCTGCTTGCGCAGGCGGCCGACCTCAAGCTGCTGGATGCCGGGATCACCCAGCCGGTGCTGGCCGCGATGGTGGTGTCGATGCTGATCGCGCCGCTGCTGATCCACCGGATGGATGTTTTGACGCGGCTGATCGCCGGTAGCGAATGGGCGGGGCGTGCCAAGGAAGTGCACGACATCGCGGTCAAGACCTTCGGCAAGACGCAGCACGTGATCGTCTGCGGCTATGGTCGCAGCGGCCAGAACCTGGCGCGCCTGCTGGAGGCCGAAGACGTCAGTTTCATCGCACTCGATGCCGACCCCGAGCGCATCCGCGCAGTGGCTGCGTCCGGCGTGTCCGTGGTGTACGGCGATGCCAGCCGCCGCGAGGTTCTGGTTGCCGCAGGCTTGAGCCGCGCGCAGGCGGTGGTGGTGACCTATTCCGATGTGCACTCCAGCATGGCGATCCTGCGCCATGTGCGCGAACTGCGGCCGGACCTGCCGGTGGTGGTGCGTACCGTCGACGACAGCCACATCGATGCGCTCAAAGCGGCGGGCGCAGCCGAGGTGGTGTCCGAGGTGATGGAAGGTTCGCTGATGCTGGCTTCGCAAGCGCTGATGCTGGTGGGTGTCCCGCTTTCCCAGGTGCTGAAACGGGTCAGCGAGGTGCGCGAGACCCGCTACGCGATGATGCGCGGCTTCTTCCGCGGCGCCTCGGACGCCTACGACGAACTCGACCAGGACGCCCAGCCGCGCCTCCACACCGTGCTGATTACGCAAGGCGCCGCGGCGGCGGGCCACAGCCTGGAAAGCCTGGCGCTGCATGAATTGCTGGTGGAAGTGGTGGCGATTCGGCGCCAGGGCATCAAGGGGGTGGACCCCCAGCCTGACACCGAAATCCAGGTCGGGGATGTACTGCTGCTGCGTGGTGCCGCCGACGGGCTGGCCGCGGCGGAATTCAGGGCGTTGCAGGGCTGATGCCAGTCGGGCCGGCACAGCTGAAAATAAAAAAAGCCCGCCTAAGCGGGCTGGTGTCTGACAGGGCTTGAATCAAATGCCCATGCAGACGGTGTAGGTGTTGGCGTCGACAATCTCGTCGGTTGCCTCGGCCTTGTTTCCAGTGCCAACCATCAGCGAGCCGGTTGCCGTGTTGCCGTCATCCAGCTGGGTGTCGAGCTGCTTGGCAAACTTTCCCGCAATGCTGCCCGAACAGACGAAATAGGTGCCATTGATCCCCTCAAACGGTGCTTCGCTTTGGATGCCGATGATGCCGCCGACTGCATTGCGTGGCTGGAAGTCCTCCGCGGCCAGGGAGGTGGGGCCGGGCGCCAGGCCCGCCAGGCGGACGTGCTGCCAGAACAGCACAGATTCATGGCCCTCTCCCGTGCTGTCCCAGGCGCCGCCGATGACGCCATTCCCGTCACCGTTTTTGGCTTTGACGCTGTCAGTTCCCACGTGCGCGTCAGCGGCTTTGTCGTCTCCCGGCAGGGCCCTGAACTTGTCCTGGTATCCATAGATGTAAAGGGGGACGTTGCGGAAGTCGGCGGCGAGATTTTTCACCCGGGCGCTGTTGATGAGCTCCTGGCCCTTTAGAATGCCGCCGAGCAGCAGGCCGATGATGACGAGCACGATGGCGATCTCGATCAGGGTAAAGCCCGACTGGCGTCTCGGGAGGTGAGGATGGGGCATGGGCACAGCGCTCCGTATTACGTTTCTGGGTTGCCGTGATGCAAGATACATGCCGATCAATGACGGTTTTTTAAGTCAGTGAATGAAAACAAGAAAACCGGACTGTTCTGGAAGAGAGATATGACGATTGTGATGAAAACCCGACACCGGTGTCGAATTGCTGTCAAAACTTCGCGGACGGGGCCGGCCCGGGGCTCCATTTCCGCGGCGGGATGCCGATAGCAGTGGTATGCCGCCTCGACTGATTCCGTGCCCCGCATGACTGAACGCACCGCGACATTTGGCCCCCGGCTCGCCTGGCTGGCGTCATTGGCCGCCCTGCTTACGCGGGTGGCCCCCGGGCGCTGGCTCGGCCTGATGCTGCTGTCCCTGCATGCGGCCGTGGTGCTCGACCCCGAGATGGCGCCCACCCGCGCATTCCTGCTGGCTCATTACGGACTCTTCCTGCTGTGGCAGCCGCTGTTGCGCAGCGAGGCGCGCATCGAGCTGCGACACGCCTTGCCGGTGTTCGCCATGGCGGCGCTGTTGGTGCTGGCGGAGAACACCTGGGTGATGGCGTTGTGGCTGGCGATCCTGGCGGGGCTGGTCGGCGCGGTGGCGGCGTCGCAAACCAAGCCTGGGCAGCGGCTGGTCTATCTGCTCGCGCTGGCCTATCTGCTTACCCTGCTGCTGGCCTGGGTGCTGCCGCAAAGCCTGGGGGGCGGCACGCTGCCCGACGTGCTGCAGGCCGCGGTGCGCTATGGGCTGCCGCTGCTGCCGCTGGTGATCCTGTTCCTGCCCGTCACCCGCCAGTCCGGGGCATCGTCGACCCTTGATTTCATCTACGGCCTGATGCTTTCGCTGTTCATCATGGTGGTGGCGCTCGGCACGTTTACCGTGGTGGCGGTGGTCGAAGTGAGTTATGCCTGGGCGCTGGTGCAGACGCTGCTGGGGATGGCGGCACTGCTGCTGGCCCTGTCGTGGTTGTGGAATCCGCGCGCCGGATTTGCCGGGTTGGGGCAGGTCACCTCGCGTTACCTGCTGTCGGTGGGGCTGCCGTTCGAAGGCTGGGCGCGGCGGCTGGCGACCTTGGCCGAACGCGAGCGCGACCCCGAATCCTTCGTGCGCGACGCGCTGGCCGATCTGCACGAACTGCACTGGATACGCGGCGGTAGCTGGCAGACCGCACGCGGCAAGGGCAGCTTCGGGGAACCCGCTGGGCATGCCATGACGCATGCCTTCCACGGCCTGACTATGGTGTGGCAATCGCCGAGGCCCCTCACCCCGGCGCTGGCGCTGCACGTACGGCTGCTGTCGCAATTGCTGGGCTATTTCTACGCGGCCAAGGTGCGGGAGCAGACCCTGCGCGAACAGGCCTACAGCCAGGCCATCCACGACACGGGCGCGCGCCTGACCCACGACGTGAAGAACATCCTGCAGTCGATGAAGACCCTGCTCGCCGCAACCGACATGTCGACCCCCGAGGACAGCGAGCGCCTGCGGGCTCTGATGAAGCGTCAGTTGCCGCAGCTGGCGACGCGATTGTCGCAAACCGTCGACAAGCTGAAGCAGCCCGTTGAAATGGACGCGGTGTGCCTCCCCGCCGAGGCTTGGTGGGTGGCGCTGCAGACGCGTTATGAACACGACGAGGTGAGGTTCTTTGGCGAGGCGGTCGACGCCACATCCCTGCCGCAGGATCTGTTCGACAGCGTGGCGGACAACCTGCTGACCAACGCACTGCGCAAGCGCCAGAGCGATCCGGACGTCGTAGTGGAAGTCGTCCTGAGGCTCACGCCGCTGGTGAGCCTGACGGTGACCGACAGCGGCGCGCCTGCGCCCGGGCACGTGGCACGCAATCTGTTCCTGAGCCCGGTGGCGTCGGATTGCGGTCTTGGCGTGGGCCTGTATCAGGCCGCGCGACAGGCCGCGCGCGTGGGATACCGGCTGGAATTGCCCGAGAACCGGACAGGGCAAGTGAGCTTCCGGCTGCAGGCTACGGGCAGCCGCCCGCAGGACACACCCGGCTCCTGAGCAGATCGGCTGAGATCCACACCGCCAGGTCGTCGAATTCGCCGCTGGCATGATCTGCCCTGGCCGGGATCCGGCTCACGAAGTCAGGGTCGTCGTCTGTGTTTTCCTGCTCGTCCACACTGCTCGGCGCCGCCATCGTATTGCCGTTGACGTTGAGCGCTCCCCGGCCGTTTGGCCCGTGGGAGATCAGCACCACCGGCACATGGTCGGCGACATCGACTTTCGCGCAGCCACTGGCGCTGCACAGCCTGAGATCGCCGTCGCCGGAGGGAATCCCTGTCTCTGAATTCGCGAATTCGCCCGTGACCCGGTAACGCAGGCGGTTGCCCCAGGCGTCCTGCGACGCAGCGCCCAGCGTGACCCAGGGAAACCAGCCCTGATTCTGCAGACACGCGCCCGCGGGGGAGCGCGCATCCTCGTGCCCGTCGCCGTCGGCGTCCGGGCACGGAAGATAGGGCCGGGCCGCTGCGGTCTTGTGGGACATCGCATAGCCGATGATCACCTCGCGTGCCTCCTCCAGCGTCCTGTTGGTGTCGGCAACCCGCCGCGCCTGGATCTGCGCTGACAGCGGCACCGCCAGTCCGCCAATCATGATGGTGAGGATGACCAGCACGATGGCCAGTTCGATCAGGGTGAAGCCCTGCGCTCGCTTCATGGTGTGGCTCCCTCGGCGACGGCCTGGCCCGGACCGGGCCGCAGCATCTGATAGGGCTCGTACACCTTGCCGTCGGCCCGGACCTGGCCCGGTTTCAGACCCGCCACGCCGGATATGGCCCGCGGCTGGCCGTTGACCCAGCTCGTGTTGCGGCCGTCCGAGCGGATGATGACGCCGTCGAAGTGGAGGGGTTGCGCGACTGTGGAGGGGGCTTGTCTGACCTTGCCGGCACGTGCGGCTTCGAGTTGCGCACGCTCGGCGGGTGTATAGAACAGGCGCCCGGGATCGGCGGCGAGACAGTGGCCCCCTGCGCCAAGCGTGATCAGAAGCAGCATCTGGATGATGCGGGGGATCCGGCTCGGCCGCAGGCTGTGCAGGTTCATTTTTCCTCCTTGCCGTTTGCCGCTACGGTAAACCAAAGCAGTTCGCACTCGGCTTCGAGTTCAGGACGGTTGACCAGCTGAGGGGGGGCGTCGTTGACGCGACTCAGGCGGCAGTAGCTCACCCGGAACAGGCCGGGCGCGCGGGCGCGCAGGGCGTCAAGAAAGCGGGGCAGGTCGGTTTCCACCAGCAAGGGCATTGCGAGCGACATCGGGGTCTGCTTGAGCGGCAGGCCGCCAGCCAGACTGGCCGGTGCGGCAGTGCGTGGCGAGAGCCTGTACGTGAGGCCGTAAAGTCGGGCGTCCTGATTGGCCAGATGCACGGCTTCGATCCAGGCCAGCCGGTTTTCTTCGCCGACGAACCCCCGCGCAATCATCGCGTGGTAGGCATCGAGGTGCTGTGCAATGAGACGCGCTTCCCGCTGGCCCTGCTGCTCGCGCGCGTGCGCGGCATTGAGCGCCGCCTGCTCGTTCTGCAGCGCGGCGCGCGCTTCCGTGTTCTGCCTGTGGCTCCAGAAAATTCCCGCAGCCGAGATCGCTACCACGATGAGCAGCAGCAATATCGGCGTCCTGAGCGAGGCGATCGGCGGGTGGCTCATGACGTGCGTACCTGCAGCTTCAGGGTGAAGCGGGTGTCGCCGGGTGCGGCGTCGCCGGTGGTCCTGCCGGTCAGGGTGGCGCTGGGGGCGATGTTGACGGGGCTGGCCACGCGCTCGACCGCGGCTACGCCACGTGTGGCGGCAAGGCGGTCGACGAGGCTGTCGATGCGCAGCATGGCCGCGCGGTAATTGCCGTCGAATTCGGCGAGCCGCGCGTCCAGCGTGATCTCCGCCAGACCGGCGGTCGTGTCCTGCAACGTCAGCGCCTTGACGACCACCTCGGGGTGCGCCGCCAGCACCTGCCCGAGCGGCATCAACAGCGCCTGCACGTCGAGCGGCGCGCGATCGAGCCGAGTGGCGAGAGCAAGCGTCAGGCCGAGCTGTTCGGGGCGGGTCGCAAGCGTCGGAAAGTTGCGCACGATGGCGGTGTGGCGTGCGTCGGCGCGCTGGGTCGCGGTCTGGAGCTGCTGCACCTGATTGCGCAGATCCTGGGCATCGAGCCAGTACCCGGCGGTCAGGGCCAGCCCGCTTGTTGCAACGATGCCGGCTGCGAGATTGAGGCCGCGCCGCCAGCGGAATTCGGTGAAGCCTTGCAGCAACGGTGGGGGCGCCAGATTGAACGGCAAACCTTCGCCTGCAATCGCGGCGAGCGGCGCGATCTCCGGCGTGGCAGCCAGAAAATCGGCTGGAATGTGCAGTGCACGCGCGAGCCTGGGCAACCCGATCAGGCGCGCGTTGAACGCGGGATCGGCGTTCAGCGCCGCCTGTGCGGTGTCGAGCTGGCCGCTGGAATCGAGCAGCAGTACGTGCAGGCGCGCTTCTCGCGGCAGGATGCGCTGGCCGGTGAGATAAATCTGCGTCTTGGCAATTTCGTCGGCCCCATTGCTCGGCGTCTGGGTAGGCGTGTCGGTGGAAACCAGGCGCGAAAAACGCAGCAGCCCGTTGTGATAATAAGACAGCCGCAGCCTGTTATTGAGGCGGTAGGCCAGTAGCGTGTGCGGCTCCTGCACCCGCAGCCTGACGAGCAGATACTGACAGGCCAGTGCGAGCGGCACGATGCCGGACAACGGGACATGCTCGTGCTCGAGGATGCTGAGCCAGGGGATCAGCCAGTCATCGTCGGTCAGGGCGGCCAGCAGATAGCGGTCGTCGCGGCGACCCGTCGTCTCGCGTGCCTGCCGCCATGCACCGGTGAACCGCGCATTGCGGAATACCTGTCGCAGCTTGCGTGCCAGCAGTTCGCTGCGGGCGTGTCCTCGTACATGCGGCAGGATCTCGCTGCGGTAATCCTCGTCCACCGTGTCGGCCACCAGCAGCGCGGGCAAGCGCGCATGCCCGGCCACAACTTGCTGGAATGCAGCCAAGCCTTCCGGGCTGGCGGAAAACTCGCCCAGCCAGTGCATGTACCCCGGGCGCCAGTCGAGCACGCCGATCTGGCGCGGGGTGGCGAGCAGGATCAGGCGGTGGTCGAATATCACAGCGGCAGCCCCCCGATCAGGTCGTAGATCGGCAGCAGCACCGATATCAGAATGCCGCCGAGCAGCAGGCCGAGGATGGCGGTGAGCAGCGGCTCCAGAATTCTGAGACCGTTTTCGATGGCGTCGAGCACTTCGCGATTATAAAAATACGTCACGTTATCCAGCGCCTCATCGAGTGCGCCGGTGGTCTCGCCCACCCGCAACATGCGGATCACCAGCGGCGGAAACAGTGCCAGCGACTGAAAGCTTTCGGACAGGCCATGGCCGTCGGCAATCTGCTGTGCGGCGCGACGGATGCCGCCCGCAATCACCCGGTTGCCGGCGATCATTTCGCCGGCGCGCAGCGCATCGAGCACGGTCACCCCAGAGCGATACATCATCGCCAGCGTATTGGTGAAGCGCGCCAGCGCGATCTTCTGCACGACCGGTCCGATGACGGGCATCTGCAGCTGGGTACGGTCCCACCAGTTGCGCCCGGCCTCGTTCTTCTTCACCCACAGCGGCACGCCGATCCCGGCCGCCAGTGCCAGCAGCAGGCCGGGCAGCCAGTACGAGCGCACGGCCCCTGATATCGCCATGAGGATCAGCGTCGGCAGCGGCAGCACCACGCCCATGGTCTCGACCAGGGTGAGCACCTGAGGCACCAGATACACCAAGAGGAACAGGATGGCTGCGCCGACCACGGACAGCACCAGTACCGGGTAGATCATCAGCCGCTTGGCCTTCGCAGCCACTTCCTCCTGCCACTTCAGCGATTCGGCCAGGCGCTCGAATACCGCGTCGAGGAGTCCCGTCTGCTCGCCCGCGTGCACGCTATGGACGAATACGGCGCCGAACACCGCCGGGTGCGCCGCGAGCGCCTGCGACAGAACCTTGCCGCCTTCCAGGTCCTCCAGCAGCGCAGTCAGCACGTCGCGGAAGCCACGCTTTTCCATGCTGTCGCGCAGGTCGCGCAGCCCGTCCAGCAGCGGAATTCCGGCGCGGGTGATGTAGCGCAGGTGGATGCAGAACGTCACGAGATCGCGTCGGGTGACGCGCTCGCGGCCCTGTGGTGCATATTGCCGCGACAGCTCGGAGAGCGTGACGAGGTCGAGCCCCATGCGTTTCAGGCGCAGCTCGAGGTCGACGTCGTTGACTGCCGACAGTGTTCCGCGGACGCTGCGGCCGGTCGGGTCGATGGCGCGATAGTCGAAGAAGGGCATGGATTAGTTCTTCTCCGCCTGCGATGAGGGGGTGGCTATGGCTTCGCGTTTCGCCTGCGGGCGAGTTCCTTTCTTTTGCGTGGCCAAAAGAAAGGAACCAAAGAAAAGGCCACCCCTGGTGTGTCGGCCTTCGGCTCCCCTGCGATGCTCGCCGCCCGAGGCGGGACTGGAACTCACCCTGGCGAGCCGCACAAAACGCGGCTCACTGCGGAGCTCGGACACCCAGTCCCTTTTTCCCTCGGCCGGTTGCGCTTCTCGGCGACACACAAGGGGGCTCATTGCGGACGCTAGCGCATGGATGTGAGGGTGCAGTAAGTGCAGTCGGAAGGTTTTTTCCCCCTTCAGCGCTGCCGGTTTGGTGTGTGCGGGCGGGGAAGAAGCGGAACCCTGTCCGAGCTCCGCATCAAGGCACGTTTTGTGTGCCTTGCCAGGGCGAGTTGGTGGAGCGCCCGGCCGAGCGCGCCAAATCGGGGACCCGCAGGGCAGCGATGTGGGGTCGCCTTTTCTTGGATTACTTTCTTTTGGCGAAGCAAAAGAAAGTGACTCGCCCAAAGGCGAAACGCGAAGCTGCGGTGCATCCGCGGACGGTAGAAATAACGCGAGCCTCATCTCACACCCGCCCCGTCAGGTCCACCACCCGCGCCACTTCCGCCAGCGAGGTGATGCCGTCCAGCACGCGCTTGATGCCGTCCTCGGCCAGCGGGCGGTAGCCATGCTCGAACGCCGCGCAGCGGATCTCGTGCAGCGGCGCGTGGTTGGCCACCAGCTCGTCCAGTTCCGGGCCCATCCGCAACAGCTCGATCAGGGCGAGGCGGCCCTTGTAGCCTTTGTGTCCGCACGCCGGACAGCCGCTGGCGCGGTAAATCCGCGGCGGCTCGGCGGGGGCGGCGCCGAGGATGCGGGCTTCGTCCTCGTCCGGCGTGTAGGCCTCCTTGCAGTGTGGGCATAGCTTGCGCACCAGGCGCTGGGCGATGACGCCGATGATGTTGCCCGACAGGATGCCGGGCTGGATGCCGATATCCATCAGGCGCGGAAAGACGCCAAGCGCTGAGTTGGTGTGCAGGGTGGTGAACACCTGATGGCCGGTCATGGCGGCGCGGAACGCCATCTCGGCGGTGTCCTTGTCGCGGATTTCGCCGACCAGGATGATGTCGGGGTCCTGCCGCATGATCGAGCGGATGCCGTTGGCGAAATCGAGCTTGATGGTTTCGTTCACCGAGCTCTGGCGCATCAGCGTGACCGGATATTCGACCGGGTCTTCCAGCGTCATGATGTTGACGGTTTCGTTGTTGAGGTGCGACAACATCGAGTAAAGCGTGGTCGTCTTGCCGGAGCCGGTCGGTCCGGTAACCACCAGGATGCCTTCGGGTCGCGCCATCATCAGCTGCAGTTCGCGCAGGGCGTCGGTGGTGAAGCCCATCTGCTCCAGCGGCACGATGGACTTCTCGCGGTCGAGGATGCGCAGCACGAGATTTTCGCCGTGGATGCCGGGCTGGCTGGAGACACGGAAATCGATCGGACGGCCGTTGAGCGTGAGGGACATGCGGCCGTCCTGCGGCGCGCGGGTCTCGGCAATGTTCATCCCGCACATGACCTTCAGCCGCACCAGGATGCCCGGCCAGTAGGTCTTGTGCAGGCTGCGGACCTGTTCCAGCACGCCGTCGATGCGGTAGCGGATGCGCAGGAAGGCATGTTCGGGCTCGAAGTGGATGTCGCTCGACTCGCGCTTCACTGCGTCGGTGAGCAGCGCGCCGACCAGCCGCACCACCGGCTGCGTGTATTCCTCGGTATCGGGGTTGAGGCTGGCGTAATCGACCTCGCCGGTCTCGATCTCGCGCAGGATGCCGTCGAGCGAGAGGTCGAAGCCGTAGAACTTGTCGATGTACTCGAGCAGCTGCGCTTCGCCCGCCAGCAGGGTGTCGATTTCGAGATGTCCGCCGAGCGAGGCCTTCAGCTGGTCGAGCGCAACGACGTTGAACATGTCGGTGGCCGCCAGCGTCAGCACGTTGCGCACGGCGTCGTGGGCGATCGGCAGCAGGTGGTGGCGGCGGGCGAATTCCTCGGGAACCAGCTGCAGCGCTTCGGGGTCGGCCACCACCTGCGCGAGATCGATACCCTGGCTGCCCAGCGCATTGGCGAGCTGGTCGCGCAGCACCGCTTCGGTCATGAAGCCGAGCGCGACGAGCTGACGGCCGATCGGCAGGCCGGTGGCTTTCTGCTCCTTCAATCCGATGCGCAGCTGGTCGAGGGTGATGAGTCCCTGGATGACCAGGGTTTCGCCCATGCGAAATTTCTTGCGGCGCTCCATGCGGTGTCTACCGGGCCGAGTTCAGCTGCTGCATGCGCGCTTCGGCCTGGGCGCGATCGAAGCGGTGCACGCCGCCGCTTGCCAGCGCCTTTTCGTAATACGTCCGCGCGGCTGAATACTGCCGCAGCTGGTCGAGGCTGACCGCCAGGTTGAACGCGTAATCGGCATTGTCCGGGGCGCCCCGCCAGGCCTCGAAGTAGGCGGCTTGGGCGTCCCCCCAGCGCCCCTGGTCGGCGTAGAGGTTGCCGAGGGTCTGGTGGAGCTGCGGGCTGGGCTCGCGTTCGATCAGTGTTTTCAGGCGACTTTCCGTGGCCACGCTGTCGGTGTTGCCGAGCAGGTCGAGGAGGGCGCCCTGCGCCGCGGGATTGTGTGGATCGAGATCGAGCACCTCGCGATACAGGCGTTGCGCGTCCGCCTCGCGGTTCTGGATGCTGGCGATCGCCGCCAGACCCAGCAGCGCATCCACGCTGTGTCCGTTGGCGGCGGCCTGGGCGTAGAGAGGCTGCGCCTCATCCAGTGCGCCGCGCTGATAGGCGGCATAGGCCTCGGCGAGCAGGGTTGTTTGTGGGTCGGGGCGGAACTGCGGCAGTGCGGCAGGTGGCGCCGCATCGCTCGTGTGCGAGGCAGCACGGTGGGGGGGTACGGCAGCAGGGGGCACGGGTGCAGGGTTGACCTGCGCGGCCAATAGCGGCATTTGCGGCAGGTCCGTTTCAGGCAGCGCAACGGGCGCAGGCTCGATCGCAGCGGGATCGGCCGCAGGTGCAGCAGGGGCGGCAGTACTTGCAGACCGGGAGGGAACGGCAGATGGCGGCTGCAGGGCGAAGTAGAGATAGATTCCGTAGCCAAGCGCGACCAGTACCGCCAGCAGGGTTGCGAGCGGCACCAGCGAGAGTCGCGGCCAGTTGAAACCCGTTGCGCGCTGGGGTTCGGGGATGAGCCCGCTGTTGCCGAACAGCAGGCCGGGTGGTTCTGCCCATTGGCGTTGCTGGCTGGCGGCCGGCGCGGCCTGCGTCTCCAGCTCGAGATCGCCATCGCCCTGGCGAGTGAGGTCGGCCCGGTCGCCGTTGGCGGCTTCGGCCTGTTTCAATGCCTTGAGCAGCAGACTCACCGTTCGCCCCGTGCCTCGATGATCATGGTGCGCTCCGTGCGCTGCTCGGCAGCAGGCGTTCGAACCTGCGCAGTTCATCGCTTTCCAGCGTCGGATTGGAAACGACGATGGGGCGCAGAAAGATCACCAGTTCGGTCTGGCTGTTGGTGCGCTCGTGCTGGCCGAACAGGGCACCGAAACCGTCGGGCCTCGACAGCACGGGCACCCCGTCGCGCGCGTTGTTGCTGTCGTCCTGGATCAGTCCGCCGAGAATGACGGTCTGGCCGCTGCGCACCTGCAGCAGCGATTCCATTTCGCGCACCTGGATGACGGGGATGCGGTTGCTGATGTTGAGGTCGTTCTTTTTCAACTCGGGATTGGGATCCTCGACCGTGCCGACCTGGCGCGAGATGGTGGGGCGCACGGTGAGCGATACCATGCCGTTCTCGTTGATCTGCGGCAGAACCGACATCACCACGCCGACCGGCACAGTCTGCGGCGTCGAGGTGAATGTGGTGGTTTGCGCCACGTTGGCGGCCGTGGTGGTGTCGGAGGTGATGGTGAAATAGACCAGATTGTTGACGACCTTCAGGAGCGCGGTCTGGTTGTTCAGCGCCATCAGCTTCGGACTGGACAGCACCCGGGTGTCGCCGAAGGATTCCAGCAAGTCGATGGCGGCGGAAAAACCGTTGCTGCCGGGGTTGCTGTAGGTGGCCTGGATGAAGGGCGTGAGCGAATTCGCCAGCGCATTGGTGCCGCCGCCGACCGTGTTGATCGTCCATCCGGTCGCGCCCTGCAGGGCTTTAGACCAGTCAACTCCGGCGCGGTACTGATCCTTCAGCGCGACTTCGACGATGGTGGCCTCGATCAGCACCTGACGCTGGGTGGACTGCATGACGCGGTCGAGATATTGCTGCACCAGTTCCTGCTGCTTGGCCGTACCCAGCACGGTGACGGTGCCCGCCACGGGATTGACTGCCACATCGTATTTGCCGTCACCCAGCGGCTGATCAGCAAACGCAGCGGAGAACAGGCTGGCGGCGCCGGTACCAGCCTTGCTGGCGGCTTCGGCCTGCGAAACGCGTTCGGCGCGAGCCGCACGCTCGGCATCGAGCCGGGCGGCCCGTTCTTCGTTGCTTTGGGTGACGGCGCGAGTGCCGGCGAGCATGGTGCGGATGTTGTCGGCCAGCACCGTCCACAGGTCGTTGTTCGACTGGCTGGAAACAGTGGTGGTGGATGAGTTGCCGACCGTTGCACCGGCGGAGCCGCTGCCGCTGCTGAGGCTGCCGACACCGGTGCTGGCGATCTCTGCCGCCACACCGACGCGGGAGGCGGCGTGGCGAGCGACGTTTACATAATTGAATGTGTAGGTCTTGACGTAGGGGGTGTCGGGCATGATCGACACGGTGCGGCCGTTCATTTCGTAGCGCAGGCCGGCCTGCCGGGCGATGCGGTCGAGGATGGCGGGCAGCGGTTCCTGCACGGCGTTGAGCGAGACGCTTCCCGAGATCCCCGGATGCAGGTCGATGTTGTATTGGGTGTCGCGCGCGATGGAAAACAGCAGATCCTTCACCGGCACATTGTTGACCACCACCGTATAGGTCGGTACCGGCGCGCTCGGCTTGGGCGGGGACAGCGCGGGCGCCGCCTTCACGGGCAGGGGGGGCGGGCTGGCCGGGGCGGCGGGCGGGGCAGGCCGGCTGATGTGGTCCGGCGAGGTGTCAAACGCCTGCGGCGACACGCAACCGCCAACCAGTACGAGGCTGGGGACGGCCAGCCGCGTCAGTATGAAGCGTTTCAACACAGCGTTCATCATCGTCCTGTTGGTAAGACTGTGGTGCGCATTTTGCCGGCCGTACGCAGAAGCGGGGTGCCTGCGGCGAAGCCGGCGGTTTACGCACTGCCGACATCGTCGCGTCACGCTTGGTCACTCGTCCACCCGGATCCTCCTGGCACGCCCAATTTGGCTCCGTGCAGCACCCGCAGCGGCTGCAAGGTGGCAGGCATTATACGGCTGTATGGTCGGCTTCTTTAGCCGGGGCGACCTGCATCGCGAGGGTGCGGGGGCGTGTTGGCCCGGGGCAGGTGCTGGGTGCAAGCCCGCAGTTCGACGCGTTTTCTGCGGTGGGACAGTGAAGGGCAGGCGGTCAGGCCCGAGGCCGGACTCAAAGGGGCTGCATAAGCGCGTGCCAGGCGACGAATGCCAGCAGGCCCAGTGCTGCTGCCAGGCCGGCGGCCAGCCAAGCCCAGCGACGAAGCCCGGGGCGTGCACCGGCGCGGGGCTGCATGTCCGCGTCGCCCGCCGCAGCGTCCAGATGGGCCGGAGTCAGGTTGTGGGTCTGCGAGGCATAGGCCGCGAGCAGCGTCTTGTCGGCCAGCACGTTGATGCGGCGCGACAGGCCGCCCGACAGGTGCGTGATGCGTGCGACGAGTGCCGGCGGGAACAGGTCAGGGCCGCGATAGCCCGCCACGGCCAGCCGCGCGCGCAGGTAGGCGGCCACTTCGGATTCCACCAGCGGCGGTAGCCTGAGGGTCAGGGTGATGCGGTCCTTCAACTGCCGGATGCGCGAGTCGGCCAGCAGCGTATCGAGTTCGGGCTGGCCGAACAGGACGATCTGGAGCAGCTTGTCGGAGGCGGTTTCCAGATTGGTCAAGAGCCGCAGGAACTCCAGATTGTCGAGCGCGATGCCCTGTGCCTCCTCGACGAAGACCACCACGCGCCGGCCCGCCTCGTGACGTGCCAACAGCACCGTGTTGAGTTGCGCCAGCCTGGCTTGTCGGCCGCTGGCGGGCGTCTCCCCAAGATCGGCCAGGATTGCGGCCAGCATGTCGTCCGCTCCGAGTGTGGGATTGCCGAGATAGGCGCTGTCGACGCTGACAGGGAGTTGCGCCGCCAGCTTGCGGCACAGCATGGTCTTGCCGCTGCCGATTTCGCCCACCACCTTGATAATGCCCTCGCCCTGACCGATGGCATAAAGCAGCGCAGCGAGCATCTCGCCTCGCTGGCCGCCGGCATGCCAGTACCCGGTGTTCGGCGTGATGCGGAAGGGCGCTTCCTTCAGGCCGAAATAGTCAAGATACACGGGTGCCTAGGGGTGAAATAGATGCCGGCACGTCCTAATCGGTGCCGTAGGTCTGCATTCGGCTGTATAGCGTGGTGCGGTTGATACCCAGGAGCTTGGCCGCCTGCGACAGGTTGCCGTGGGTCATGTTGAGCGCGGCCTCGACGTAGGCCTTTTCCCACTGGCGCAAGGTGACGTCGAGGTTGAAGTTGGCGTGGGTCTGCAACTGCTTGCGCGCAAGTTCGATCAGAGCCTTGCCGTCGCTGGCGAGGGGGATTTCCTGGGGATAGGCCTGGTCGGTGTCGAGCTCGGCTTCCAGTTGCTGGGCGTTGACCTGCGCGCCCGGATATTTTGTGGTCAGGCGGATGGCGATGTTGCGCAATTCGCGCACGTTGCCGGGGAAGTGGTAGTCCTTCCACATCTGCTGGGCGCGCGGGTCGAGCGAGAACGGCTGACTCTTGGCCTCGCGGGCGTAGAAATCACGGAAATAGTCGAGCAGCGTGAGCTTGTCCTCGCCCATCTCGCGCAGCGGGGGCACCGCGATGGAAAACACCGACAGCCGATGGTAGAGATCCGCGCGAAAGCGGCCGGCCTTGATCTCGGCGCGCAGGTCGCGGTTGGTGGCGGTGACCACGCGGGCGTTGGAAAAGCGCGGCTGGGTCTCGCCCACGCGCTGGTATTCGCCGTTTTCAAGCACGCGCAGCAGCTTGGCCTGCAACTCCAGCGGCAGTTCGCCGATTTCGTCGAGGAACAGGGTGCCGTTCTCGGCTTCCTCGAAGTAGCCGGCACGCGCGCTGGTGGCGCCGGTGAATGCACCCTTGGCATAGCCGAACAGGGTGGGCTCGACCAGTGTCGGCGAAATCGCGGCGCAGTTGAGCGCCAGATAGGGCTTGGGCGAGCGCGGCGACAACTGGTGCAGGCTGGAGGCGACGCGCTCCTTGCCGCTGCCGGACTCTCCTTCGATCAGTACCGGGAACGGTGCGGCGGCGTATTGCATGATCTGCTGGCGCAACTTGTCCATCGCCAGACTGCTGCCGACGATGCCGGAATCCTTGACCGCCGGCTCCTTTTCGGCGGTGCGCTCCGCGTTCTGTACCAGCAGCGCGTTGTACAGCAGCGACTTCAGTCGATCGGGTTCGCATGGCTTGGCGACAAAATCGATCGCGCCGAGCGCACGCGCGTGGCGCGCATTGGCCTCGTCGCTCTGGCCGGAGAGCACCAGAATCTTGATGCTGGGCGAAACCCCGAGGAGGTCGGCGATCAGCGCGAACCCCTCGTCGGGCTTGTGCGGCTGCGGGGGCAGGCCGAGGTCGACCAGCGCCAGCTGCGGCGGTTCGTCCAGTTGCATCAGCAGACTTTTCACCTGGGTGCGCGATTCTGCGGCCGAGATATCGAAGTCCTTGCTGAGGACGTAGGTGAGCGTATCGGAAATCAGCGGATCGTCGTCGACGATCAGCAAGCTGGGTTTGTTGGTTTGGGCCACATATCCTCCAGATTTAGTGGTGTCGCAATCGCGTCAGCTTCTTGTGGGTTTGTTATCGGCGTGACGGGACGTTCAAGGATTGTGCCAGAGAGGCCGTGAAAGTAAAACCGAGGGAGGAGGCGCAGCGCGGCCCGCCTCATCGGGCCATCGGTCGGGTCGCAACGTGCACCCAGCCTTCGCTGCTCGATCGGTTCGCCCAGGGCGATGAAGCCGGTTCACCTGCGTCGCGGATCTCTGACACCCGGCCCGGCGCGTAGCGGGCCGGGCCGATGATCTGCTGCCAGCAGGGCCGGCGAGCAGCGCGTGACCTGCCGTCAGCCTTCGAGCCTGTTCCGTGCCCACGACTGCACCGATGCCAGGGCAGCCGGCAGCCGGGCGGGCTCGTTGCCGCCCGCCATCGCCATGTCGGGCTTGCCGCCGCCCTTGCCGCCGACCTGGCCGGCGACGAAGTTGACCAGCTCGCCGGCCTTGATGCGGTCGGTGACGTCGGGCGTCACCGCGGCGATCAGGCTCGCCTTGCCGTCGGCGACGGTGCCGAGCACCAGCGCGCACGACTTCAGCTTGTCGCGCAGCTTGTCGGCGGCCTCGCGCAGGCCCTTGGCATCGATGCCGTCGAGCTGGGCGGCCAGCACCTTCACGCCGCCGATGTCTGCCGCTTGCTGCACCAGTTCGTCGCCGGCGCTCGATGCCAGCTTCGACTTCAGGCGGTCGAGCTCCTTCTCCAGCGCGCGGACGTTGTCGAGCATCTGCGCGAGCTTGGCGCCAAGCTCTGCCGGCTGAGCCTTCAGGAGGGCGGCGGCCTCATGGATCTCCCGCTCGCGCGTCTGCAGGTAGGCGAGTGCATTGTCGCCGGTCACCGCCTCGATGCGGCGCACCCCGGCGGCAACGCCGGATTCGGAAACGATCTTGAACAGGCCGATATCGCCGGTGCGGGCGACGTGGGTGCCGCCGCACAGTTCGCGCGAGCTGCCGATGTCGAGCACGCGCACCTCGTCACCGTACTTTTCGCCGAACAGCATTATCGCGCCGGTCTTCTGTGCCTCGTCGATCGCCATCACCCGCGCCTGGGTGGCGGTATTGGCGAGGATCTCGGCGTTGACGCGCGCTTCCACCTCGCGGATCTGCGCCTCGGTCATGGGACTGGGCTGCACGAAGTCGAAGCGCGTCTTCTCGCTGTCGACCAGCGAGCCCTTCTGCTGCACGTGTTCGCCGAGCACTTCGCGCAGGGCCTTGTGCATGAGATGGGTGGCCGAGTGGTTGCGCATGGTGCGCGCACGCGCGATCTCGTCGACGCGCGCGAGCACGGCGTCGCCCACCGCGAGCGAGCCGGTCTTCATGACTCCGTGTTGGCCGAACACCTGCGCCTGGATCTTTTGAGTGTCCTCGACCTCGAACACGCCGTTGGTGCTCTGGATTGCGCCGCGGTCGCCGACCTGGCCGCCGGACTCGGCATAGAAGGGGGTGTGGTCGAGCACGACGACGCCGAGCTCGCCCTCCCTGAGTTCGCTGACCGGGGTGCCGTCCTTGTACAGCGCAAGCACGGTGGCGTCGTGCGTCAGCGCGTCGTAACCGTGGAAGGTGGTCGCTTCGCCCGAATACTCCAGGCCGGCGCCGAGCTTGAACTTGCCGGCGGCGCGCGCCTGGTCCCGCTGTCGCTGCATGGCGGCATCGAAGGCGGCAGTGTCGACACTGACATGGGCTTCGCGGCAGATGTCGGCGGTGAGGTCGAGCGGAAAACCGTAGGTATCGTGAAGCTTGAACGCCAGTTCGCCATCGAAGGTGCCGCCGGCGGGCAAGGTCTTAAGCGTGGCTTCGAGAATGCCCATGCCGTGCTCGATGGTCTCGAAGAAGCGTTCCTCTTCCTGGCGCAGGATGTCGGTGACCCGGCCCTGCGCCTTGACCAGTTCGGGATAGGCCTCGCCCATCGCCGCCGCGAGGTCGGGCACGATGCGGTGGAAGAAGGCGACGTGCGTGCCCAGCTTGTAGCCGTGGCGGATCGCCCGGCGGATGATGCGTCGCAGCACGTAGCCGCGGCCCTCGTTGCCCGGGATGACGCCGTCGACGATGAGGAAGGAGCAGGCACGGATGTGGTCGGCGATGACCTTGAGCGAGTTGTTCGTGAGATCGCTCGTGTTCGTCTCGCGCGCGGCAGCCCTGATCAGCACCTGGAACAGGTCGATGTCGTAGTTGGAATGCACGTGCTGCATCACGGCGGAAACGCGCTCGAGCCCCATGCCGGTGTCGACGCTGGGCTTGGGCAACGGGTGCATCGTGCCCGCCTCGTCGCGGTTGAACTGCATGAACACGATGTTCCAGATCTCGATGTAGCGGTCGCC
>JANJWF010000043.1 GCA_024709685.1 Thiobacillus sp.
CCCTTCCCATCCCGAACAGGACGGTGAAACGCTCCCGCGCCAATGATAGTAGGCATTCGCCTGTGAAAGTAGGTCATCGTCAGACTCCTTACTCGTACCAAAAGGTACACAAACCCCCTCCCTAAAAGAGGGGGTTTTTTACTTGGGCTGCCTTGGGGTATTTCGTCCGCCCAAGGCATGTAAAATCCAGCCGTGTACACCCGAACCCACAAGGCGCTGTTCCCGATCCTGCGTCGGCTGTCAGACGGCAGATTTCATTCCGGCGAGGCGCTGGCGTATGAATTCGGCCTTTCAAGGTCCAGCATCTTCAACGTGATCAGCCAGGCGGAATCGATGGGCGTGACGCTCCACGCGGTGCGCGGACGGGGCTACCGCCTGCCAACGGCAGTGGAATGGCTGGATCGCGATGCCGTCACGCGTCACCTCGGCGCTGCGGCCGCTGCGTACACCATCGAGGTGCTGGACAGTGTGGACTCGACCAACACCGCCCTGATGGCGGCGGCTCTGGACGGAGCCGCCGACGGCACGCTTTACTGCGCCGAGCACCAGCATGCCGGCAAGGGACGCCGTGGACGCCGCTGGCATTCCGTACCGGGCGGCAGCCTGACGTTTTCGGTGCTGTGGCGCTTCGAAACCGGCCTGCAGTCGCTCGCGGGCCTGAGTCTTGCGGTCGGTCTGGCGATTGCGCGCGCCGCGAACCGTCACAGCCGCCACTTGGCGCGATTGAAATGGCCCAACGACGTGCTGGTGGACTTCCGCAAACTGGCCGGAATTCTGGTCGAGGTGCAGGGTGACATGCACGGTGCTGCCTTGGCCGTGGTGGGTGTCGGAATGAATGTCCGGTTGACTGAGGCGCAACGCAACGCGGTCGATCAGGCGGTGGTCGACCTGGCCGAGATGGGGGTGATAGTGGGACGCAATCAAATGCTTGCGGATTGCCTGCGTGAACTGAATGTGGTCCTGACGCTGTTCCGCGAGCGTGGATTCGCCGCCGTGCGCGAGGACTGGATGGCGCTCGATGCGTATGCTGGCCGGGCGGTGGCGCTGAACTTGCCTGACTCCCGCACGATCCAGGGCGTGGCGTCCGGGGTGGACCAAACCGGTGCTTTCCTGTTGCGCGATGCGTCCTCGTCTCTCGCCGCATTTAGCGGCGGCGAGATCAGCCTGCGCCTGGCCCACGCGCGATGAATCGCCGGCGCGTTCTGATCGATTGCGGCAACACGCGCATGAAATGGGCTGTAATCGAACATGGGCAGTGGCGCGAGCAAGGCAGCAGCGATTACGCCGACTGGTCGGACCTGAAGACCCATCTGACGATCGATACAGATTGCTTCATCGCCAGCGTGGCGAACACCGTGCATGAACAGCAGCTTGCCGCAGTGCTGGAAGCGGCGGGCGTCGTCGCGAACTGGCTCACGACCGGAACTGAGTTCGCCGGAGTGAGAAACACTTACCAGAACCCGCGGCAACTGGGGGTGGATCGCTGGATGGGACTGATCGCAGCGCATGCGCGCACCCCTGAGCCGGTGCTGGTGGTGTCGGCGGGGACAGCGATGACGGTGGATGCGCTCGCGGCAGACGGTGAATTCCTCGGCGGCATCATCGTGCCTGGCGTAAGCCTGATGCGACAGGCGCTGCTGCAGGGTATCGCGCGCATTGCGGAGACGTCGGGCCATTGGCAGGCGTTTCCGCTCACCACCGCCGATGCCGTGCAGAGCGGGATTGTGGCGGCACTGTGCGGTGCAATCGAACAGCAGCATGCGCGCCTGGCCGAGGCTTCGTCCATGCCACCGCAGTGCTTGCTGACAGGGGGAGACGCAGAGATGTTGTTGCCGCATTTGAGCATGCACGCCGAGCATGTTCCGGCTTTGGTCCTGGAAGGCATGGAACGCGTTGCCGGGGAAGGCGTGTCGGAATGAAAGCACTTGTCTGGCTGTTGCTGCTGGCCAACCTTGCCGTAGCGGGCTTCTTCATCGGGCGGGATTATTGGCCGGCGACGCCATCGGAGCAGACTGCACCGCTGAACGTGGACCGCCTGAGCCTGCGCAGCCAGTCGGCGGCAGTACCGAAGGCGCCACCGCCTGCCCGCAGCGAGCCCGAGACCCTGTGCGTGGAGTGGCGCGGCCTGGGCCGGGAGGAATTCGTGCAGGCACGGGAGCAACTCAAGGTCCTGGCCGGAGAACGGGTGATGTCATTCGCCGAAGTGCCGCTCGAAATGCGGTACTGGGTCATCTTCCCACCGCTGCCGAGTTCCAAATCGGCTGTGTCCAAACTGCACGAACTGGTAGCCGCGGGCCTGGAAGATGCCTTCGTGGTCAATGATGGCATCTGGATCAATGCCATTTCTCTCGGGCTGTTCACCAGCGACGAAGCGGCGCGCCGACGGGTGCGAGAGGTGGAGGAGAAGGGCGTGCTGGGAACGCGCGTCGAGCTGCTGCCGCGCCAGGGGACGGAATTCTATTTCGTCATTCGCAGCGAAGATCCGGAAGCGCTGAAAAGCCTGAGCGGGATCAGCCAGGCTTTTCCGAACAGCCAGCAGTCGCGCGTGGCCTGCCCTTCGTGAAGCCCTATCCGGTCAGGTAGTGCAGCGCGATCCCGCCGAACACCGCGGCGCCGAGCCAGGTGTTGTGGAGGAAGGCACGAAAGCACTGCTGCGGATCGCGCTGCCGGATCAGGACCATGTGGTAGAGCGCGATCGCCGCAGCGGCCGCCAGCCCGCCATAGAACGCAACGCTCAGGCCCAGGCGCACGCCGACCCACGCGAGTAGGGCAAGTGTTGCCGCGTAACAGATGGCAATCGCAGCGAGATCGTGGCGGCCGAAAGTGATCGCCGAGGTCTTGATGCCGATCTTGAGATCATCGGCGCGGTCTACCATGGCGTATTGCGTGTCGTAGGCAATCGCCCAGAAGACGTTGGCCGCCAGCAGAATCCAGGCTTCGACCGGAACGGTGCCCTGCAGTGCTGCGTAGCTCATGGGAATGCCGAAGCCGAACGCGATACCCAGATACGCCTGAGGGATTGCGAAGAAGCGCTTGGTGAAGGGGTAGCTTGCAGCCAGAAACAGTGCGACGACCGACAGCCCCAGTACCAGATCATTGAGTGGCAGGATCAGCAGAAATGCCAGCAGGGAAAGCCCGCCCGCCAGAAGCAGCGCCTCCTTCGGCGACACCTTGCCGGCGGCCAGCGGACGCTCGCGGGTGCGCGCCACGTGCGGGTCGAAATCACGGTCTGCGTAATCGTTGATGATGCAGCCGGCCGAGCGCATCAGCACCACGCCGAGGATGAAAATCCACAGGATCAGCCAGTGCGGCCGGCCATTGCTGGCGAGCCACTGTGCCCACAGCGTGGGCCACAGCAGCAGCAGGATGCCGATCGGCTTGTCAAGCCGCATCAGCTTCTCGTAGTACGTAAGGCGTTCGCTCAGAGTCATGGCGTATCGATCGCAGGCAGAAACACTTCGGTGACCAGCAGCGGACGTCCATTCAGGCAGAACACCGAGCGGCGTGCCCACACATGATCCTCGCTGAGATCGGTGTGACGCCGGGCCGCGCGATAGAGCGGGTGGCGTACATCAAGGCGCCGGCACATCAGGCCGAGCCGCCGGATGCGCGGGTCGGTAAACAGGGTTTCCCCCAACGGCTTCGTGCCCAGACGGGTGACGCCGCACCAGTCTCCACCGGCCAGGCTGCTGCGGGGCAATACGCTGTGGGCAAACACCCGGGCTCTTCCGTCTCCGATGAGCAGAACGTCGCGAACGTAGGCATGGGCTTTGGGGGCCAGATGCAACACCCGGGCTTCGTCGAGAAACGGCGACGCGAACCCGCTGGCGACCGGGCGGACCCTGAAATCAGGATAGCGCGCCTTCAGGCGGCGGGTGAGCGAACCGCGGTCCGACAACCAGCCGCGCAGCGCGCGTGGTGCCCGAAAAGGATGCGCCAGCCATCCATGCTGCACGCTGATGCGCTGGCGGGGGTCGTGCAGTGAAGCGGTCACTGTGGCGTCCGTGGCAAAACGCGCATTATGCCAAAGCGGCGGAGACATTCGGACGGCGCTAGCATGATGGGCGCATTTCCAACGACGCCAAGCGAGAGACCGAATGTACTCGCCCCCCCTGCGCCGTGCATCGTCGACGTGTATCGCGCGCGCTACCTGTTGTGGAAATGGGCGATCTCGCGGCCTTCCATGCCACGCTGAAACGCGTGCTGGGCGCACCCGTCGGCGCCTGCCCTAATCCCAGTCTTGCCAATGCGCTGGCCAGAAAGCAGGCTGCCGAGGCAGCCGGATGCTCGCGGTGTTCCGTGCTTCCTTGCCGTTCCTGCTGCTGACGTGTATCCCGGCACTGAGTCTGTGGCGCGCCGCTTAGGTTGCACTCAGCGACTGGCGACTGCCCAGCCAGCGCTCGACATGACGGGCAGCGATTTCGGGATGCTGCGCGAGGCAGCGTTGCGCCAGGTTGCGCGCAGCTTCCAGCAGGTCGACGTCGCGTTCCAGGTCGGCGAAGCGCAGCATCGGTAGCCCGCTCTGGCGGTGGCCGAGCAGTTCGCCGGGACCGCGCAGCAGCAGGTCCTGGCGCGCGATCTCGAAGCCGTCGCTGAGCTCGAATATGACCTTCAGCCGGGCGCGTGCCAGCTCGGATAATGGGGTTTCGAACAGCAGCACGCACGCCGATTCGCGGCTGCCGCGTCCGACCCGCCCGCGCAGTTGGTGCAGTTGCGCGAGGCCCATGCGTTCGGCATGCTCGATCACCATCAGTGCGGCGTTGGGGACGTCGACGCCGACCTCGATCACGGTCGTGGCGACCAGCAGGTCGATCTCGTGCGCCTGGAAGGCTGCCATCACCGCCTGCTTCTCGTCCGGCTTCAGCCGCCCGTGCACCAGGCCGACGCGCAGGTCCGGCAGTTGTTCCGTCAGGACCGCCCAGGTGTCCTGCGCGGTCTGCAACTGCAGCTTCTCGGATTCCTCGATCAGCGGGCACACCCAGTATGCCTGACCACCGGCGAGGCAGGCTTCGCGCACGCGCACGAGCACGTCATCGCGGCGCGCGGCGCTGACCAGCTTGGTGACGACAGGGGTGCGGCCCGGCGGCAGTTCGTCGATGACCGAGACATCGAGGTCGGCGAAGAAGCTCATCGCCAAGGTGCGCGGTATCGGCGTTGCGCTCATCATCAGCTGGTGCGGCTCCGTACCTTTCTGCATCAGCGCCAGCCGCTGGCCGACGCCGAAGCGGTGCTGCTCGTCGACGACCGCCACGCCGAGCCGCTGGAAACTGCCGCCTTCCTGGAACAGGGCATGGGTGCCGAACGCGAGGTCCGCCTCACCGGCGGCGATCGCCTGCCAGGCGGCCTGGCGCTCGGCCTTGCGCTGGCTTCCCGACACCCAGGTGCAGCGTACCCCGAGCGCGGCGAGGGGCTGTGCCAGCTTGCGGTAATGCTGCTCGGCGAGAATCTCGGTCGGCGCCATGAAGGCAGCCTGAAAGCCGTTTTCGATTGCCTGCAGGCAGGCCAGTGCGGCCACGACGGTCTTGCCGCTACCGACATCGCCCTGCAGCAGGCGGCGCATCGGGTGAGATTGCGCAAGGTCGCGGCTGATTTCCTGCCATGCGCGTTCCTGCGCCGCGGTCAGTTCGAACGGCAACGCGTGGATGAACGCCGCGGTCAGCCGCTGCCGCGGCGGCAACGGCAGGGTCGGGCGCGCATTGCGCTGGCGGCGCGCGCTGGCCAGCGACAACTGCTGCGCCAGCAGTTCGTCGAACGCCAGTCGCCGCCAGGCAGGATGATGGCGCGACTCGAGCTCGGCGAGCGCGGACGCTTGCGGCGGCTGATGCAGCAGGCGGATGCTGGATTCGAGTTCAGCCAGGCCCAGTTCGGCACGCCATTCGGCCGGCAGGGTGTCCGGGATCGGGGCAGCTAGCGCATGCGTGACCAGCTTGCGCAGCGCGGCCTGACTGAGCCCCGCGGTAGTGGGATAGACCGGCGTCAGCTGCGTCGGCAGCGGGGTGTCATCGTCGGCCTTCACAAAGCGTGGATGCACCATCTCGAGGCCGAGGAAGCCGCCCCGCACCTCGCCGCTGAAGCGGAAGCTTTCGCCCGGCTGAAACAGCTTGAGGTGGCTGGGGTAAAAATGCAGGAAGCGGATGCCAAGCACGCCGCCGGCGGCGTCCTCCACCGTCACCGTCAGCATGCGGCGCGGCCGGTAGGCGACCTTGGCGTCGCGCACCGTCGCCTGCACCTGCGCCGTCTGTGCCGGCAGCAGATCGCGGATCAAGGTGATGCGGGTCTCGTCTTCCCAGCGCAGCGGCAGGTGCAGCACCAGATCGGCATCGCGGGCGAGGCCGAGCTTGGCGAGTTTGGCGGCAAGCGCCGGGCTGACCGGGAAGGAAAACGGCGACGCCGTCTTCAATTGCGCGATTTAACCGGTCACCATCACGGCATCCGCCTCGACCAGTGCACCGCGCGGCAGCGCAGCAACGCCGACGGCGGCGCGCGCGGGGTAGGGCTCAGTGAAGTAGGTCGCCATGATTTCGTTGACGCGGGGAAAGTGGCCGAGGTCGGTGAGGAAGACGTTCAGCTTGACCACGTCGGCGAGCGAGCCGCCTGCAGCGGTCGCCACGGCAGAAAGATTCCTGAACACCTGGTGGATCTGGGCCTCGATGCCTTCGACCAGTTGCATTGAGACGGGGTCGAGGCCGATCTGCCCCGACATGTAGACCGTGTCGTCGACCCGCACGGCCTGCGAATAGGTGCCGATCGCGGCAGGGGCGTCGGTGGTCTGGATGATGCGCTTGTTCATGCTGAGATTTCGGGAAAGTTGAAAGGCTTATTGGGTCTGCAGGGCGCGGCCGTCTTTTCTGCCCTTGATGCGGAAGATCCGCACCACGTCGGGCAGCACCCGCAGGCCGCGCATCACACGGGCAAGGTGCATGCGGTTCTCCACCTGCACGGTGAAGAACAGCACGGTATAGGGGCTGCCGTCCTCCTCTTCCATCGAGACGTTGCCGATGTTGGAGCCTTGTCCGGCGATCGCCGCGGCGACCTTGGCCAGCACGCCGCGCTGGTTGCCGACGACGACCTTGATCGCGACGTCGAACATGTGGCCGGGTTCGGCCTCCCATTCGACGTCGAGCCACTTGTCGGGATCGGTGCGGAACGCTCGAATCGACGGACAGTCGTGGGTGTGGATGATGAGGCCGCGGTCCTTGTGGATGAAGCCGAGGATGGGATCGCCGGGAATCGGGTGGCAGCACTGCGCCAGTTCGACTGCGAGGCCCTCGGTGCCGCGGATGCTGATGGCGTGCGGATGTGCCGGCTCGCCGGTTTTTGCGCCTTGCACGTGCAGCAACTGGTGCGCCACCACCAGCGGCAGCTTGCGGCCGAGGCCGATGCCGGCGAAGAGCTCCTGCCGGGTCTGCAGGCCGTAGTCCTTGACGATCCGGTCCCACACCGCGGGGTCGGGTGTCGGCGCATCCGGGTTCAGCGCGGCCACCGCGTTCATGAGGAGGCGCTCGCCCAGCGCCGCGGCTTCCTGCACGCGGGCGTTCTTCAGGTAGTTGCGGATGTGCGAGCGCGCCTTGCCGGTGACGACGAAGTTCAGCCAGGCTGCGTTGGGGCTGGCGTTCGAAGCGGTGAGGATCTCGACGTGGTCACCGTTGCGGAGCTCGGTCCTGAGCGGCATCAGCTCGTGGTTGATCTTGACCGCGATGCAGCGGTGGCCGACGTCGGTGTGCACGGCGAAAGCGAAGTCGACCGCGGTGGCGCCGCGCGGCAGCGCCATGATCCTGCCCCTGGGGGTGAACACGTAGACCTCGTCAGGGAACAGGTCGACCTTGATGTGCTCGAGGAATTCGGGTGAATCGCCGTGGTCGGCCTGGATGTCGAGCAGCGACTGCAGCCAGCGGTGGGTGCGCGTCTGCACGTCGTTCAGCGCGGTGTCGGCCGACTTGTACATCCAGTGCGAGGCGACCCCGGACTCGGCGAGCCGGTTCATGTCGACGGTGCGGATCTGCACCTCGATCGGCGTGCCGCTGGGGCCGAACAGGATGGAATGCAGCGATTGGTAGCCGTTGGCCTTGGGGATCGCGATGTAGTCCTTGAACTTGCCGGGAATGGGCTTGTACAGTGCATGCAGCGCGCCCAACGCGAGGTAGCATGCCGGCTGGTCGCGTACGACCACGCGGAAGCCGTAGATGTCGAACACCTCGGAGAACGCCAGGTTCTTTTCCTGCATCTTGCGGTAGATGCTGTAGAGGTGCTTTTCGCGCCCGGAAATGGTGGCCTCGATGTTGCAGTGCTCGAGCCTTTCCTGCAGCGCGACCTTGACCTTCTCGACCAGTTCGCGGCGGTTGCCGCGCGCCGCCTTCACCGCCTTGGCGAGCACCTGATGGCGAGTGGGGAAGCTGTAGCGGAAGCCGAGGTCCTCCAGTTCCTGGTAGACCGAATGCAGCCCCAGCCGGTTGGCGATCGGCGCGTAGATTTCCAGGGTCTCCTTGGCGATGCGCTTGCGCTTGTCGGCCGGCATCGAGCCCATGGTGTGCATGTTGTGCAGCCGGTCGGCGAGCTTGACCAGGATCACCCGCACGTCCTGTGCCATCGCCAGCAGCATCTTGCGGAAGTTTTCCGCCTGCGCGTGCTGCTCGGAGGCGAACGCCAGCTTGTCGAGCTTGGATACGCCGTCGACGAGTATCCCCACCGCCTTGCCGAAGCGCGCCTCGATTTCGGTCGCCGTCGCCGGCGTGTCCTCGACCACGTCGTGCAGCAGCGCCGCGCACAGCGTCTGCGCGTCGAGGTGCCAGCCGGCGAGGATGCCGGCGACGGCAAGCGGATGGGAGATGTAGGGTTCGCCGCTTTTGCGGAACTGGCCTTCGTGGGCGCTGCGGCTGAATTCGTAGGCTTCTTCGACGACGCCGATTTCGTCCGCTGGCAGGTAGGCCAGTTCCGGGCGCAGCGACTCGAATCCGTGCGTCATCGCCGGCGCGCGGTTAGCGGGCGCCGGTTTGCTGGAAACGGAAGGCTCAGGCGCGGCCCCGGTTGAGGATTTCACGGCCGACCTTGCCCGCCGCGATTTCGCGCAGCGCGGTGACGATGGGTTTGTCCCGGGTCTCGACCAGGGGCTGGGAACCCTGCGCCAGTTGACGCGCGCGATAGGTCACGGCGAGGGTCAGTTCGAAGCGGTTGGGAAACATCTCGATACAATCATCAACAGTGATGCGGGCCATGCGGATACTCCTGCTTCAGACGGTGCTGCTGCACCTTAGATACGTCGGAATTCGTCGAACAGCGCGGCGTGCCGGTCCATCTGGCGCGACGTTTCGAGGCGAATGCTGCGGGTGATGGCGACCAGGTCCTGCAGGGCGTGGTCGAAGTCATCATTGACGATTATATAGTCGAATCCCTCGGCATGAGCGACGTCATGGGCGGCGGCGGCCAGCCGGCGCTCGATGACTTCCTCGCTGTCCTGGCCGCGCCAGGCGAGGCGGGTGCGCAGCGCGTTGAAGGACGGCGGCAGAATGAAGATCGAGGCGCATTGCGGGAAATGCCGCCTCACCTGCTCCGCTCCCTGCCAGTCGATTTCCAGCAGGATGTCCAGGCTGGCGTCGAGGTCGCGCTCGATGCTGCCTTTCGAGGTGCCGTAGAAGTTGCCGTATACCTCGGCGTGTTCCAGAAACTCGTCTTCCGCCAGCATCGCCTGGAAGCGCTCGCGGCTGACGAAATGGTAGTCGCGGCCGTCGGTTTCATCCGACCGCGGAGGACGGGTGGTGTACGAGACCGACAGGCGGATGGCGGGGTCGGTCTTGAGGAGCGCCTTGACCAGGCTGGTCTTGCCGGCACCGGACGGCGCACTGACGATATAGAGCACGCCTTTGCAGGGGGGAGGGGTCATTTTGTTTCGGGCTCCTGTTATTCGATATTCTGCACCTGTTCGCGCATCTGCTCGATCAGTACCTTGAGCTCGAGCGAGACGCGCGAGGTCTCCACAGCCACCGATTTCGAGCCCAGGGTATTGGCCTCGCGATGCAGCTCCTGCATCAGGAAATCGAGCCGCTTGCCGACGGCGCCGCCCCGCTCCAGCACGCGGCGCACCTCGGCAAAGTGGGTGGTCAGCCGCGAGATCTCCTCGTCGATGTCGGCTTTCTGCGCCGCCAGCGCGACTTCCTGCGCCAGCCGTTCATGCCCGGTTTCGCCCAGCGCGTCGCGTAGGCGTTCCGCGAGCTTGTCGCGCTGGGCCGCGGCCAGCGCCGGCAGCAGCGGCTGCAGGCCGGCGACCTGGGCTTCGGCGGCGGTCAGGCGGTCGATGATGTGCTGTTTCAGTTTGGCGCCTTCGCGCTGGCGGCTTTCCACCAGGTCGTCCAGCGTTTCGCGCATGCCCGCCAGCACCGCCTCGTTCAGCGCATCCTGCGACAGCGTGCCGGTCTGCACGGCACCGGGCCAGCGCAGGATCTCGTTGACGGAGAGCGGCGTGCTGCCCGGCAGCCGCTCCAGCACGTCGTCCTGCCATTGCGCCAGCCGCTCAAGAACGGCAGGATTCAAGCCGTTATCGAGCGAAGCGGCAGGCAGCTGGACCAGGCTGATGCGGCATTCCACCTTGCCGCGAGCGAGGCGTTGATTGAGCTGCTCGCGCAATTGGGGCTCCAGCGAACGAAACTCGTCGGCCAGCCTGAAGTGCAGTTCGAGAAAGCGCTGATTGACGCTGCGCAGGTCGATGTTGACGCTGGCATGGTCGAGGTTCAGGCTGTGGGCGGCAAACCCGGTCATGCTGGCTATCATGGATGCAAGAAATTAAGGGTGATGGAAATGAATGCCGGCGGGGGACCCGGTAGGCGTTTCTCGGTTTGGGCGATTAACAGGCAAAGATAATAGACGTTCGACTATGGCGACTCAACCCAACCAGGCGCTGCCCACCGGTTACCGGCTGAACGAATACACCATCGTGCGCAAGATCGGCGGCGGCGGCTTCAGCATGGTTTATCTGGCGCGTGACGACAACAACCGGACGGTGGCGATCAAGGAATACCTGCCGGGCCAGCTCGTTCTGCGTACCGAGGGTTCGGTCATCGTCCAGGCCAACTCGTCCGAGAACAACAACATCTTCCGCCACGGCATGAAGTGTTTTTTCGAGGAAGGCCGGGCACTGGCGTGCATCGACCATCCCAACGTCGTTCGCGTGGTCAACTTTTTCCGCGCCAACGAAACCGTCTACATGGTGATGCGCTTCGAACGCGGCAAAACCCTGCAACAGCATATTCAGGCCAACCGCGGCACCATCCGGGAAAGCTTCATCCGGCGGGTGTTCGCGCAGCTGTTGAATGGCCTGCGCGATGTCCATACGCACAAGCTACTGCACCTCGATATCAAGCCGTCGAACCTGTATATCCGCCTCGATGGTTCGCCGGTGCTGATCGATTTCGGCGCGGCGCGGCAGACGCTCAGCCAGGAAGAGAGCAAGCTGCAGCCCATGTATACCCCCGGCTTTGCTGCGCCCGAGCAGTACCACAACCGCGAACGACTCGGGCCGTGGACCGACATCTACAGCATCGGTGCCAGCCTGTATGCCTGCCTGGCGGGCCACCCCCCGCAAGCGGCCGACGCGCGCCTGCTCAACGACAAGCTGGGGCCGGCAACGGCGCACTGGCACGGCATCTATTCGAGCCAGCTGCTGGAAACCATCGACCACTGCCTCAGGCTCAACTACATGGAGCGGCCGCAGAGCGTATTCAGCCTGCAGAAGGTTCTGATGGATCGGAGCGCGATGACCCCGGCGCGGTCGTCCTTGCTATCCAGCATCAAACGTTCGCTGAACCGCGAATTGTTTTAAAGTATCGTGCATGAAATTCACCATCTACCAGGCATCCCGCCAGGGCGGACGCAAGAACAACCAGGACCGGGTTGCCTACTCCTATAGCCGCGAAGCCCTGTTGATGGTGGTGGCGGACGGCATGGGCGGCCACATGCACGGCGAGATCGCCGCGCAGATTACAGTACAGACGCTGACCGAGCAGTTCCAGAAAATGGCCAAGCCGCGTCTGGCCGATTCCCTGGCCTTTCTGGCCGCGACCATCACGCGTGCGCATTACGCCATCAACGATTACGCCGTCGATCAGGATCTGATGGAAATCCCCCACACCACCTGCGTCGCTGCCGTGATACAGGACAACACCGCCTACTGGGCACACGTGGGCGATTCGCGCCTGTACCTGTTCAGCGCCGGCAGTCTGATCGCGCGCACCGAAGACCACACCGCGGTCGCCCAGCTGGTGCGCGAGGGCCTCATCAGCGAGGAAGAGGCCGGCACCCATCCGGAACGCAACAAGGTGTCCAACTGCCTGGGGGGCTACGTGACACCGCAGGTGGAGTGCGGCACGCCGATTCCCCTGCACGACACCGATACCATGCTGCTGTGCACAGACGGCATCTGGGGCATGATCAGCATCGCCGAAGCTTCGGCCCTGCTGCACGCCTACACGCTGGAGGATGCGGTGCGCCACCTGATGGATCATGCAGAGTTCCGCGGCGGCGAGCACGGCGACAACCTGAGCCTGGTCGCGATGACCTGGGGTGAGCCGCGCATGCCGAGCAAGGATTCCATTTCCACCCTGGCCATGCCGGCTGGCGGCATCACCACCCAGCTCAACTCGCTGAGCTCGGTGCCAGGCGCGGTAGCGGTGACGGACGACGAAATCGAGCGCGCCATCGCCGAAATCCAGCAGGCGATCAAGAACATTTCCTCCAAGTAGCCGCGGGCAGGTGGCGGCGGCCCCGTCGAGCTGGTCCGCACGGCATGCGTGCCTGCCCGGCCAGGCGCGGTAAAATCGCGCTTTCCGTTCGATTTGCCCGCCATGTCCAAGCTGATTGCCCGCCCCAGCGGCCGCGCCCCCGACGCTCTGCGCCCACTGTCGTTCACCCGCAGGTTCACCAAACACGCCGAAGGTTCGGTGCTCGTCGCGATGGGCGATACCCGCGTGCTGTGCACCGCCAGCGTGCTCGACAAGCTTCCGCCGCACAAGAAGGGGAGCGGCGAAGGGTGGGTGACTGCCGAATACGGCATGCTGCCGCGGTCGACCCACACCCGTACCGACCGCGAGGCCGCGCGCGGCAAGCAGTCGGGGCGCACCCAGGAAATCCAGCGCCTGATCGGACGCAGCCTGCGTGCGGTGGTCGACCTGAAAAAGCTCGGCGAGCGCACCCTGCACATCGACTGCGACGTGCTGCAGGCCGACGGCAGCACCCGCTGCGCCAGCGTCTGCGGCGCCTATGTCGCGGTGGCCGACGCCATCGCCGGCCTGCTGAAAAATGGCGAACTGGCTGTGACGCCGCTGACCGACAGCATTGCCGCCGTCTCGGTCGGCGTCTATCAGGGCCAGCCGGTGCTCGATCTCGATTACGAGGAAGACTTCGACTGCGACACCGACATGAACGTGGTGATGACCGGCAGCGGCGGCATCGTCGAGGTGCAGGGCACCGCCGAAGGCGCGCCGTTTTCCCGTGCCACCCTGGAGGCGCTGCTCGATCTGGCGACCGCCGGCATCGCGCAGATCAGCGCCGCGCAACGGGCCGCGCTGAAGGCGGACTAGGAACCGAAAGGGATACTCATGAAGAAAGTCGTCATCGCCTCCGGCAACCCCGGCAAGCTGCGCGAGATTGCGCGCATTCTCGAACCGCTCGAAATCGCCGCTGCGCCGCAGTCCGATTTCGGCGTTCCCGAATGCCCCGAGCCGCACGTCACCTTCGTCGAGAACTGCCTCGCCAAGGCCCGCCATGCCAGTGCCCACACCGGCCTGCCGGCGCTGGCCGACGACTCCGGCATCTGCGTCGAGGCGCTGAACGGCGCACCCGGCGTGTATTCCGCCCGCTACGCCGGCGAGCCGAAATCCGACGTGCGCAACAACGAGAAGCTCATTGCCGCGCTCAAGGATCAATCCAATCGCCGCGCGCATTACTACTGCGTCATGGTGCTGGTGCGCTACGCCGACGACCCCGAACCGCTGATCGCCGAGGGCCGCTGGCATGGCGAAATCATCGACACACCGCGAGGTGAGGGGGGCTTCGGCTACGACCCCTACTTCCTCGTTCCCGAATTCGGCAGGACCGGCGCCGAGCTCGGCGAGGACGAGAAGAACGCCGTTTCGCATCGCGGCCAGGCCCTGCGCGATCTGGCAGACAAGCTGAAGCGGCTTGGCTGAGTCGGTCGTCCGTTTGTTCAACGGCGGACTGCAAGTGCAGCCGCCGCTGTCGCTCTACATCCACCTGCCATGGTGCGTAAGGAAATGTCCGTACTGCGACTTCAACTCGCACGCCACGCAGCGCATTCCGGAAGCCGCCTACATCGACGCGCTGCTCGCCGACCTGGAGCGCGCGCTGCCCGACATCTGGGGGCGCAAAATCCATACCGTGTTCTTCGGCGGCGGCACCCCCAGCCTGTTTTCCGCGGAAGGCATCGACCGCATCCTCACCGGCGCTCGCACGCTCACGCAACTGGCGCCCGGCGCGGAAATCACGCTGGAAGCCAATCCGGGCACAGTCGAGGCCGCCAAATTCAAAGGCTTCCGCGATGCCGGCGTTACCCGAATTTCACTGGGCATCCAGAGCTTCAACCGGCGCCATCTGCAGGCGCTCGGGCGCATCCACGACGACACCGAAGCGCGCCGCGCCGCCGAGCTCGCCGCGACCCACTTCGACACCTTCAACCTCGACCTGATGTTCGCCCTGCCCGGGCAGACGCTCGCCGAGGCGCTGGCCGACCTCAACACCGCACTGACCTTCCGGCCGCCGCATCTTTCCGCCTACCACCTCACCCTTGAGCCCAACACGCCGTTCGGCCACACCGCGCCGCCCAACCTGCCGGACGACGACCTCGCCGCCGACATGCAGCAGGCGATCGAGGTGCGCCTCGCCGAGGCCGGCCTGCAGCACTATGAAACCTCGGCCTACGCACGGCCCGGCCACGCCAGCCGCCACAACCTCAACTACTGGCAGTTCGGCGACTACCTCGGCATCGGCGCCGGCGCGCATTCCAAGCTGAGTTTTGCCGACCGCATCGTCCGCCAGATGCGCGTGAAGCATCCGCAGCAGTACATGGATGCGGTGAAAGCGGGCGCCCACATCGCCGACGTCCGCACCCTCACGCGCGACGACCTGCCGTTCGAGTTCATGATGAACGCGCTGCGCCTCCGCGAGGGGGTTCCCGCCGCACTGTTCGAGACGCGCACCGGTCAGCCCCTGCTCGTATGCTCCGCAGCGCTCGAACAGGCACGCAGCCGCGGCCTTCTGGAGCGCGATGCGACACGGCTCAGGCCGACGCTGCAGGGGCAGCGCTTTTTGAATGACCTGCTGGAAATGTTTTTGGTGGAGTAGTGGGGGCTTTTGCGGTGGTGCAGAACGTGGAATGAGCGGCTGGATTCGCCAGGAGCGGAAGTTCAGATTGCGGTGCAAGACCGTCTCTTGTTCGGCCATTGCTGCCGGTCGTGCGTTGCCCTGCCAATGGCAGCTAGGCAGTCGTCACCTGCTGTCGGCTCGTGGATCGCGTCGAACGGACCCTTTGACCTTCACTCCATGCCTGGATCGTGCCCTAAGCGGAAATTGGCCTTTAGCCGTATATCGACAACTCATTCGCTCGCCTTGTTTCATCAGGGTCGATGTTGGCATCGACGGCTTCTATCGATGCAATGTAACTAGGTGAAAGTCCAATAGCTCGCGCACCTCGCAGTACGTGCTCCTTGTACCAATCGAGGGGGCGAAGACTCGGATTGGAGTTGGTAGCGATGTAGGTCTCGGCTCTGAACAATTCACCAGTTGGCGAACTGACTGAAACGGTTTTTCGATCATAGCCATACCCTCGGCCTTCGAATCTGTCGAGTTCGGATAATTGATTGGTCTGAATCGAGTAGAGGGCGCCTAGGACTCTGTCCTCATAATTACCTGTGTAGGCCGCATCGCATTTTCCAGAGCCGTCCTTCTTGCTGGGCTTGTGAAACTTCAGCTCATGAGCAACTAGTGTGGCAACGGAAATTAATTTAGCCGAAGGAACACGCACCCACAGGCGCTCGATGGCCATGTTTGAGCCATATGCGAAGTAAAAAGTCCGGCCGTCCATATTCGTTCGTGATTGACACCAAGTGCGTTAGTGAATGCGGGCGCCGCTCATCTCTGCAATCTTCTCAATCGGAAGCCCTGTCGCAGGTAGAGATTGGATCTGGCGTACCTGCTCCGGTGACAAGCGACCTTCCGGACCGACTGTTGAAGCGACCAAAGGTGGACGGAGCGGGCCGGCTGGGGGCGACGGATTGGGCGTCACTTTCGATGGACCTTGAGCACGCCTGACGCGGCACTTGCGTGTGCCTGAGCTTCGTAAGTTCGAATAGTCGCTGCGTCAAACAGCGCCGGACTAGCAATCGCAAACGCGATGCCTAAACACAGTTGCTGAAGGAAGAAGGCGTCAGCACCAAAACGGATGTGGTCAGCCGGATGCCAGATACCGCTCTTCCTAGAAGTGTGGTGGTGAAGTTCACCACGTAACGCGACCAGATAAGGAATAACCTCCTCTGGCGTTTTGCCTAGGTAGATCTGTTGAAAACACCTGTCGATTCGCCCATGGCCCCGGACATTCGCTTGTAGTACAGGGTCCCCCAGGGCGTCAGCGATCAGCCCACGCAACTCGGTTGATGCCAAGTACTCTGCTTCGACCTGAGCCGTTTTGAACTTACCGTTTGCGTAAGTCGTCTCGACCATGAACAGGAAGTCGAGAACGGCATCAATGTACTGCTCTGACTTGACGTCCAGCCGTCCCTTTCGGAAGAAGTTCAGCGCAGCTTCGAAGTCCGCGGCTCGCTCGGCGACCAGAAGGGCTCTGGCCGCTAGATCAAACGACAGACGAGGCCATTCAGTGGGTGGCTTGGATTCTCGACTGCGCTTGAAGGAGAACAGCGAAAGAGCTTCCTTCTCTTCCGGACTATCCGGTTCCCAAGACTCTTCGACTTCTTCGGTTGAGATTTCGTCCACCCCAAACAGCGCCAACACTCCAGCGGCGGCCTGAACGTCGCGTTTGAGAACTGGGAAATAAGGACTCGTCAGTTGAATGTGCGCCTTGACGCCGGGTTGCGGATCGGGAGTGATCCGCGGCCACATGGACTTGTCCGGAACAGCTGCGCTCGCATTGAGATGAGTTACGACACCATTCTCGTCGACCTCGAATGTGTAGGTAAAGAACTGGGTTCGGACCGGAAAAGAAAATTCGAGCCGCAAAGTTCCGGCAACTGGGAGGCGATAGCTCACACGCACGGCTTAGACCTCTGGATTCGGAACATTTGGTCCAAGCCCAAGAGAACGTGAGAATTCTTCAATAGCCTCCGCAGTGGAGGTTCCGAACGCCCAAAATGTAACGATGCAGCTGTAGATTTCGAATGGCGTAAGCTTGACCTGCTCACCGAGGGCGAATCGTTTCTGATGGTCTATGAACTTCACTTCGAGCATTGATTCGTTCTCAACTAGCAGCCCCGGGCGATCAAGGACCAGCTCCTTCCCGGACTCAATTTCCCGAGCCACCATTTGAGTTGTGCGCCAGGTTACAACCAGTTCGTTGTCTTCGTTAACGTCAAGCTGTGAGACGACGCCAAGACGATGAACTACACATGTGCGGGTGCGGTTAAGTGATGACACATGAGGCGTGAACGGGGAACGGACACCAAATTCCCGTTCCAGCCGTGCAAGCTTTTCGGGGAAATGCAACTTGTGGTGCCTTTCAGGCAAGACGTTCATGACGTGATTCACTTCGCTACCCGCAACCTTCCCTTTCGCGGCCAATTGAATGAGTGCACAGACGGAAAGGCACTCATCAAGGAAGAGTCCCGTGATCTCTATTGAGTCTCGAAGAAAGGCACGGAGGAGCCAGTCTTGAGAAAATTCTGTCGCCTGTGGGAAAGACAAGTGCGAGTTGCTGGCGGGGGAGAACGATATGAAGCCACGATTGGCGGAAACCTGTTCTTCAGTCACAACCGAGGCTCCCGCTTCAAGGAGGCTCACGCCATCAAGAAGATGTTGCAGCTTGACGAAGAACTTCGACCAGAGAGCGGCAAGGTTCAGGTTGATCTGCAACGTTGGATCGGTCATGGCTAGAGAGGTCTAACAATTATCCAGGAGCCCCATGGGCCCGGACATTAATATAATAGACGGCCATCGTGGCAGAAAGATTATGCGCCTGATTAGCGCAACACTACTGCGGTTTTGGATGACCGCTTTCACCTGCGGGCGTTCAGGGGTTGGCATCACCAAAGCAGCCGTTCACGTTGCTTATACATGCCAGTGTCCGGTGCTGGTTGCGCGGCGGATGGAGCGAATCAAAAACCCTTCGTCGCCTTTGGCCGACTTCCTGTCCTCGGCCTTTGATGCCGTTGGCGTCGGCGCAGTTGAACGGCCGTTGCTACGCAGGTTGCCGACATTGAGGATGTAAGGCGCGTGAAGGCCGCTTGCGTGAGTGGTGAGGGCAGCTCCAGACCCAAAGCGGGCTCACCGAGGGGTTGGTAGCTTTGACCTGGAATCCTTGGCCGCATATGCGTAGGATTCAAGTCTCTCTCAGCATTCACCAAACGACTTAGGAGCATGTGCGATGGCGATTGCCCAAGAGATCCTTGAGACTGGACGCCAGGTTGCCGCCGTCAGCGCGGGGTCGCTTTCAGCCGCCTTACGAGCAGGAATCGAACGGTACGTCGGCTGGCCGTACGAGGTAGCGTCTGCCAGCGTTGTTGATGCCGACGGCGCGGTGTCGGACACGTTTGCAGCCGTCGTGTACTCGGCGAAGGAAAAGTCGCCGGCTGCGGCTCCTGCACAAATACCGGCGGATTCTGCCGCAGTCGTTGTTGACGCGACCGACAGCCTGACGATCGACACCTTCCGGGCAGCTTACGCGCGCGTAGCACGCGCGAAGCGGCTGAAGAAATCGCCAGCACCGAAGCTGGATATGCCGACGACGACCGTAACACTCGGCGTGATCTACGCTCAGAGGTCGGATTTGCCGCTGGAGGCTTTTGCCGAAGAGCTTGAGCGGCTCAACGCCGCGACTCCGAGCAGGGAATGGCCCGACATGATCGTCGTTGCCTCGATGGGTGCGATCCAGTATGCGGCGCAGTTCCCTGGAGAGTCGCTGAGCGGCGACTATCTGCCGCCGGCAGAAGGTGCGCTCAACAACTACATACCGGCGGTCTACGTCGTGATCGTCCTGAGACCGACGGGCACAACTACATACCGGCGGTCTACGTCGTGATCGTCCTGAGACCGACGGGCACGTTCACCTTTAACAAGCTGATGTCTTTTGTTGTCGCGCACCTTGGCATCTTCTCGCCGGGCGCGAAGCTTTCCAACTTCACCGAATTTCTGGACGGCGTACCGAAGACGGCTGTGGTGATATCCGGCTATCAGTACGACCTTAAGGGCAACCTAAATCCCGTTCCACACAATCAGTACCAAGACCGCTTTGTGCCGGCTCCGCCGTTCCAGATCACGGACCGACGCGGGCAGCACTTGGCCACGATTCAACTTATCCCGTGGCAGGACGGAGGCACGATCCTTCTTAAGGGTAAGTTGCCACTGCTCGACCTGCTGCCGTTCTTCGGGAGGCAGGACATACTGAGGGCCGGAGTTGTCACCCGGCCGGACGACTTGCAAATTTCGTATGTCCTACCAGTTACGCCGGCAGATTTCGGCGACATGCTGGCTCGGTTTCAGCAACGGTCAAACATGAAGGTAAAGCAGCCCCAGAGTCAGTGGATCGTTCAGAAGCTCGCCGACGAGGGCTCGGCGTCGCCCTTCATGGCACGTCTGTTCATGGGCCTCATGCGACTGCGCGACGCTGTTTATTCCGATCCTGTGGCGCGTGAAAGTTTCGACAAGGCTTTTGACTTCGTCCCCACCTCGCTGTTCACGGCGCGAACGACGGCTAAAGAAATATCCGGGCTCTGGGTAGAACACGCGCGCAAAGTCGCCGCTGGGGAAATCGTGCGTCGGAAAGGTGTGGCAATCCACATTGACGAGAACGTCGACAAGGAACTCAGGAAGCAGGTGGAGCACTTCCTTAACAGCGCCGCGCGCGTCATCAAGCAAGGCATGCAGGGACTCACGGCGCAGCTCGGCGTAGACATCGGCTTCATGTTCAAGCAGCAACCTGCCTTTGAACGCGGTATTGCTGGACTGAAGGCAACCGATCCGCTGCTGGCAGATTATCTAGAGAAGAGTCGGCATACGTGGTCAGAGCGACTTATCAAGAGTCGCATCGACCTAGAGCACAACAACTGGTCCTTGCCACGCGTCACGTATGACGCCTCCGGCGCGAACATCACCGCAGTCGAGCCCCTCGTCGCCGGCCAGCCAGTCACGGAATTCGTGCAAGCGATGCTCGACCGCGTGTGTTGTTTTGTTGAGGACGTAACTGCACATTGCATACAGGGGAAAATGGCGGCGCCAATTACCATCACGGAAATCCCGTTGGCGGAACGTAGTTCGGAAGCACCTGAGCGCTTCCAACTCACTCTTACCGTAGGCGGCCAGCCTCGCTGGAATATTTCCTACCAAACCTCTTCGTTCGAAAAGGTGTAAGAGCGTGCAATGCGTTTGAGCATTAAAAGGGTCAGCTTCGGTTTTCTGACTGACCGCTGTGGAATCGGTAGCGGACTGAAACGATAAGATTCATCAAAGTCCGCTTCGGCCGAGGACGCGACGGTTGGCACCCCAGCCATGGCGGGCAGGTCATCGGCCTGAGCCGCCGGTGGCCATCTAGGCCAACGAGATCTACTATGCGCTGCACACCCTCCGTTGGACCTAGAAAATGGTCTGACCAATTTATCCCATGTATCTGCAATAGTGAAAAAACGGCAGCAAGTTTATAAGCCATAAGGTATGTGGCCCTAGAAAGTCTCGACGATGAGCGAACGCAAACGGTAGTCGTCAAAAAACAATCCTCGCTTCACGCCAAGAAATCGCACGGCTCCAAGCTCCCAAGTCCCCGACCCCCCGCCCAAAATCGCCATAAGCGGGTTTTTGGTTCCAGATGTCGTGGTCTTGGCAATTCGAGCGAGTGTCTTCTTGTCCATTCGACTGAGATTGCTATTGCTAAGAGGGTGGGTGTGCCAGTCTCCAAGATAGGTTTCCCGCCCGTTTGTTGCGTGAAAATGAGTTTCCAGCTCGGCTTGCTGATACTCCGGGTCAGGGTAAAACCCGAAGCGAGTGTGCTTCGCCCGTGGGCCTGGACCAATTAGGCTAGTCACTACCGCGTCCCCGTTATCGGCCTCATAGCCGATTAGCATTCCGCCTGTTTCATACGGGTTACGGCCGCTCGCCAATTCCAACATGAGGTGCATCGCGGGTTCCGCAACCCAAAGTCGCCCGGCACCGTCAGTCATGTGCTTTGCAGTTGTGGTGGCGAGTTAAAGTGTACTTTGTCCAGCTAGGCGCAATAGGGGTGTTCTTCCCATCCCAAAGGTCAACTACGCCAACATCCCAATCGAAATCCGGGTAGCCACCCTCCTGACCGGAGCACAAGGTGCTGATAACTAGCCGGACCGCAGCAAGCGAGACGTGGTCCATGTCAAAGCCAGTGCCTGTAAACGTTGGGTGAAAGCACCCAACCGGCTGAATCTCGGGTAGGTCTTCGTGTGGCGGATTTCGGAAACGCTCGTCATACAGATGGTGTTGATAACACTTCCAGCAACCCTCAGTCTTATTCGGGACGACTCGGCCAACAGCTCCGCCGTAGCTTCCGGGCGTTCCGGTTGCCCAGACATAAGAGATACCGCGCTCCTTCGCCAAGTCAGACAGGAAATTGCTGACGCACTTTTCCGCAGTTGCATCCAGAATCAGTTCTACACCTTCCAGAGCCTGGGTTAACACCTTGCAATCATCAAACATACCAAGGCGATGGGTGAAGCCCAAGATTTCTACAAATGGATAGTTGTACGCCAAGTGCTGACCTAGAGCGTCAGTCTTCGATAGGCCGACGGCCGCTAATCCAAGCTGCCAGCGGGGCAGATTGCCTAGCTGCACATGGTCATAATCGAGCAGGTGTAGTGTTCCAACACCTGCCCGAGCGAGTTGCCAAGCGCAATTTGAGCCAATAGCTCCTAACCCGACAATGAGCACCTTTTTCCCGGCAATGGGTGAAAGCCTAGGCACTCTGGCTTGATAGCTTTCCTGGCTAAACCGGTCTGCGCGCGCTATGTAGCCCTTGGTTTCGGCTTTCTTCTTATAACGGACAACGAAAACCCAGTTGTCTTCATATTTCTTTGGCTGGGTTTCTTCCGGGAAGAGTAGCCCGACAACATCCGGCGCGCCTTTGTAACGGGGCTTACCAATTGCTGGCCAGACCTTGAGGGCCTCTTCGAAAATCCCGTCCCCGGAAGCTTTTGCCGGCGGTGAATTCAACCGCGCCCACCTGCCAGAAATCTTCTTCGTGTAACGCTTAGCGAGAAGCTCATCCATCTTGGCAATTGCGTTGCCGGCAGCATCAAGCACTTCAAGTACTGCGCCTCTCAGTTCCTTGTTCGGGTCATTCCCCTCTTCCAAGCCGATAATCAGTTTCCCAAAACGGTGTTCGACCGGTATGGCCCAAGGCCCGGTGAAAACCAGGGTGGACGCCCGATATGGGAAGTATCCGGTTGCCTGCGCAGCTTCGTCAGCCGCCAGTCCTTCTTCAGCCATATGAGTCTTGTCAGGCTGATGCTCAAGAAAGACCTTTCTGACTTGTGTAGCAAGAAATCCTGCCAGCGTATCTCTTGTACTCCAGGTTTTAAGCTGTTCCTTTAGCGTGCAAAGCAACCCGGTGTAGGGGTCTTTATGAGGTCCGGAAGGGAAGGAAGGGGCGTAAATCTCAACTGGGAAGTACGGATAGTTGTCCGGAAAACTTACGGTCAGGTTGTGCTGCTCGCCATCGATATCGTATTTGACATTCAGAACTAATCGACCAGCAGCTCGTTGTACTTCATTCAGGGTGAACGAATAGCCCGTGGTCCTGAGCAGTTCGAGCTCTTCCTCGAGCAGCCCAGGAGACTTCTCAAACCACGGCCGCACTGTTAAGCGACAGGACGATGCTTAGGGGGAACGGGCGGTTCATGCGGACGGTGTTCCGGCGGACCGGGCGGTACTTTGGGATGCTCCGGGTGTTCCGGATGCTCGGGATGCTGAGGCTTGTTATCGCCGTTACCATTGCTCATGCTTCTATCCTTCTAAAAAGTTAGCTGATTTCTAAAATCTGCGGGCACTTTGTGAAGGAGAACCGATAACTGCTTGCTAGTTCGCCACTTGCGCCAACAGCCGACCAGGAAAATAACAACATATTGTGGTTTACTTCCCTAGTGAGCCAGATATTAAGGCTGTGTCCGACAATTTCAAGCCCCGACGAAAAACAAAATTTCTCACCGTTTTCGTAAAACAGTCACGTCTAAATCGCCAAATTAGCATCTATTAATATTTGGTCATGGAATACATATAGGGATTCGTTAAATCAAAAGCCTCCACTGACAAATCAGCTGTGTTCGCGAAACCGTGGAGGCCCGGCAATAAATGGGGTCAGTTCAGACACGATTATTTTTGATTCGGGAGAATCGAATGTCCCTAGCGGACAAGGAGTTTAAACCATAGGGTACAGCTGGCCGCTGTCGGCTGCTAAACAGACGTTCTGCAAACATGCCATGACAGACCGCTCAGGCCGAACATGAGACCTTCACCACAGGCCGCCAGTGGATCGAAACCGGACACACACCAAGCGTATTTACCTAGCCCGTGAATTGGCCCGCTCCCGACCGCTCACTCGGTCTCAAAACCGCTCATCCTCAAGCAGATAGCGCCACTGTCCGGACGGCAGTTTCCCCAGCGGGACGCGGCCGAGGCGGATGCGTTTCATCGACAGCACCTGCAGGCCGACGGCTTCGCACAGGTGGGCGATCTGGCCGGGCTGGGCGCCCTTGAGCGCCACCCGCAGGCGGGTTTCGTTCTGCCAGCTGACCTTGATCGCGGGCGGGGTCTTGCCCCGGTAGGGGATGCCGCGGTTCAGCCGCTTGAGACCGTCGGGGGCGAGTTCGCCCGACACTTCGACGATGACTTCGTGCTCCAGGGTGGCAGCGTCCTCGGTCAGCTTGCGCGCGATGCGCCAGTCCTGGGTGAACACGACGAGGCCGCTGGCGCCGGTTTCCAGCGGCACGCAGTCGGTGAGTTGGGCGAAGTGCTTTTTCAGCGGGTGGATACCGGAGACGTCCTCGGCCCACAGGGTGGCGGCGTCGAGCAGTTGCGAGGCGGGCTGGCCGTTCGGTTTGTCGCCCTGCAGCGTGCAATAGCCGGGCGGCTTGTGCAGCAGCAGGGTGACGGGTTCGGTCCGGCCGAGTCGGCGGTGGGGTCGATTTCGATGCGCTGGTCGGTGACGCGAAACTGCGGTTCCTCGACCACGATGCCGTCCACCCGCACCCAGCCGCCGCTGATGAACTGCTCGGCCTCGCGGCGTGAGCAGGCGCGCAGTTCGGCGACGCGTTTGGCAAGGCGGACGGGGTCGGTCATGGGTCGGTTCTACGGGTCAAGTTCGGGTCTGCGGATTGTCGGTCGATTTCATTTGCCGCATCACCGCCCATGCAACGCCGCCCAGCACCAGCACGCCGCCGATCAGCACGGCCCACAGTACCAGCGAACGGGTGGAAGGCGCACCCAGCGCTTGGCTGATGCGCGACAGCTTGCCGGGCGGCTGCCGCGTGATGGACGCCACGTCGACCCGCGCAGCCGGCAATTTGTCTTCGGCGCCTGCGGTGTGGCCGGGAATCAGGCTGGCCAAGGGCAGCCGGGTCGTTTCAGTGCCGGCACGGCCGACTGCCAGGATGAAAGGCGGCGGACCGCTGGCGACAAAGACCCATTCCTGCGGCAAGAGCAGCGCGGTTACGTGAGGGGCGTTAGCCAGAACGAAGTCGTCGGCTGCGGGCTCGATCCGCAGCTCGCGCACGGTGGCACCGTTCAGCTCGAGCGGCGGGCCGAGTGATTCGGTGCCGTCCGCGTGAAGGCGATACACGACGCCGGTGGCAAGCGTGCGCCAGGGTTCACCGCGCGCGCTGCGGGCGCTGAGACGGACGGGAACGAGGGTGTTGGCGTCGGCGGGACGAACGTCGAGTGCCTGCAGCGGGGTTGCAAAGGGGAGCGCAATCACAAAGCCCTTGCCGTCCGGTCGGGCGGCCAGGGGCACAGCAAGCAGCCGGGGGGGCGCCGCGCTGGCTGCGGGGGTGATGCGCACGCCGCGCAAGCTGAAAGCCGCACCCGGCGGCCAACTGATGCGCAGATATTCGTCTTCCAGATGCACGCCGGGCACCGGCACCTGCATGCTGTCCGGCCCGCCGGCACCGAAGCGAAACACGGGCACGTCCTGCGCCAGAGTGCGCCAATTTTTCAGGTCCTTGCTGGCGGCAAGCGTCAGTGCGACCGGTTCGCCCGGGGCCAGTTCGGCGTCCACCGTCAGTTCGGCCAGGGGTCCCTTGATCGGCCGGCTGTCCACCAGTGTGGCGATTTGTCGGGTGGCCGCGGCGGCGGGCTCGGTGTTGGCGCCCTCGATCACGCGCACGACGCTGCGGTCGGCGGTCTTTTCAATGCGCAAGCTCAGATTGCCCAGATTCTGTTGCTGGTGGGTGGCCATGACGGGATATATCGGCCACTCCCGGGGCGCCGGGACAACGGTTTCTTTGCGGTGTGGGATCAGTGCGATGGGAACGGATTGACCCGTGCCGTTGAACAGCCGCACGTCTGCGGCGTCGGCGGTTTGCAGGGCGGCGAGTGCTTCCCTGGGCATCGCCAGTCGCTGCAGGCTGGCATTGGGTACGGTTTCCACGTTGAAGCGGACGGCGAAATCTTCCGGTTGGTCCGCAGCGAGGGCGCCAGCCGTGTTGACCAGCAGCAAAGCGCCGGCGAGGGGCGCGAGGATTCTCATGCCGCCATGCCCGGTGCCATGGCGCGCTTGCCCGGGTTGGGCGGAAGCGGGGCAAGATACCCCACCACCAGCATCAAGATCCCCACCGCAGTGAATGCGACGATGCGCTCGGTTCCGCCTGCATTGGACAGGTCGATCAGAAACAGCTTCGCCAGCGTCAAGCCGAGCAAGCCGGCGCCCAGCATCCACAAAGGTCGCTGCGCGCGGCGGTGTGCCAGGACCATCAGCCCCAGCGCCAGCAGGGTCCACAGGATCGCATAGCCGGTCTGCACGAGGAACGAATCGAACAGGGGCGCGGCGTCCCAGGGTACGCCGGCAAAGTGGTGTGCGACCCGCAGCCACACCGTGTTGATGGCAATGAAGGCAGCGAAAAGCAGCACCGCTCTGGGCACGCTGCCGTGCACGCTGGTGGGAACCGGCATGCCGGTGCCGCGCAGTCGCAGCAGCCACAGCGTCAGCGCGCCCAGGGACAGTGCGACCGCCAGGTCGGTGGGGTTCAGCAAGGGGATATAGGGCAGCGGTGCAGCATTGCCGCGCGAGGACAGCGCCACCAGCAGGCCGCCGATGAACACCCCCGCTGCCAGGGGTGCCGCGGCCAGCCATGCATAGCCGTATGCAAAACGACTGAATGGCCAGCGTGATGCAAGGCGTCGCGATGTGGGCAGCATGGCCAGGCACAGCAGCATGGCCGTGCCTGCGACCAGCAGTGCCACCGCGCCCCAGGCGGTACGCCACAGGTCGGCGCGGTCCACCGCGCGAATGAGGGCGTCGGCCAGCAGAATCACCAGCGTCCACGCGCCGAGTGCATGCATCCAGGAAAACCAGTTGCGGGGCGCCAGGTGATCGACGCGCCTCAGTACGACGAGATGGGCGGCGGCCGTCGCCACCCACATCAGGGCGCCGTAAGACACCAGCAAGCGGTTGTCATCCAGGACGTTGACGAGAGCCGCCACCAGTAGAACCGGCGCGGTGACATAAGCGGGCCACACGGCGACCGACCAGCCCTTGTGCCCGGCCACGCGCTCGGCCGCAAGCGCGCTCAACACATAGGCCAGCATACCCAGGTCGACGTGCCAGGCCTGTGCCCAGGCGAAGGCGTGGACGCCGGTGCTGCTGGGCAGCACGCGCGTGATTTCCAGCCAGAATGCCGCCACCCACCAGAAAAAACCGAACAGGAAGACAGGTTTTTCAATGGTCGCTTCAAACTGCGCATACGCCTTGGCGAACGTGCTGCCACTATGCGGCAGCGGCTGACGGAGCCACCACGCAATGGCAAAGGCTGGCAGCGCCAGCAGCATCGCGCCGATGAAAGCCGGGTTGGCGAACGCAAAGGCGGAATGGAGGCTGCGATCCATCGATCCGATGAACGTCAGGGCCGCAACGCCTTGCAGCAGCAGGCCAAAGGCGCGCGGCATCCAGCGTGCCTGCCGCATGCCGACCCAGAACACGGCCGCGCCCTCTACCGCCCAGATAGCGGCCGTCCAGCGCGCGTCCAGCGCCAGCGGCACAGCCAGGGTGGCAAAGCCCACGCCCAGCGCGAGAAAGCATTCGCTCAACAGACGCAAGCTGTCCTGCCTGCGCTTGAAAAGTCCACCGGCCAGCAGCAGATAAAACGCACCCAGCGCCAGGGCCGAAAACGCCATGGCGAACTCGGTTTCGCGTACCAGTCCGACCTGCAATCCGAACGTGAGCAGCGGGGTGCCGAACACCAGCGTGCCGTCCACTGCGCCGTTCAGGCTGGCTTTGAGCTCGGTCGATTGGCGCAGGGCATACAGCACGGCCGTCAGCACATAGATCAGGAAAAACGCAATCAGGAAAGGCTGGGTGCTGGCATAGTTTCCCGGCGCATAGCGCAGTGCGCCCCATGTGGTGGCGATGCCGAATGTCATCAAAAAACCAAGCAGGTTCAGCAGCCGCCACGAACGCCGGAAGGCGATGACCAGAATGGCCAGGTTGAGCAGCGTGTAATAGGAGAACAGCGCCACATGGCTGCCTTCGCCGGTGGATGCGAGGATGGGGGCGAGGAAGCCACCGGCAAAACCGATCACCGCCAGCGCGCGGGCGTTCTGCAGCAGCGCAATCGCAGTCGACAGCGCGCAGACCGCCACCATGACGCCAAGCGCCAGGCCCGGCGGCACCAGTTGATAAAGGCGGAACGAACTGAAAACGGTCAGGTACAGAACGGCCACTCCTGCGCCCTGAAGCGTCAGCGCGTAACCCGGACGCGCGTGGCGGAACCGGAACCCGATGAGCAGCAGCCCGATACCGACTGCGCCGACCAGGGCGAGCCGCAGTTCCGCCGGCAGGATCGCGTTCTCGGCCGCGTATTTCGCCAGAAACGATAGACCGATAAAAAGCACGACCACGCCGACCCGCACCACCGTGTTGCCGCCGACGAGCCATGCCATGGCAGCGGCAAACGCCTTGTCGACAAGACTCGGATCAAGTGGTGGGACGGGTGAGGGCGCCGGTTTTGGGGACGGGGGCGCAGGCTTTGCGGCGGGTGTCGCACCGGGTGTGAGGACCGGAGACACTTCTGCCAATACAGCTTGAAGGGGAGGCGTAGCGGGTTCGTCAGCTTGAAAGCCTGTTGCGCGGCCGGCTGAGGACTGGGCGAAAGGGGCTGCCGTCGCTTGCACAGATTCCTGGTCCCTGCTTTGCAGTCGTGCAAACTCGCTGCGAACCGACCTTCTCAACGTCAGGCCTGCGAGTGCGCCGGTGATTGTGCCCAGTACCAAGCCGAGCTCCCCCACTCTGCCCAGCATCGAGCCAAGCAGCCCGCCCCAAACTGCGCCCCAGAGAATCACAGACACCTCGATGCAAAGCCACAATGGCCGCCATCATGGCACAGAGGCCTGACTGCGTGAACACGCCACGCATGACGGCGGGTATGTGACTTGACAGAACGCTCGCGGTGCGCACGGTTGTTATGGGTTGTGCGGGCGCGGTATGCTTTGCGAACATTCAGCCCGGAGATGCCCATGAAATCAGTTCTTGCCCTGTCCTTGTTGGTCTTCACCTCTTCAGCCCTCGCTGCCGTGGTCGGCAAGGATGTCAGCTACAAGGCGGGCGACACCACCATGAAGGGTTACCTGGCGTATGACGATGCGGTGAAGGGCAAGCGTGCCGGGGTGCTGGTGGTGCCGGAATGGTGGGGTGCGAACGACTACGGGAGGAAGCGCGCACGCATGCTGGCAAGCGAAGGCTATGTCGCGCTGGTGGTTGACATGTACGGCGACGGCAAGACGGCTGACAATCCACAGGAGGCCGGTGCCCTGGCGGGCGGCGTCAACAAGAACCCGCACGTGGCGTATGCGCGCGTCGACGCCGCGCGCCACTTCCTTGACGGACAGCCCAACGTGAAGAAGGGCGTGACCGCAGCGCTGGGCTACTGCTTTGGCGGCGGCGTGGTGCTCAATGTGGCGCGCGCCGGCATGCCGCTGAAGGCCGTGGTGAGCTATCACGGCGTGCTGGCGACCGACATCTCGGTGAAACCGGGCGATATCAAGGCGAAGCTGCGCATC
>JANJWF010000054.1 GCA_024709685.1 Thiobacillus sp.
CGTGCGGATCTCTCCCTCGATCTTGTCGCCGGTGTGCAGGTTGAAGCGGCGGATCTGTGACGGCGATACGTAGATGTCGTCGGTGTTGGCAAGATACGAGGTCTCCGGCGATCGCAGGAAGCCGAACCCGTCCGGCAGCACTTCCAGCACCCCGTCGCCGTAGATGCTCTCGCCGCGCTTGGCCAGCGTCTTCAGAATGGTGAAGATCAGTTCCTGCTTGCGGAACCGGTTGGCGTTGTCGATGCCGTTGGCGGCGGCAATCTCGAGAAGTTCGGTGATGTTCTTTTGCTTGAGTTCGGAGAGATGCATGGGAGGGGCCTGAATAGCTCGCTTGAAAGAGCCGGAGTGGGAGAGGAGAGAACCGGACGGTGCTGCGCGCTGGCGGCGCAGGAGGCGCCGTCCGGAGAAAACCGTGTTGTTTAGATGTTGCTGTCGACGAAAGCGGTGAGTTGTGACTTGGACAATGCGCCAACCTTGGTGGCCTCGACGTTGCCGTTCTTGAAAATCATCAGGGTGGGGATACCGCGGATGCCGAATTTCGGAGGGGTGGCCTGGTTTTCATCGATGTTGAGCTTGCACACTTTGAGCTTGCCGGCGTATTCCTTGGCCACTTCGTCGAGGATCGGTGAGATCATCTTGCAGGGGCCGCACCAGTCCGCCCAGTAATCCACCAGCACCGGCACGCCGGCCTGCAAGACTTCCTGCTCGAAGGAATCGTCGGATATGTAATGAACATGTTCGCTCATCGGTGCAGCTCCTAATTTTGAAGATGGGGGTGGCCGTTTGCGGCCCTGGATTATTTGCGGGAAGACGGTAATGCTGGAAATTTCAGTTTTGTGCCGATATGCTACATCAAAAATGTGCCTGCAAGCATCCGGGCATTCCTGAAATCATCATAGGAAAAACATAATGACCTACGTTGTCACCGACGCCTGCGTCAAGTGCAAATATACCGACTGCGTGGATGTCTGTCCGGTGGACTGCTTCCATGAGGGTCCCAACTTCCTCGCCATCGATCCCGAGGAGTGCATCGACTGCACCCTTTGCGTGGCCGAATGTCCCGTCGAGGCGATTTATGCCGAGGACGACGTGCCGGACGACCAGCGCGGCTACATCGCGCTCAACGCCGAGCTTTCCAAGACGTGGAAAGTCATTATCGAGAGCAAGGATCCGCTGCCCGACGCCGACGAATGGGGCAGCGTCAAGGACAAATTGAAGTACCTGGAACGCTGATTCGTCCCAACATCCCTGGCGGGCCCGCGCTGCCCCGCGCCGTCGCCCGCCGCCTGCTCGATCAACACGCCGCCCGCCTGCCCGACATGTCCGGACTGACGGTGCTCGTCCCCAATCATCGTGCCGGCCAGGATTTTGCCCGCGCCCTGGCGCGTGAAACTGGGTTCAGCGCACTGATTCCGCCACGCATCACCCCGCTTAAGGCATGGGCTGAAACCCTCCTCGCGGCAAGCGCGGTCGGCCCCGCCGAACCGCAGGCACGGCGACTGGCGCGTCTGCATGGCGTGCTGCGCCGGGCAGACTGGCTCGGCGTGGTGGATAAATGGGCGCTTGCCAACGAACTGCTGCAGGTGGCCGACGAGCTGTCTGCCGCGCGGCTGGGTGGCGGCATCGGTTCGCGCATCCGCGCGTTGCATGGCGAAAGCCTCGACCGCGAGACCGCGCTGATCGAGGGAATGTGGCAGGCGCTCAACAACGACGGCAGCGACCCGCAGGCGCGCTATGCGCGCGCCCTCGACCTCCTGCTCGCGCAGATCGAGGCGGCCCCGCTGCCCATCTATGGCTATGCACTGGGCACGCTGACCGCGCTCGAACAGCAGTTCCTCGACCGCTGCGCGGCGATCGCCCCGCTCACGCTGCTCGAACCTGCCGCGGATGCCGATCCCGTCTCGCTCACCCTGCACCAGGCCTGGCAAACCACCGATCCGCCGCTGCGCGAGCGCGCCGCCATGCTGGCCGGCCGCTTCGCCGTCTCACCGATCGAGTCCCGCATCACGCTGGGGCCGGCGCCGCACCTTGAAGCCGAGGCACGCGCCGTCACCACCTGGGTGGCTGAACAGCTGCACGCCGGCCGGCGCGACATCGCACTGATCGCGCTCGACCGTGAAACCGCGCGCCGGGTGCGCGCCCTGCTCGAACGCATGGACGTCCTGGTAGCCGACGAAACCGGCTGGATGCTGTCGACCACCGCAGCCGCCGCCGTGATCGACCGCTGGCTGGAATGCGTGGCGAGCGACTTCCCGCATGTCGAACTCCTCGATCTGCTGAAGTCCCCCTTCGTGCTCGGCAACCCTGACGCGCGGCAGGATCGCGTGCTGCAGTTCGAACTCGCACTGCGGCGCCACGGGATTTCGCAGGGCATGGCCGACCTGCAGCGGCTGGCACACGCGCAGTTCGGTGCGCTGCCGACCTGGCTCGCGGCGCTGGCCGACGCCCGGCAGCGTTTTTCCCAAGCCCGGGCGCCGCTCGCGACCTGGCTCGCCCGCCTCACCGATAGCCTCGCCAGACTGGACGCGCTCGGCCCGCTTCAAGCCGACGCGGCCGGCGCCGGCGTGCTCGAAACACTCGTTGGATTGCGCCACGATCTCGCTGACGACGGCGAAAAATACGGCTTCGGCGAATGGCGGCGCTGGCTCAACCTGGCGCTCGAGTCGGCCAGCTTCATCGACGCCCGGATCGCCAGCCCCATCGTGCTGACCTCGCTGCCCGCGGCGCGTGGGCGCCTGTTCGAGGCCGTGGCGGTGATCGGTGCCGACGCCCGCCACCTGCCGGCGCGCCCCGCACCCGGCCTGTTTTCGCAGGCCACCCGGGCGCAGCTGGGTCTGCCCACCGCCGCGGCGGAGGCCGCTGCCGCCACCGTCGACCTGATCCAACTGCTGGTTCAGGGGCCGGCGCTCCTGAGCTGGCAGGCGTGGCAAGGCGACGAGCCCAACCCCGCGTCGCCGCTGGTGCAGCGTCTGCAGGCGCTGCACCAGGCCGCATGGGGCCTGCCCCTGCGCGAACAGGCATGCGGCGAGCCGCCTGCACAGGGCAGTCTGCTTCCCGGCGCCTGCAAGCAACCTGCACCGGCGGTGTCGCCGGCGCAACTGCCGCGCCGCTATTCGCCCACCGCCTACCAGACCCTGCTCGACTGCCCGTATCGGTTCTTCGTCCGCAGCGTGCTCGGCATTCAGGAGTTGCTCGAGGCCGACGAGGCACTCGACAAGAGCGACTACGGCAATGCCCTGCACCGCATTCTCAAGATTTTCCACGACAGCGACCCGGCACCCGACCGCACCGCCGCGCTGGCGCGGCTGCATGAAATCTCCGCCGCCGAGTTCGCGGCACTCCCCGCATTCACCGCCGCTGCCTGGCGCAGCCGTTGGGACCACGTCCAGCCAGCCTACATCGACAGCTGGCTCAGCTGGGTCGCCCGCGGCTGGCGCTACCAGTCGGGAGAGGCCGATTTCGCGGTGACACAGCAGGTCCCCGGGCTGGGCGAGGTGGTCCTGCATGGCCGCGTCGACCGCGTCGATACCAAGGGCGATGCACGCTACGTTATCGACTACAAGACCGGCACCGCGCAAGGCCTGAAGAAGAAACTCAAGGATCCCGCCGAAGCCGTCCAGTTGCCTTTCTACGCCTGGCTTGCCGACGCCGCCGCCGCCTACCTGCCGATCAACGAAGCGCCCATCGCGCCGCTCGAACTCGACGGCGAAACCGACGTCGACGCCATCATCCGCCGCCTGCCCGAACTGCTCGAAGCCATCGCAGCAGGCGCGGCACTGCCTGCATCGGGCATCGACAGCGTCTGCCAGTACTGCGAGGCGCGCGGGCTGTGCAGGAAGGGAATGTGGAGCGAATCGGATGAAGCCGCATGGGACTCACTGCCCCTCAGTGAAGAAGGCGACGAATGGGAATGGCACGAAGACGGCTCGGCTTGAAAAATACGAAAACAGGGCGTATTGTCCGCAAAAATTCCCAGAGGACAGCCCATGCCCGCCCCGACCCCCATTGCTACCGTTCTCACTACCGGCGGCGATGACGCCGTTCTGGCCTACCTGAAAGCCGCCCGGGAGCACCATTCACAGACCAAAATCGCCCGCCATCTCAAGGTGGATGCCCGCACCATCCGCCGCTGGGAAGCCCGCCAATCCGTCCCGCCCGCCTACGTTGTCCACGCCCTGCAACAGCTTCTGCCGCTCGAGCCGCCCCTTGAAGGCGAAGCCGCCTTCAACTTCATCGACCTGTTTGCGGGAATCGGCGGCATCCGGCGTGCGTTTGAAGACATCGGCGGGCGCTGCGTCTTCACCAGCGAATGGGACAGCTACGCGCAGAAAACCTACGCTGAGAATTTCTGGGACGGCCACGCCATCAATGGCGACATCACACAGGTTCAGGCCGCCGACATTCCCGACCACGACGTGCTGCTGGCCGGATTCCCCTGCCAGCCGTTTTCCATTGCCGGGGTATCGAAAAAGAACGCATTGGGCAAGGCCCACGGCTTTGCCTGCGAAACGCAGGGCACGCTGTTTTTCGACGTCGCCCGCATCATCGCCGAAAAGCGCCCGCGCGCCTTTCTGCTGGAAAACGTCAAGAACCTCACCTCGCACGACAAGGGCCGCACCTTCGATGTCATCAAGCGTACGCTCACCGAAGAACTCGGCTATCACATCCACACCCGTGTCATCGACGGCGCGCACTTCGTTCCGCAGCACCGCGAGCGCATCCTGATCGTCGGCTTTCGCGAGCCGGTCGCGTTCGATTTCGACGCCCTGCCGCTGCCGCCCAAGGGCCGGCACACGCTAAGAGAGATTTTTCACCGAACCGACGGCACCGAGCCCGTGCTGCCTTGGGACGAAGGCCGCTTCTTCGATCACATCATCAACAAGGTGCAGGACAAATACACCCTCACCGACAAGCTCTGGCGTTATTTGCAGGACTACGCCGAAAAGCACCGCGCCAAGGGCAACGGTTTCGGCTTCGGCCTCGTCACGCCCGACAACATCGCCCGCACCCTGTCCGCCCGCTATTACAAGGACGGTTCGGAGATTCTGGTTTATCAGGGTGAAGGCAGAAACCCGAGGCGCCTTACCCCGCGCGAGTGCGCCCGACTGATGGGCTTTCCCGACACGTTCAGGATTCCGGTGTCGGATACGCGGGCGTACAAACAGTTTGGCAATTCCGTTGTTGTTGATGTCATGGCTCATGTTGCAAGGTTGATGCAACCCTATCTGGAAGCTGATACCCTGGAACCTGAGTTGCCCCTTCGTTACGCCACCGCCTGAGGAGAAGAAATCATGCAAGCGCAATCACGCATTCCCAAACTACAAGACACCACGTTTGATGGTGCTTTGCTCTGGTTCTCGGAAATGCAATGCAGCCAATTGCTGTTTCATCCCGAAGACGATCCGGCTGACATCATCACGATCAAAAGTGGCGAACGAACCTTCACGGATAGCGAAGTACAGGAACTACGTTTTCTTTTGAATGAGCTGGAAGAAGGCCTTGGGCACGACCAATTAATCGAGGCCGCTTACCCGATTTTCATGAATGCCTTAGGCAACAAACTGGATGCTTGATGGTTGACGTTGTTGATCCGGCCACGCGAAGCCGGATGATGTCCGGCATACACGGACGCAATACAAAACCGGAATTGCTAATCCGAAGTTTGTTACATCGCCGTGGCTTTCGATTCCGCTTGCACGCTCAGAATCTTCCCGGTAAGCCCGATATCGTGTTTCCGCGTTACCGCGCAGTTGTATTTGTCCACGGATGTTTTTGGCACGGACATGATTGTCCATTATTCAAGTGGCCGAGCACGCGCCCCAAATTTTGGCGCGAAAAAATTGGCCGTAATACACGCAACGACGCCCTAAAACAAAAAGAACTCATTGCTGCCAACTGGCGTGTTGGCGTTGTATGGGAGTGTGCCATCCGTGGCTCAGGAAAGGACTTGGAAGGCATTACGCAACGGTTGGCCGACTGGTTGCAGAGCGACGTGCCTTTTATGGAGGAGCGGGGATGAAAAAAGGTTATCTATCGGAATATTTTGTTGGGGTGGCGGCCAAACGCCTCAGCGCGGTTGAGGCCGATGAAACTCGCTCAAATCAGCACGAATACAACGCCACCAAAACAATGCTGATGTTTATCGGCAGGCCCGCCGAACCCACGCGCATACCTGCCCGCTTCCTCTATCTCGCCGACGAGGAATCAGAACCAATCGTTGAAGACGCGTTCCTGACACTTTACGACAGCCGTAAAGACCAGCCAAAACGATCTGCGGAATACCGTTTTTATTTTCCAACAACCAGTGTTTCACAAAAGGCTTCCGAAGGTGACCTTTTAGTTATCGCACAACAGCGCAATGGGGACCTGCTGGTACTCATCTGTGATAACGACTCCAGCATGTCACGGCAGATTGAATGGTTGTTTGGTTTCACCGACTTAGCTCACCAAGGTTTCTCAGTTAAATCTGAACTGGAAACCGAACAAGATCGCCTTGAATTTGCCTCAAGGCTAATTCTCGAAAATATTGGTGTTGTGGTTGAGATTTCGGCTGATGCATACCTTGACACAATGCTGAAAAAATTTAGCGGAAAACTCCCCACAACACGCGAATTTTCTGCCTTTGCGCGTTCCACCCTGAAAGACCTCAATCCGGTGGACGAGCAAGATTTAGCGTTGATGGCGTGGATGGAACGCGAAGAGGCGCTCTTCCGTACTTTCGAACGGCATTTAATTGCCGACCGTCTTTCCATAGGTTTCGGAAATGGCGTAAACGGCGTAGATGTGGATGGTTTTTTGTCATTTTCTTTGTCCGTGCAAAACCGCCGCAAAAGTCGGGTAGGTCTTGCTCTCGAAAACCATCTCGAACTGCTCTTTAACGAAAGTGGCATTCAGTTCAGCCGTACTGCTGTAACGGAAAACAAGGCCAAGCCCGATTTCATTTTTCCCAATGCTGTGGCATACCATGACGCAGCATTCGACACGTTGCGCTTAACGATGCTGGGAGTGAAATCCACTTGTAAAGATCGTTGGCGGCAGGTGCTTGCAGAGGCTGACCGCATCGACCACAAACATTTACTGACACTCGAAGCTTCAATCAGCAAACACCAGACTGACGAGATGCGGGCAAAAAATCTGCAACTTGTTTTACCGCGTGGATTGCACGAAACCTATACACCTGAACAACAGGCATGGCTTATGGACATTTCATCTTTTATGGCCATGCTACGCGAGCGCCAGTACGCCAAATAATTCTTGGCCGTCTTTTTCATCTTGACTATACCCCTCGACACCGCCACTGCCCTCTCCCCCGCCCGCTCGGCAGTGGTGGAAGCCTGCGCCGGCAGCGGCAAGACCTGGCTCTTGGTGTCGCGCATACTGCGCCTGCTGCTGGCCGGGGCGGTACCCTCGGAACTGCTGGCGATCACCTTCACGCGCAAGGCGGCGCAGGAGATGACCGACCGGCTGCACGCATGGCTGCGCGTACTGGCGCTGGAGGACGACGCAACGGTGCGCGCCTTCCTGCGCGAACGCAAAGTGCCGGACGCCGAGATCGACGCGCTGCTGCCGCGCGCGCGCGGTCTGCTGGAGGCAGTGCTGACGGCGCAGCCTGGGCCGACGGTGACGACTTTTCACGGCTGGTTTCTCGATCTGCTGAAGCGTGCGCCGCTGGAAGCCGGGCTGCCGTGGGGCACGCCGCTGCTGGAGCGCGAGAAACAGTTGCAGAATGAGGTGCGCGACCGCCTGCTTTCACAGTGGGCAGCAACACCAGACACGCCCGAAGGCACTGCGCTACTGGCCTTGCTGGACACAATCGGCGAGCACAATCTGCGAGCGTTGCTCGCGCATTTCCTGCAGGCGCGCGCGGAGTGGTGGGCGTATACCGACGACCAGCGCGATGCGGTGGCCTACGCGCTGGAACAGCTGCGGACGCTGCTGCGCCCTGACCTCGACAGCGATCCGGTGGCGGCGTTCTGGGCCGACGAAATCATGCTGGCGCGGGTGAGGCGGGTAGGTCTGGCGCTAGAAAAAGGGAGTGATGCCGAATGCAAAACGGGTGCCGCCATTCTGGAGGCATTGGCAGAATCGAATTTCGAGCGCTTGCGTGAACTGATCCTTAAAAAGGACGGTGGCCGACACGTGAAAAAAGCCAACGCACCGACCTTGAAGGCAATGGGTGCAGAGGCCGACCGGTTTCTGCACGATTACGACACGCTGGAAACCGCGCTGGAAACGGTCGCCGCGATCCAGACCGACCAGCGCATCTGGCAACTCAATCGCCATGGCCTGCTGCTCGGCCACGCGCTGGTGCAGGGCTATCAGGAGGCCAAGGCGCAGCAGGGCGTGATCGACTTTACCGACGCCGAATGGCAGGCCTGCCGGCTGCTGCAGAGCGAGGAGCTTGCACCGGGCCTGGCACTGAAACTGGATGCGCGCTACCGCCATCTGCTGCTCGATGAATTCCAGGACACCAACCCCCTGCAATGGCAGGCGCTGTCGACCTGGCTTCTCGAAGCGCGTGGCGCCGACAGCGACATGACGGTGTTCTTGGTGGGCGATCCCAAGCAGGCGATCTACCGCTTTCGCCGCGGCGAGGCGCGGGTGTTCGACGCGGCGGCGGAGTTCCTGTGCGTGCATTTCGACGCCGCACGCTTCAGCACC
>JANJWF010000059.1 GCA_024709685.1 Thiobacillus sp.
CTGTCCCAGTTACTGGAGACGGCCAGTCTGCCGGTAGAAAGCCATGCCGACGGCAGCGCTTTCCTCGCGGCCTATGGCGACCGCCCGGGCTGCCTGTTGCTGGACATCGCCATGCCTGGCATGAGCGGCCTCGAAGTTCAGGCGGCGTTGAGCGCGCGCGGCCTCGCCATTCCCGTCGTCTTTCTCACCGGGCACGGCGACATTCCGCTCGCTGTGCGGGCACTGCAGGCCGGTGCCGTGGATTTCCTGGAGAAGCCTGTTCAGGGTGCGATGCTGCTCGAACGGGTGAGGCGGGCCCTGCGACTCGACCAGGAGTGGCGCGAGACCCAGGGACGCACCCAGGCCATCCAGCAACACTATGCCCGTCTCAGCTCACGGGAACGGGAAGTCATGACACACGCCGTATCCGGCCTCACCTGCAAGGAAATCGCCCAGAAACTCGGCATCAGTCCGCGCACGGTGGAAGTCCACCGCACCCACGTCATGCACAAGATGGGGGCCTCCAACCTGGCGGAACTTGTCAGCATGGCCGCCTGCTGCACTCCCTGATTCCTTCCTTCGCTGTCTTCCGTACGTAGTTCTACTTAGCGTTCGCACCAATGATGCGGTGACGCGTAGCCCTGTACTCTGCACCTTCGGTTTGAACATGGCGCATCCGGCTTCTGCCGAAGCCGGGGCCTCGTTCAAGCGGATTCTCGATTGGATCTGTGACCGGAGAAAAGCAGCATGGCGAAACGCCCCGACCAGCCAACTCCACGTACCTCGGGGACCGTGTGCCGATCCGCAGCCGATGCGCGTCAGCACGAAGTTCCCGGGTCGGGCTCCGCCACCTGTCCAACAAACATGACAAATCTGGAGGTGAGTTATGTGGTCTGACGATTTTCATGAAACAACGAGCGATGCTGCAGTAGAAACTGGCGCTGAGGAAAGCCGTGAGGTCGAGGCCGAAACCGGGCGACACGAAACGGAAGCCCAGGACATCACGCAGCGCTATTTCGAGGACATCAGCCGTCTGCCCATCCTCAAGGCAGACGAGGAAAGATACTACGCGCGGCGCATGCGGGACGGCGACGACGAAGCGCGGGAAATTCTGATCACGCACAACCTCAGGCTGGTGGTGTACGTCGCCAAGCGCTACCTGGGACGTGGCCTGCCGCTGCTGGACCTGGTCGAGGAAGGCAACCTGGGGCTCATGCATGCGCTGGAGAAATTTGATCCGGACCGTGGCTTCCGCCTGTCCACCTACGCGCTCTGGTGGATCCGGCAATCCATCGAACGGGCCCTGATGAATCAGTCGCGCACCATCCGCCTGCCGGTGCATGTGGCCAAGGAGCTCAACGGCTGCCTGCGGGCCCGCAGCAAGCTCGAGGCGCAGGGCATGTCAGACCCCGGGCCGGAGGACATTGCCCGCATCACCGGAAATTCCGCCGAGTCGGTGCGGCATGTCATGCAATTGAACCGGCCGCCTGTCCCCCTCGATGCTCCCCTCGACGCCGGCTCCGATCTGACGCTGGGTGAAGCCATCGCCGACGAGCGCTGCATTCCCCCCGAGGAGCGCCTCTATCAGGCTGAGCTCGAGCAGTATGTAACCGAATGGCTCGCCAGGCTGTCGGCCAAGCAGCGCTGGGTGATCGAACGACGCTTCGGGCTGAACAACCACGAAACGGCGACCCTGGAAGAACTGGCGAGGGAACTCCAGGTCACCCGCGAGCGGGTGAGGCAGATCCAGGTGGAGGCGCAGGAAGTCCTGGCCAACCGGCTCAGGGAGAAGGGCGTGCACAAGGAAAACTGGTAGCCTGACGTTCAGCCGCACATCCCTGCGGGGGGATGTCCCCCGCAGGCCTCACTTGTTTCCATCCATCAATCTGAGAATCTGCTGCTGCAGCGGCTTTTTCGCCTCCTCGATTTCCCCGTAGCGGGTGACAAGCCGGTAGGCTTCCTGGGCCAGCTCCTCATTGCGGCGGATGACGTTGTTTTGTGCCGCGACGACATCGTCGTAGTTCGCAATCTCCCCACCTGGAACCGGCAGCATGATGGTGCCGTAGGACGGCTGGACATTGCTGCGCCGCATCTCCTGCACCATCTGGAATTGCTGGTAGACCGACAATTGTTCCTGGTTGAGCATGCTCAAGGCGGTCTGGAGGCGTTGAATCTCGTCGTCCTGCCCGGCCGCGACGGCAGTGATGCTCGACAGCATGAACAGAACAAGAAAAAGTCGCCGCATGGCTTCCTCCGGAAGAAGAGGGCGTCATTCAGGATAGGTAGATCCAGCCATGTTTTCCACATTTACCGGGGCGAATTCGCTCGCTCCGGATCCGGCTGACGCCCCGGAATGCGTATCTCTGCAAGCAGGGGCAGATGATCGGAAGCGATGCGCGCCAGGTCGGAATTGGGGATCTCGATGCAGGCCACTTCGAGCCCCGGGCTGATGAAGATATGGTCGATGCGCATGCCCGGGAAGCGGCTGGGGAAAGTGCACTGGGGGCGATGCCCCTTCACCCCGGCCTGGGCATCGCTGAGGCGGGCGGCGAGGCGGCGGCACGCCGTCGATGACGGCGACGCGTTGAAGTCGCCGCACAGAATCGCCGGCGCTTTGAACTGTTCGTTTGCCAGCCACTCGCTGCCGAGCAGCGCCTCGATCTGGGCGGTGCGCTCACGCGGGCCGAGGCCCAGATGGGTGTTGATGATCTGAATTTCCGTGCCGTGCAGATCGACGGCGACCCAGAGCACCCCACGCGGCTCCAGGTGCGGCCTGTCAGCGAGCCCAGGCAGTGCGCCGGCCTTGACCAGACGCTGCGGCAGGTGGGTCAGGATGGCATCTCCATAGCGTTCCTCCTCGAGGTGCATGGCCGGATGGAAATGGAATTCCATCTCCAGGTAACGCGCGATCAGGTGCGCCTGATCCATGCCGAAACTGCGCGCACGGCCCACATCCAGTTCCTGCAGCGCCACCACATCCGGCCTCGCGCGGGCGATCACACGGGCGATGCGCTCGGCGTTGATCTTGCCGTCCATGCCGACGCAACCGTGCACGTTGTAGGTCATGATGCGCAGGACGTCCGTCTGCGCGGCGCCGCGCTTCCGCCCAGCGGGAGCTTGATGCGCCGGACGCCCCATATGACGCAGCCCTGCCTTGCGCAATTCGCCGGGACGCAGGTATTCATGTTCGCGCGATGCCAGCGGCGTATCCTCGGGAAGCAGTGCGAAGCCGTGGGTTTCTTCCGGCGAGGCGCCGGCGTGCGCGCCATTCTCGATCGCAAAGCTCATCGGGGGAATGCTGTCACGCCAGCCGAGCACGACGATGTCGCCGGCATCCGCGTGTTCGCAGAGATGCACCAGGTCCTCGCCGACCGAATCGAGAAACGGATGTTGCGAACCGAACAGCGCGGCGCGGTCCTCCGGCAAACGGAATTCCCCCGCTTCGGTGCGGGCGCGGACCCGTCCCGGCGCCTCCACGCTGAGCACGACTGGAACGTGATGGGTGCGCGCCAGTTCACGGGCGACGGCATCACGCTCGCCGCCGCTCAGGTCACGTGGGAAATAGATATGGCCGACTGGCCCGAGGGCGGCGACGACCGGATGCGCCTCGTCCGCATCCTCGCCATTCATGCCGAGTACCGAGAACAGCCGCTGAATGTTCCGGCCGCCCAGGAAGCGAACCCGTTGCGTCTGGATGCCGCCTGCGCCGCCCGGGTGGGCCTTCATGCCCGGGCCGCCCAGTTTTCCGAACACGGCAGTCGCGGCTTCTTCCAGCGAATAGCCCTGCACCTCCTCATAGGGCCGGACTGCGGCCTGTCCGTGATCGGAATAGACCCATAGTTCGTAATGCCGCCACGCGGAATGGCTGGCCGCGCGCCACAGGCGGGCCACCGCATCGTCGATGCCCTTCAGCGTCCAGTGCGCGAACAGCGAGTGCGGACCGCGGCGGTGCGCCTGTTCGTCATAGCCGAGGAAGTTGATGTGGATGATGGGCAGGCCGCGGCTGATGTCGATCTTGCCGCCGATCACGCAGAGCTCGCGCAGCAGGATAGCGATGGCGACCCGTGTCGGGATGAATTTCAGTTCCTTGAGGAAGTCCTGCCCGTCGACGAAGCCACGCACAAAATCAACCAGTGCCAGCCCCAATTCCATCACCAGCAAGACCGCGACGCGCAGGAAGCTGTAGAAATTGCTGGCCACGAAGGCCAGCAGCACCAGCGGATTGGCTGCACGCAGCGTGGCCCCCCAGCCCATGGACGACGGGCAGAAATGCGATTCTGCCGCGCCGCCGGTGAAACAGTCCGAATAGGCGGCTCCGCCCTCGAGCAGCGCCTCGTTGCCGTTGCCGTGTTGCGCTTCGACGCGTGCGGCCGCATCCGGCTCGTACATGCGGACGACACGACGCGATTCATGGTCGCGGAAGGAAAACGCCGGCACTGCACCCCTGACGCCGTAGAAAAGTTCGGTCTGGACCGCGGGCGTCGTCGACGGCAAACCGGAGTAATGATTGTGCAGCTGGTAGTGTTCGCGCCTGATCATGCGCCGCAGGAACGGCATCTCGTTATGATCCAGTGCGCGCTCGAGCTGCGGGCGCGAGAGTCCGTCGATCTGGATCATGACCAGCCCCGGCCGTGTCGGCGATCCCTCCGACACGGGCAGGCGCAGCAGGCGTGCCAGCCAGACGCTGCGGCTGAGGTTGCGGCGCAGGCGCCGAAGAGAGGTCTCGATTCGGCCGAACATGGTCAGCCCGCCTGTTTGCGCGGCAATGGGTGGCGCGCCGCAGGATGCCGGGCGCGACGCATCAATCCTCCCTTTCGGGGAACAGGCTCGCGCCCAGCGCTGCATCGCCCGCACCGGCGACGCTTTTCAGGATGTCCCACTCGGTCCTGATCGCGGTCATGACCTCTTTCCAGCCGCTTTCGTCCTGGGCCGATTCGGCAGTCGGTCGAGGCTTGAGCGATTCGTAGCAGGCCAGCACCTTGTCTGTCGAGCGCGGCATGGAAAATGCCTCGGCAGTGTCGAGTGCGGCGCGTTTCAGGTCGCGCAACGAGTCGGCGGGCAGCGCGGCCACCCACTGCAAGGCGGCGCTGAATTCCGCGATGCTCGCCTCCTGCAGCAGGCGTCCGTTCTGCCGGTCCCTGACCACTTCCCGTGCGCCCGGCGCATCCAGGGCGACGACCGGCAGCCCCGCCGCCATGGCTTCCGTCAGCACCATTCCCTGCGTCTCGCTCGTCGACGCGAAAGCGAACACGTCCATGGCCTGCAACGCGTCGGCCAGCTCCTGCTGCTGCAGGATGCCGGCGATGTGCAGGGAGGCTTCGCGCCCTGCTCGGGCAAACAGGTCGCGCACGCTCGCTTCGGAGGGGCCGCTGCCGATGATCAGACAGTGCGCCTGCGGGTGCCGTCCGATGAAGTCGGCGATTGCCCCGGCCAGAAACTCCAGGTTCTTTTCCGGCGCCAGGCGGCCCAGGTGGCCGACCACGAATGCGCCTTCCGGTATGCCCATCCTGCTGCGGAAGGCGGCGCCGTCGCCGTGCGCGAAGTGCTCCGGGCGGACACCAGTAGGCACCACGGCAATCGGCGTGGTGACGCCGCGCTGTTGCAGCAGGTCGCGGATGCTTTCGCTGGGGGCGAAGACCTGGTCCGAGAGGTTGGCGTAGCGCGTCGCCAGCTCGATCGCGAAACGTTTCAAGGCAGGGGAGTCGCCGGGAACATAGTGCGTATACCGCTCGTAGAGGGTGTGATGGGTGAACACCAGCGGCAGTCCGCGGTGGCGTGCGATCCGCACTGCGGTCATGCCGAGCAGGAAGGGGTGCTGGGAATGCACGATGTCGGGCCGGAAGACATCGACCGTTTCGGTCAGCAACGGATGGATCGGCAGCACCACCGAGAAATCACTGGCATTGAAATTCTGGATCGCCGGAATTCGCACCACGTCGATTTCGTCGGGCGGCATGCCGGGGAATTCGGGCGCGACGATCAGTACCCGGTGCCCGCGCTTGCGGTATTCCTCGGCGAACGCCGTCACCGAGCGTGCCACGCCGCCGACGTGCGGGGTGAAGGTATTGGTGAGGATGAGGATGTTCATGCGCCGTCGCTTCTAACGAGGACTGTGGAACCGGTGCCGGCTGCGACGCTGGCCGGTGCGAAGCCGGGCAGGCGGATCTCGATCGGGGGGACGCTGCGATGCCAGTCGCCCTGCCAGTCGACGCGGGGCAGGTTGCCGGCAGCCGGGGTGATGCTGAGCGACAGCGCGCCAAATGCCGTCGGCGCGGGCCCGAAGCGGATCGACATCGCCTGGTCGAGCCAGCGCGCGGGAATACCCGCGCACAGGATGAGGCGTTCGCCCTCTTCGCGCACAAAGCAGTTGCGGATCATCAGCACCCACTCGGCAGCGGCCCAGACATGGTGGCCGTCGCCCATGCAGCCTCCGCCGGTAAGCGGGTGGATCGCCTCCGGCCACTGGCCCGTTGGCGAGGCTAGCGCGGCGACCGCGTCCATCAGGTCGAGATGGCGCGGGTCGCCGGCGCGCAGCAGGATCTGGGCGACATGCAGGGTCAGGTAGGCATTGAGGCCGGAATGGATCATGTCCTGGTAGAACGCGCCCTTGACGAAGCAGCGGTCGAGCAGAAACTCCACGCTGTCGAGCAGGCGCCGATCGTCCGGCACACCGAGCTGCACCGGATAGCCGAATGCCAGCGAGCCGATGGCGCCGGCGTCCAGCCGGCGGTACGGTGAGGCCGGCATGGCGGGGCGGCCGAGACGCGCTTCGCAGCCCGCCAGGCTGCGCTCTACCGCCGCCGCAAAATCGTCGGCCGCCTGGGCGAAATCGCGGCTGTGGGGGGGATCCATGTCGACAAGCATCGCCGCCGCCGCGCGCAGCCCGGCGATCCCCCAGAAATCATCCCAATAGTAATAATCGTTGGGCCCCAGGTGTTCGGCGCTGAAGCCGGCCGGCAGCAGCCCGGCGTGCGGCGCGTCCAGATCGTCGCTGAGCCGCTTGCGCACGATCCAGCGGGCGCCGCGCAGGATCGACCCGTGCCATTCGGGGGGAAGCGGTTGACCGGTGAGGGCAAAGAAGCGCTGCAGGATCCACAACACCTCGCCGTTGGCATCCCATTCGCCTTCCTGCGAGCGGAAATAACCGAGCGTCGTCTGCCGCATCGGGAAACGTGCCAGCGCACGTTCGGCACGGTCGGTCAGGCCGGCACACAACAGGGCATGGACGATGAACGCGGCATCGCGAAACCAGAAACGCTTGTAGGTGTAGGGGCCGGGATAGACATCGTCCGGCGAATGCAGAATCAGCGAAGTGATCGCGGCGTCGTAGAGGAACTGATAGTGCGGCTCCGGGCAGGCGAGCTGGCAGCGATCGTGTTGCGCGGTCTGCCACGCGCCGGCGGCGAGCGGTTCCGGCGCTGCGAGCCGGATGGACGCGGTGATGGCGGCCGGTTCGCCGGCCCTGACCGGAAACAGCGCCGCGGCAGTGACCATGCCCACGTCACAGCGGCCTTCGGTCTGGTCGTCCCGGTCTCCGAGATGGATGTACACGTCGCCGTTGCGGTAATCGGAGACATGATGCCGCGCGGCGGCGGTGTCGAATTCGACCCTGCGGGTGCCGTCGATCGTCCAGGCATCGCGCGCGGTCGAGAGGCTGGCCTGGTTGATGAAGCTGATGCCCTCCGGGTTTGCCGGGCGCAGCGCGAGCACCAGCCAGGCGGCAGCGTCGCTGCGCGCCTGCAAGCGCAGCCTGCAGACCGGGGTGCCCGAGTCGACTTCGACCCAGGCGCTGCTCGTCAGGGCCAGTCCATCCGTCTGTGTTTCGGTGGTGATGCGCACCCCGGCGTCCATGTCCTGCCGCTGCGTGCACTCGGTGGCCCGCGAGGGAAGCAGGACGCGCCCGTCCTCGGCCATCAGCCAGCCGTCCAGCGACCAGCCGTCGAGGAGCGGGGTCAGCAGGCCGCGGGGATCGACGATCGGCAGCTCCTGGCAATCCGGGTAGCCGACCGCGGTCCAGTTGCGGTGGGTGAGATTGATGTGGGTGATGGAAAAGGCGCGCGGGATGAACGACACGTCGTACGGATCGAACTGGCGCTCGATCCAGTAGGGCCAGACCCAGTCCAGGTTGTGCTGGATGACCCGGCTGTTGATCAGGCCGCGGGCGTGGAACACCACGCCGGCCCGCAGCAGCTCGATCGGTTCGCCCACCTCGGAAGGCTGGGCAAAGCTGTGCAGCCGGGCGAGCAGGGCGATGGGGTCCAGAAAACCCTGGCGGCGCGCGACATGCCGCACGACGAAGCGCCAGGGCAGCCATTTCATCCAGCTCACGGCAGGTCCTCCTCGATCTCGCCTTTCTCTTCATAGCGGGCCAGCGCCCGGCGTGCCAGGCGGTTGAGCGTGACGATCGCGACCACGGCGGCGACGAAACCGGCGCCGTAAAGCGCCCACTCCAGCGGCGTGCGACCCGCACTGCGCCCCCCGAGGGTGGAGACATCGGCGGCGATCGAGCCGAGGTACACGTTGTGGATCGAAAAGGGAATGAAGCC
>JANJWF010000061.1 GCA_024709685.1 Thiobacillus sp.
GCTTCTCGGTACGCCATCGAAGGGTGATGACGAACGACGACGCGCTCGCGCACCTGCCGCTGTTGCTGATCTTCTACGCGTTGCAGTACTGGCTGCTCGAGCGCCATGTCCCGGCGCTGGCGCCGTGGATCGCGCTCGGCAGCATGGCGGCGTTGCTGGGGGCGCATCTCGTCGCGCGCCGCCTGCTCGGCGCGCTGCCGGCAAGCTCGACGCTGGTGGGCGCCTACGCCGCGCTCGCGATCTTCCATGCGGGCTACATGGAACTGCTGCCGGCGTCCGCCGCGCCCTGGGTCGCATTGCTGCTGCTGCCGGCGCTCGGGCTCTACCTCCGTTCGCGCGACGGGATCGCGTCGCTGGGATGGCCGGTCCGTGCGCTGGTCGTCGTCATCTTCGCGCTCAACTACCAGCGCGTGGTGATCGGTGCCGGCATGGGCGAGGTGCCGGCGCACGAGCTGCTTGCGCTGCTGTACGCGGCGTCGCTGTATGTCGCCTACGCGCTGGTGAGGCGCATGTCGGCACTGGATACCTTCGCCACGCTTGCACTCTACCTCGGCCACGTGGCGATGATGAGTGCGGCCGTGCAGATCCTCGACGGCCGCCTCGCCGTCTCGCTCGCGTGGGGCGCGGTGGCACTGGCCTGCCTCGCGCTCGCCTTCCGTGCCGGTGACAAGCTGCTCGGCAAGTCCTCGCTGCTCATCTTTGGCGCCTCGGCGGCCAAGGTCATGCTCTTCGACCTTGCGCATGCCGCGCCGCTGGTGCGCATCGGCCTGCTGGTGGTGCTCGGCGTGACACTTTATGCGGGCGGCTGGATGTACAGGAAGGTCGACAAGCTCGCCCAATAGCGGAATCGGCGAAAATGCGAATCCAGCCCGGGCAGTCGGGACCGAGCGAACCTTCCTGAGCAACATGAGCGACAACACCGTCCGCGCGCGCGTCTCCTTCTCGTTCAAGGGCGAGACCCACGAACTCGATTCCGTCATCGACCTCGACCGCCTGCTCGGCGAGCCGGGTGCGGTGCCGGACTTCCACCGGCTGCTCGCGAGCGATGCGGGGATCGATCCCTACTCGTACCTCTACGAGGTGCTCGAATCGCACGAGATCGAGTTCTCGGACGCGACGGGCGCCGCGGTGCGCAGCTGCCACGACGGGCAGCTCGACTGGAGCCGGTTCGCGGCGGACATGAGCGAGGCGCGCGACTGGCGCGCGGTGCGGGTGGCGGTCGAGCCGATTCTGGGGCCGCGCGACTGGGACGCGGAGCCGGCGCTCAAGGCGGCACTGCTGGCGGCGTATCGGGCGGGGAGGGCGCACGGCGGCTGAGTTTCCGGCTCGTGGTCCCCGCGCATCGCATCGCTGACCGTGCGTCGCGTTCTGACGCTAGAGTGGGACAATGGCCGCGCGGGGCGATGGCGGCTCAAGCGGTGGGCGAGCCGGCCCCCGCACCTTGCGTATCAACATTCGGAGAGACAAGCATGGCTGCACCAGAGACTCACAACTTCGCCGTGTTCTGCGATTTCGAAAACGTGGCCATCGGGCTAAAGGAGGGCAATCTTCCCGAGTTCAAGATCCGGCCCGTGCTCGAGCGGCTGCTGCTGAAGGGCAGCATCGTGGTGAAGAAGGCCTACTGCGACTGGGACCGCTACAAGGAATACAAGCGTGACCTGCACGAGGCGGCGTTCGAACTGATCGAGATTCCGCACGTGCGGCAGTCTGGCAAGAACTCGGCGGATATCCGCATGGTGGTGGACGCGCTCGACCTCTGCTACACCAAGGCGCATATCGATGCCTTCGTGATTATCAGCGGGGATTCGGATTTCTCGCCGCTGATCTCCAAGCTGAAGGAAAACGGCAAGAGCGTGATCGGCGTCGGGGTGCGTGGCTCGGCGTCGTCTCTGCTGATCAGCAACTGCGATGAGTTCATCTTTTACGAAGACCTGGTGCAGTTGAAGACAGCGGGCAAGGCGGCGAAGAAGCCGCCGACCGCGAAGCCGGCTGCGAAGCCGGCGAAAGAAGCGGTAGGCGCCATGGCGCCCAAGACGCCGGCGACCAGTCGGCGCCGGGGTCGCCCGGCAGCCGCGCCGGTTGCGGAGGAGAACGGTGCCGTGGTCAAGGCCGAGCCGAGCCCGGAAGACAAGAAAAATCGCGCAATCGAAATCGTGGTGCGCACGCTGGAGCAACTGGTGGCAGAGCGTGGCGGAGAGGGCGCCATTTCGGCGTCGCTGATCAAGAACACGATCAAGCGGATCCGCCCCGGTTTCAGCGAGTCGCAATACGGCTACAGCGCGTTTGGAAAGATCCTGGACGACGCGCATAAAAAAGGCGCCCTGGTGGTGGACAAGAAAGAGGGAGGCGCTGTCCTGGTCAGTCTGCCTCCGTCGAGAACCGAATGACATCGGCAAGAAGGGGCAGGGCCACGCTGAGACAGCAGTGGCGGACATTGGCAATTCATGCGTCCATGCGCTAAGAAAAAGGTATGCATGAAATGAGGAGTCCATCATGCCGGCTCACAAATTCCCATCAGCCCAATCTGCGATACGCCGCCGCCAGAACGGTGCACTGGGCATATTCCAGTTGCTGGGCCTGGGCCTGATTCTGTTGTTCGTGGTGTTCGTGCTGATTATCGTAGCCAGAAGCCTGTTCGGAGCCTGACTATCACAAGTCGGGGCGGGCCTATGCCCCGCCCCTGATCCCGAACCAGGCATGCACCCGAACCGGAAATCGATTCTTACAGCTCGGGATGTGTTGCGACCACGCGTGCCTGGTAGGTGTTCAGCGCTTACCCTTCACGGACGCCTTGCCGGTCGCTTCGACGACCGCTCCGCCCGATTGCTTCATGTCGGCGCCGTACGTGCCCGTGCGATCCGTGGCGCGGTCAGCGCCCTGGGTGGCCCCGTCCTGCCACTGGGCATTGCTGTTGGCGCTACCCGAGGTGCTCATGTGCTCCTCCGCCGTAACGCCGGCCGCCTGAGCGCCGGAACCGACGCTGGCGTTGGCACCTGCGCTCACTCCTGCAGCCGTGGCAGCGGAGGCGAGGCCGATCCCGGCCACACCGGCCATGATCACCGTCAAAAGTCTGGCGCGAACCTGCTGGGCATAGTGCTTCATTTGATACTCCTTGTGTACATAGAAGTTTGGATAACGGCTTTCGTCCAGACAAGCCAAAGCTTCTAACGCACGGAGTATGCCAACGCAGGATATCCCTTGTTTTTCATGAGCCTGGATGCAAGGCCTGCCCGTGGCGGGGCTTCTTTTTGTCGCGTGGTGGCGACGCCAAAAGTGGGCTTGCAGGCAAGTCACTGTCGCGAAAAGACATTTTCTGTCTGTTAACCGGGACAGATTCGGGCGCCACAGGCCATTGCAGGGCCGGCTGTCGCCTTGCGGCCTGAGCTTGCTGCCCAAAGCAGCAAACCTGTCAACGACGGTAGCCTCGATCATCGCGACCACGGCCCTGGCCGCGATCACCGTCACCGCGATCATGGTCCCTATACCGGATCTCCCTGGGATAGCGGTCCTTGGGCAGATCTCTCCAGGGGCCCGCCTTGTCTCGTGAATAGCTCCAGCGATGATCGTCATGGTGGTAGTAGTAGAAAAAACCGCCGTGGTAGTAGGGCACCACGTCCAGCTCGACAATAACCGGCAGGGCCGGCGCCACCACATAATCAGGTGCCGGCGCCACGACGCACCCGGGAAGCAGAAGCGCTGCAAGCAGCGGTGCGTAGCTCATCCTGTTCATGATCATTACTCCTGGTCGGGCACCCCGGAAGGGGTGCCGGTTGCTCCCTGGGTTCGACCTGAGTCTTGACGCGCTATGCCGCCATCTTCGGTTGCCACATGGCGATCACGGCGCCCGTGGGATCCCTGATCACGCTGAGCCAGCCGAAGTCGCCGATCTGCATCACATCCTGCAGCACGGTAGCGCCCAGGTCTCGCGCCCTGGCGGTGGAAGCCCTGATGTCATCCACGCCGACGTAGGCGAGCCAGTGCGGCGGAATACTCGGGTCCGGGTTCGTGAACATGCCACCGCCAGTGCCCTCGCCGACGTTGATCATGGTGTAGGGCATGCCTGCGCCGGATACGGGGACGTCTTCGAGCTTCCAGTCGAAAAGCCTTGAATAGAAATCCTTGGCCTTGGCAAGGTCCCGGGTTTGCAGTTCGATGTGTACGAATGGATTGGCCATGTCTCGTCCTTCCTGACAGCCGATACACTCTTTATAGACCCTCGTCCGGTCACGGGCTTGTATCGATATAGTGAGCCGCACCGCCATGTTTCGATGTAATCTGCCCGGGGCTTGCCTGCCGTCGATTAAACCGATCCGAGGCGGCGATCAATAAGAAATCGAATGGACAGGCTCGATGGCCTATCCAGACACATGGGAAACAACTCGAATAAAGGCTTCTAACCTGCAGTTCGTGCAGCGGCTTGCCTGGGCGGCGGTCGTGGCAATCATGGTGGTTTATGCCTGGCTCGTGCCGCTTGATTCAGCTGCCAATCAACAGGTCGATGCAGGTCTTAAGCGAGCATTGCTCAGCTTCGCGTCGGCCAGGGCACCCAACGCGATCATTTCAGCCGTGCAGGGGACCGAGGTCGCGGTCGAACCCGCAGGTATCGGGGTGATTTTTACCGCCGGGCAGGTGCTCGATCCGGTCAATGATCTGATCGAACAGTTTTCCGACCTGATGTTGATCGCAAGTGTCTCATTCGGCATTCAGAAGGTGCTCATCAGCATTGGCAGCTACTGGATGGTTTCCCTGTTGCTGTCGCTCGCGTTGGCAGGCTGGGCATTCTTCTATCTCCGCATGCAGTCGGTCTCGGGCTGGTTGACGCGGCTATTGGTGGTTCTGTTGAGGGCTCGGTTTGCGGTGCGGTGGTGGCGATCGGAAGCGAGAAATTGTTCCAGAAATTCATGGCCACCGACTATTCGGCAAGCCAGCAGGTCATCGATATGACCTCGGACCGCATTGGCGAGTTGAACCCGCCAGCGGTTGCCGCCAGCGAGGGCCAAGGCGTGCTGGAAAGAATGAAGGGCTGGTGGTCACAGAATGGTGACGTCAAGTTGCGCTTTGAATACCTGAAACACGCGGCGGAGCAGGCGACAGAAAACATCATCAAGCTCATCGTGATTTTCCTGCTGCAGACCTTGGTCATGCCGCTGCTGTTGCTCTGGGTTCTGTATGGCGTGACGCGTCGGGCATTTCAGCCAGAAAAATAGGAAAATGGCGGGCTGACGCCGTCAGAACCAGAACGATATGTCCTTCGCCAGGAACTCGTCGTGCGGCATAAAGTGTGAGCCGTCGCAGGAAAAAGTCGCACTCACCATGCCGTTGAAAACGTTGATCGAAGCGACGCGCAGATAGATCGTCGGATCGGTGACACGCAGGACCTGCAGGGTATTCAGGATGCGCCCGATCTCGTCGGGCTTGATCGCGGCATCGGGCGGATAGGCGCGCGGCGGGTAGACCAGGCAGATGTCCGGATCGCTCAGTGCCTCGTGGTCCAGAATGCGATAGCGCAACGGGTCGTCCAGCGTCCAGATCGTCGCCAGGCTGCTGGAAAAATGGATCTGGCATTGAAACACGCCGCGCTCCGTCAGCAGTTCCTCCAGGATGGACAGCGCCTGTTCCAGATTGCCATCCATCCGGCTTTCCACCCGGGCTTGCTGGAACACCGTTCCGCGGATCGCCGGGTCGCCTTTGATCTGGCGCCAGTTGCCCGGCTCATCGTAGAGTTCGGACGTTACCGGCAGATTGCGCAAGTCGAAGTTGGCCGCAAGATAGCCGATCGTCAGAGAATCCCGCTGCACCACCTGCAGCGCCGTGAGCGAAGGACGGTGTTCGCTTTGCCCGATGTAGGCATCCGAGAGGAGAAATCCCCAGTTCGGCATCTCTTCCTGCATATAAGGACGTTGCGAGCGATCACTCGCCAGATAGCCCGGCACGATTCCCGCCGGGCCGACATTGTTGCAGATCTGGATCCCGTCCATGTTCACGCAGTAGAGGACAGAGCAATGCGGAATGCCGGAGAAGTTTTCCACGAGAATCGAGTCGAGCGCAGCACAGTCGTCCCATGCAGGGGTGCAACGCCCGGCCAGTTGTTCCAGGGGTTCGCGCAGCCTGCGCGCCAGTTCCTCACGTTGCTGGTAAATGGAGTCTTTCCAGGAAATCTGCAATGCAGGCTCCTCCACAAAACGGGTAGCCCGTTGGAGAGAGCCGGTCCCCGATAGTTCAAGGGAACGTGGTACCTATGCTAGCGGGGTTGCCACCCGGTCCGGCCGCACGCGACGAACGAATTCGCTGCATGCTTTCTGAGCGAAGCCAATGAGCGGCTCCCGCTTGACAGCTCCCAAAAACATATACATCCTGCGCTGGTTTTGTTGGCCGGCGTGGAACTGGCGCGCGCGATCCGCAATTGTGAGAAAGCCGACGAACAAGGTAGTTTCAGGTGCTTCTACACCGATAGGCGCCTGTCTGGACCCACATGGGGGGCGATGAATCCAGCGCTAATCTGAGCCGCGGGTTTAGCCGGGAGATGGACACGGCATCGGCAAGATGGCGATGAACTTCCTGGAGAAATACGAATCCATCGGCGTTGATGCAGATCTAGTCGAACAAGAACCCCGCCTCTTTTGGACGTGGAGCTCGCCGAACGCATCAGAAACGAGCAGATGCTCTGCCCGCTGTTCGCATCCTCTTCCTTTGACGGGTGGAACGGCAACAACGATAGATTAACCCTCGCTGGTTTTCGCGGTGGGTTGTACCAAACGGAGAAGAATCATCATGAGCAGAAAAAGTCCGCACGGCTGGCGCAGCGTTTTTTTTGTCCTGGCAGTGCTGCCCACCGCGCCTGGCTTTGCCGCACATCCCTTGATTACCGAGGACACGGGCACCCAGGGACTGGGCAACTGGCAACTCGAACTCACGACGGAATTGGGGCACGACGAGGTGGCGGACGCCGAATACGATGCTGCGGACATTGCGGCGACGGTCTCCTACGGCGCGCTCGACAATCTCGACCTGATGCTGACGCTTCCCTACGGGCGCACCGATTCCAAGGAAAACGGAGAGACGACGAGGGAGGATGGGCTGGGTGACGTGGGTCTCGATGCCAAATGGCGCTTTTTCGAGCAGGACCGTTTGAGCCTGGCGCTGAAAACGGGGGCGACTTTCGCAACCGGCGATGAAACGAAAGGCCTTGGCGCCGGGAAATTCAACGCCGGCGTGAGCCTCATCACCTCGTACGAGACGGAGCAGTGGGGCGCTCATCTCCATCTCGGCTATCTGCAGAACCGCAATATCCACGGCGAGCGCGATGTGATCCACCACACTTCCGCCGCGCTGACCCGCATGGCCACGGACAAGCTGAAGCTGGTCGCGGACCTGGGGCGTTTCACCTCGGCAGATCCATCGGTCAGTGCGAGCACGCGTTTCCTGACGCTGGGCGCGATCTATGCCGTCCGTGATAATTTCGACATCGATATCGGGCTGAAGCACGGCCTGTCCGATCCGGAAACCGATACGACCCTGCTACTGGGAATCGCGCTTCGGTCCTGAGGGGTTTTCCGCGGACTCGCGCCGCCGGTTGGCCCCCCGTTTTAAAATGAGGAAATTGGCGGCAGGAGGTCCACAGGTGGGGCGATGCTTTTTCCGCAGATCGACGAACTAGCCACGACCGGCATCGTAAGCGTCCGCGAGGATGCCCCCGTGAGCGCTGCGCTCAAGCAGATGGCGCGCTGCAAGTTGCGCACGATCGTTGTCGAAGAAGCGTCCGGCGGGTTCGGTCTGCTCACCGCACCCGACCTGGTGCGCTTGCGCCTTGCGTTGCCCAGCCTCGATATCGCGATTCAGGACGTGGGGTATCACCGGCTTTCCTGCATTGCCAAAGGCAAGAATATCCTGGATGTGCTCGATGCCTTTGAGAACAGCCATGGCTACGCTGCAGTGGTCGATGGCTCGGGCGGGTTGTACGGCATCGTCTCCAACACCGACATTCTCAGCAGCCTCGACCCGCAACTGATACTCCAGCGCCAGTGCCTGCGCGACCTGCTGCGCCGGCACGAGATCAAGCAGGCGCGGCATGACGCCCCGCTGGGCGAGGTGCTGCCGAACCTCGTCGAACTGGACGACGCAGTAATCGTGGTCAAGTCGGGCAAACGGGTGGGCATCGTCACGACCTATGACGCAATCCGCCTGTTGCAGAACGAGGTACCGCTGAACGAGCCGGTGGCGCGCCACATGTCTGCACCGCTCCACACCGTTTCCATCGACCTGACAGTGGGCGAGGCGCTCGAGACCCTGCGCCAGAGGCATTTCAAACGGCTGGTGGTCGAGGAGCCCGGCGGGAACGTGGTCGGCATCGTGACCCAGAAGGACCTGATCGGCGTGGCATACAGCCGCTGGGCCGATCTGATGCGCCATCACGAACAGGAACTGCGCGAAATCATCGGCATGCTGGAAAGCAAAGCGGCGCGACTGGAGCAGATTGCAGCGACCGATCCGCTGACCGGCGCGGCCAACCGTTTCCGTTTCGAGGAACGGCTTCTCGCCCAGCAGCAGCGCCATGACAGTGCCCCGCTGACGCCGTTCTCGGTTCTGCTGTTCGACATCGACCGCTTCAAGGAGGTCAATGACACCTGGGGCCACAGCCAGGGCGATATCGTGCTTAAGGCGGTCGTGCAATTGGTGCAAAGCCAGTTGCGCAATATCGACACGCTGGCGCGGTGGGGGGGCGAAGAATTCGCGGTACTGCTGCCGCAAACTGGCGCGGTTGGCGCACGGGTGGTCGCAGAGAAGATTCGACATACCCTGGAGCAGGCGATGTTCGGCAGGGCGGGTCAGGTGACCGCCAGTTTTGGCATGGCCGTGTACCAGGGAGGCGAGTTGGCTGCGGCCCTGCTCGGGCGCGCGGACGATGCACTCTATCGCGCAAAGCGCAACGGCAGGAACCGGGTCGAGGGCTGAATTCCGGGGCCGCTGCTGACCCGTCTACGGTCAGGGCGGGACCGCAATTCCTGGCGCCCCCAGTTATTTCGCCGCTGACAGGCGCGCTGCGATGACGCACGGCTCCGCCCGCGCCGCAGCACCCACTCGCCCTCTCCCAAGCACTGTAACCAAATGTCACCGAACTGTTTCATTCGGGAAATCTGCGTGTGGCAGGCATGCCTTAACGTTGCCTTAAATATGAATAACGAAGGGCCGGAAATTGCCGGGTTCTCGCGAAGAACCGGGTTTTTTGCCAACCAAAAAGGAGGAGGGGTGCGATGAGAATCAATCAAGCAGTAGTCTGCGCCGGCATGCTCGTATCGGGTGCGGCGTTTGCGAACAGCGGTGACCAGATGATCGGGTATAGCGGCATTTCCCATGCGATGGCGGGAGCGGTGGTGGCCACGCCGCAGGACGTGACCACGGCGCTCAGCAATCCGGCCGGACTGGCCTACGTCAACATGGGCGACCAGAAAACCCGTTTCGACATGAACCTGGCGGTGCTCAACCCCATGCGGAGCATGAACGGGGTGGACAGCGACAGCGAGGCCTACGTCATGGCGACGGGCGGCTTCGCATTCCAGAGCGAAAAATTCGGTCCCGACCTCACCATCGGCGTCGGCGCCTACCCGATTTCCGGCGGCGGCGTGGACTTCCCGAGTACGGCTTTCAAAATAAATGGGAGCGGCCCCAACGCCGCGATCGTGGCCAACCGGATGTCTCTGCGGATCGGCCCTGCCGCGGCCTATCGAGTCAACGACGACCTGTCGGTCGGTCTCAATCTGAGCCTGGTGGCGAACGCGATGTCGATCAAGAACTTCGACACGTCCACCATGCCGCCTAAATCGATGAACTTCCCGTCCGATGTGGCCTATGGCGGGTCTTTCGTTCTGGGAACGATCTACCGGATCAGCGCCCGCACGAACTTCGGTGCCTCCTACACCAGCAAGTCCTACACCGAGGATCTGGAATGGAACATGGATGACGGCAAGTGGAGCCTCGGATTCGAGGATCCGCAGACCGTCGCGATCGGGATTTCCCACCGCCCCACGGACAGACTGCTGCTGGAAGCCGACCTGAAGTGGCTCGACTACAGCGGCGTGCGGACCACCGCCACGCTGGTCGGCCCGACTCCCGCGAAGAACAAGATCCTTGCCTACGGTTGGGACGACCAGCTGCTGTTTTCGCTGGGGGCGAAATACCAGCTGTCGGATGCAGTCGACCTGATGGCCGGCTACAACTACGGCGAATCGCCGATCGACGAGCGGGACATCAACAACAACGCCGGCATCACCGCCATCATCGAACACCATCTGTCGGCGGGCGTGACCACCAAGGTCTCCAAGTTTTCCTCGCTGACCTTCTCTCTCAGCCACGGCTTCAAGAACGACATGACTGCAAGCGTGGGCCCGCCGACCAAGGTGAGCTTCGAAACCAACCTGGCGACGCTGCAGTTCACCTACCAGCATTGAGCCGAACCGTTTGATCACGAAAGGAGAACAGAGGATGGAGCCACGCGAATTATTACGCAGGACCGCGCTGTCTGTAGCGCTGGCCAGCACGCTCATGCTCGCCACCACGGGCTGCATGGGGCCGGCGATCGGCCCGGCGACGCCGGACACGGATTGGCAGACGGACTATGAAGACGCCTTGAGCCCGCACACCCAACTGGCGCTGGGGGTGATGCAGACCCTCAAGGAGACTCCCGAGTTGATTCCGCCAGCGAGCCGTTCCGAGCTGGCGCATCGTTGGGAACCGCTTGCGAAGCTGATCGAGGCCAAAGCCGCACCCGAAGAAATCAATCGTGCCCGGCGCGAGGTCGAAGTCTTGCTCGACCGCGATTTGATTGCCCAGATCAAGGATGAGCGACGGACCAAAGGCGACCTGATGGGCTTCATGATGTCGAGCGGGGCCCGGATTCCCAAAGGAGGAATGGCCAGCCTCAACCCCGATCACATCGCGGCGACGAAGACGATCGAAGCCCTGAACAAGACAGCCCCGTAACCAGGAAATGACTGCACCGACGAAGTCAGATACACCCACCAATCGTTTTAAAGGAGAATCAAAATGAAGAAGAATCACATCCTCACCGCTGCCCTTGCCGCAGCGTTCCTGTACCAGGCGCCCGCCTTCGCGGCGGACGCGCCTGCGCCAATGAAACTGGCGGCCGCCATGAGCTCGTCACCCCAACAGGAAACGCTTACCCCCCTGGAGCACCTGACACTGGGTACGGTCCTGCTTCTTGAAAAGGAGCGCGACGCATTCGAAATGCAGCAGGTCTTTCGTATGGCGCTCTATTTCCGCCCGTTGCGCCGCGTGTACGATCCCAACCCTGCCCTGATCAGGAAGGGTGAAAGCCCGAATGTCGAGAAGACCTATGTGGACCGGATCAAGAAGGTGCTCGGGCCGGATATGCTCAAGCGCATCGAGCAGACGAAGCTTACGCGCGCAGACATGCTCAACTATCTGGAAAGACATCACACCCTGTACAACGTGGACTGGAAGAAGGATCCCACCTTCGCCCTGCTTGAATATGCAGTGAACGATTTCCACGAGCAGATTGCTCCGCCGAATACGATCGACCCCAAGCACAAGCCAGACTTCTATATCGCGGATAGCATAAAAAGCATCAGCGGCAAGAACGCCGGCGACGGCAAGAAGCTCTTCGAGGGGATCTGCGCTTCGTGCCACGGTATGGATGGGCAAGGACGCTTCCCGCCGATCGTGATGAAGTCCTATCTGTCGCTGCACAGCGACCATGAGCACTTCGAGATCGTCAAGGCCGGACCGCCCCAGAAGCTCGGTTCGCCGGTCGTGATGCCGACCTTCGACAACAAGCTCAATGAAGACCAGATCTGGTCGATCGTCCAGTACCTGCGCACCTGGGAACAGAATTGGGCCGATCCCAAGAACGTACGGCGCGGTGAGGCCGAGGCCAAGGCCGCGAAGGTGAAGTTCTACAGCACGCCCGAGATTCGGAAGATCTGGGAAGCCAAGAAATCCGACGTGGTCCTGCTCGATCTGCAGAGCGACATCGCCTACCGCATCATGGGTCACATTCCCGGCACCATGCATATCCGTCCCGACGATCTGGACAAGAAGCTCGGCAAGATCTCGAAGGACAAGGAAATCATCGTCATCGACATGTTCGGCTCGCAGGGACTGGCGCCGGCGACCGAACTGGCGAAAAAAGGCTACAAGGTCGGCTACATGTCGGACGGCATGATGGACTGGCACATCTCGCGCGACTTCCCGGTTGAGTATTGATTCTGGTCACGGACGCCCCTGGCGGGGCGTCCCGTATTTCAACAATCTGAGGAGAAATAATATGAAATGCTTTGCATTGACGGCAATCGCCGCAACCATGCTCACCTTCAGCGCCTGGGCGTCGGACGCCCCGCCTGTGGAAGAGGTCAAGGCCGTAGCCGGCGGCTATGCCAAGCAGTTGAAATCCACGCTGCAGGAATCGGTGGCCAAGAACGGAGCGGCAGCGAGCCTCTCGGTCTGCTCGGAAAAGGCCGCCCAGATTGGTGCAGAAACCGCCAATCGCACCGGCTGGTCGATCAAGCGCGTCTCGACTCAGGCGCGCAATCCGCTGGACATGCCCGATACCTACGAGGCGGCCAATCTCGATCAATTCGAGGCGCTGATTGCCAGCGGCAAGGAAGACGCCAGCAGCTACAAGGTCGTCACCGAAGGCGGCGTGCGCTACGCTCGCTTCATGAAAGCCATCCGCGTCGAACCGCTGTGCCTCACCTGCCATGGCAGCGCCGAGGTCCCCGCGGATGTGGATAAGCGCCTGTCCGAGCTGTACCCGCACGATCCCGCACGCGGCTACAAAACGGGCGATCTGCGCGGCGCAATGTCGATCAAGGTCAAGCTGGATTAATCGAGGAATAACGAAATGAATGTCAAGCAAAACAAAACCTTCGCCGCGTATGTCATTGCCGCGGCCATCATCTCAGCATTCGCAATCAAACCGGTCGAGGCGAAGGAGGCAGACCCCATCGGACCGAAGCTGACGCCCCGCCTGAAGCAGATGCTGTCCGAGGAAATGTTGTCGGTGAAGCAGGCCTCCAAGCAGATCCTCGACGGCCTGATCGTCGGCGACCACTCGCTGGTGGCTACTCAGGCCCAACAGATCCACGACAGCTTCATCCTGGCGCGGGCCCTGACCGAGCAAGACAAGAAGGACCTGACGAAGGCAGCTCCGCCGGAATTTCTCGCCCTGGACGGGCAGTTCCACGTGACCGCCAAGAAGCTGAGTGAGGCCGCACTGCACAAGGACTACGAACTGCAGCGCTTCTATTATTCGCGTCTGGTGGATAGCTGCCAAACCTGTCACACGCAGTTCGCTACGGACAAGTTTCCCGCGTTTTCCGGCGCCCAGCCGGAAGGCCACTCACACTGATTCATAAAAGGATATCGATATGACCGTCGACAAAATCATCCGGTTGGTTGTGGGGCTTGGCGTCGCAATCAGCGTACTGCTCATGCACTACCATAACCCGGCCTGGGGATGGGTGGCTGGAATCATGGGGCTGAGTCTTGCCCAGAGCGCCTTTACCAACACCTGTCCCCTGAGCTTCACTTTGCGCAAGCTGGGCGTGAGCGACAGCAACTGCGCCAAATAATAACGATAACGCTTCAGACGTCCGATATGGGGCGGCGGTCCTCCTCCCGCCGCCTTTTTTATTGTGGTATCTGCAAACTTGCCGCCAGGCCGCCACCTGATGACCGCCAAGAAGCTGAGCGAGGCCGCACTGCACAAGGACGATGAGCTGGAGCACTTCTATTTTCACGAATGGGGGATAGCTGCCAAACCTGTCACACGCAGTTCGCTACCGACAAGTTCCCCCGCGTTTTCCGGCGCCCGGCCCATCGGACAGACGCTTCTCCATGTCAGCGTGAACCTCTGCGCTGCCGCGGCAGATCAGGCACAGCGCAATGTCGATCAAGGTCAAGCTGGATTCGAGGAATGACGAAATGACTGCAATGAACGCCAAGCAAAACAAAACCTTCGCAGCGTATTTCGTTGCCGCGGCCATCATGTCTGCTTTCGAGATCAATCCGGTTGACGCAAAGGACCCCGACCCGATCGGGCCGAAGCTGACGCCCCGCCTGAAGCAGATGCTGTCCGAGGAAATGCTGTCGGTGAAGCAGGCGTCCAAGCAGATCCTCGACGGCCTGGTCGTCGGCGACCATTCCCTGGTGGCCACCCAGGCCCAGCAGATCCACGACAGCTTCATCCTCGAGCGCGGCCTGACCGAACAGGACAAGAAGGATCTGATGAAAGCGGCGGCACCGGAGTTTCTCATGCTGGACAGCCAGTTCCACATGACCGCCAAGAAGCTGAGCGAGGCCGCACTGCACAAGGACTATGAGCTGCAGCGCATCTATTATTCGCGCTTGGTGGATAGCTGCCAAACCTGCCATAGCCAGTTTGCCACGGATACGTTCCCAGACTTTTCCGGCGCTCAACCCGTCGGACAGTCGCTTCTCCACGTCAGCGAGAAACTTGGTGCTGCCGCGGCAGGTCAGGCACAGCGCATGTCGATCAAGATCAAGTTGGATTAATCGAGGAATGACGAATCGGGTCCAGCAGATCCACGACAGCTTCATCCTCGGGCCCTCTGAGCTTCACTTTGCGCAAGCTGGGATTGAGCGATAGCAATTGCGCCAAATAATACAACGATAACAATGCAGACGATTTGACCTGCGGCGGCGGTCCTCCCTCCCGCCACCTTTTTATTGTGGTATCTGCAAACTTGCCACCAGACCGCCACCTTCGCGCGGCCTGATGGTCAACCGCCAATCGTTGCTGTCCGCCAGTTGTTTGGCGATTGCCAGGCCCAACCCGCTGCCGCCTGTCACGCTGTTTCGCGACTTGTCCACGCGGTAGAAAGGCTCGAATATCGCCTCCAGTTCATCAGTCGGGATGCCGGGCCCTCGATCGGCAACACTCACCGTCAGGCACTTGTCCTCGCATACACAGGCAAGCTCGATCGATTTCCCGCCGCCGTGGCGCACCGCGTTGTCGAGCAGATTGGCCACAATGCGGCGCAGCGCCGTCGGTGGCAACTGGCGCACGCAATCCCGGGGCGGCTGCCATTGAATATCCGCGCCACTCTGCCGCGCGTCTTCCGCCAGTTCCCCGATGAGATCACCCACATTCACGTCATCGATCGAGTATTGTCCGACGCCGCGGCTGAATTCGAGTGACTGGTTCACCAGGTGGGTCATGTTGTTCATGGCGCGCAGCATACTTTCGGTCATCTCCGGATCGGCTGACGGCGGCAACATTTCCAGGGCCAGCCGCATGCGGGTGATCGGTGTGCGCAAATCGTGTGCAATGCCGGCTAGCAGGATGGTGCGGTTGGCGAGCAGTGTCTCCACCTGATGCGCCATTTGATTGAAGGTCCGCACCAGGGTGACGAGCTCGTTCGGCCCGGCTTCCGGCAAGGGTTCCGGGCTCCGCCCCTGGCCGATGCGCTTGGCTGCGGCCGCCAGTTGAGAAAGAGGCTGAGTCAGGCGTCGTGCCATGACGAGCGTGGAGACCAGGGTGAGTACGGTGCCCAGGAGCACGATGAGAAAAATGGCGGGCGGAGCATGGACACCGATACGATGCTCGGAGAAGCCAACCCGGAAACGCTGGCTCCCGGACATGAAATCGACCCAATACCATTGCGCTCCGTCGCGCTGATCCGCACCCGTCTGCACCGGCTGCTTCGTCTGCTCCGCAAGCGCCTTGCCGAGAAACAGCACGAACGGCAGATACACAGTGGATTCGGGCAGATTGCCGTGTGCCGGAGCCAGCACCAGGCCGGTCTTCATCTTCAATTTCTCCTGGTATTCGGCGCGTCTGCTATCCGGTAGTTTCGACAGGTCGCGGGAAGCGACCAGCAAGAAATTGGTCAGATCGTTCGCTGAGCGGAGGGCGACGGGGATCATCATGTAATAGGCAATCACGAAGGTCGTGACTACCTGAAACAATACCAGCGCCACGCCTATGGTGAGCGCCGTCCTGCCGAACAGCGTGACGGGTCTGTGAATAAGCATTACCTGAGCTTTCCGTTCGGGGTGAACAGGTAGCCTTCGCCCCTTACGGTGCGGATGAACTGCGGCGCGCCGGGGTTGTCTTCGATCTTGCGCCGTAACCGCGTTACCGCCACATCGATGCTGCGGTCGAACGCGGCACACTCATAGCCCTTGAGCATGTTCATCAATACGTCGCGGGTCAACAATTGATTGGGATGTTCGGCAAACAGGCTCAGCAGTTTGAACTCCGCGGTGGTCAGCGGGACTTCCTCGTCATCCCGTGCCAGCAGATGCGCGCGCATATCGAGCCGGTAAGGCCCGAACTGATGCCGCCCTGCGGCAGTGGGGACGTCTTTCGGCGGGCTCCCCATTCTTCGGCGCAACACCGCGCGGATGCGCGCCAGCAATTCGCGCGGGTTGAATGGTTTGGCCAGGTAATCGTCGGCACCCACTTCCAGCCCGACGATGCGATCGATGTCCGAACCGTGCGCCGACAGCATGATGATCGGCACGTTACCACTGCTACGCAGTTCCCGGGCGATGGCCAGGCCATCCTTGCCGGGCAGCATCAGATCGAGGACGATCAGGTCGGCCGGCCGGCCAAGCAGGTGATCTTCCATCGCCGCACCGTCACCCACTGCGAACGCCTCGAATCCATTGCTGTGGAGGTAGCGCACGAGCAGATCCCTCAGCTCCGCATCGTCATCCACGACCAGCACGCAGCATTGCTTCCCGTCGCCGCCCCCGCAAACCGGTTGGCCTGGCTGCACATCGGAGATATCAAGTTCTACGCTCACGATTTCCCTCCCTGGGGCTCAATCGCGCGGTGGGCGGGCTCAATAGAAGTCATGAACATGGCTTGCATCGCTGCCAAGGGCAGCTCGATGCCTTGTGCGGTACGGTCGATGTGTTCCAAAGAGCGACCGGTTATTTTCTTCATGACGACCTCCCTGCTTCTTTTTATTTCTGGGGGTTGACTGAACGAGCACCCGGAAATCTCCGGGTGCTTCTCCCGCTTAAACGAAAAAGCGGGAGAAAAGTTCCGGTTTTCCGCCGTGCAAGTTCTGGAGCCGTGCACATATAAGGCGGAATGTCTCCGGTTCAAAAGTGTGCCGCAGAAAGTAATTAATTACTACCCCAGAAAAAGAAATTTACGGAAACAAGCCGTAAGCGGTGGTTCTTGGGGATCGAAGGGAAACTAAAACAGGCGGTCCAGCACGAATATCCCGAGCATCGTGAAAGCGAGAGCAATCTTGAGCAAGGTCCCGAACAGCAGACCCAATGTCGCCCCCAAGCCCGCCTGGGCCGCTGCCGCAGTCGAAGCTCGGCGGCTGAATTCGCCGATGACGGCCCCCACGAATGGCCCCAGCACGATGCCGGGCAGGCCGAAGAAAATACCGGCCACCGCGCCCAGCGCTGCACCGGTCACCGCCCTCGGCGAGGCGCCGAATTTCTTCGCACCCAGCGCAGCCACCAGAAAATCGATACCGTAACTCAACAGCGCGAGGAGGCCGAGCAGGGCGAGTGTGATCCAGCCGACATAGACAAAGTTGTCCGCCCACGCCAGCAGCACCAGCCCGGCAAACACCAGTGGAATGCCGGGGACAGCGGGCAGGATCAAGCCGGCGAAACCGGCCACGATCAGCAGCGCTGCAAGCAGCCACAGCAGTACCTGGATACCGGCAGGATCAGGCATGCGCGCGGCTCAGCGCTCGAAGACCAGGCTTTCCGTGCGGGCGCCCAACTGCGACAGCGCGCCGTTGACCGCTTCGATGAAAGGAGGCGGACCGCAGACATAAAACTTTTGCTGCTTGAAGTCCTGGATCTTCTCCTCCAGAAAAGCGCGATCGACCCGGCGGTGCGCATAGCCGGGCGCATCGGTGCCGGTGCAGGTCAGGATGCAGCGCTCGGCCAGCAGGTGACGCAGCTCCTTTTCGCAGATCACGTCGCGCGGGGTCTTGTTGGAAAAGATCAGGGTCTGGCCGCCCAGATCTCCGGCCCGTGCCAGGCTACGCAGGATGGCCAGGAAGGGCGTGATTCCGGCGCCGCCGGCAATGAACACGCCGGGGCCCTGGTAGCTGATGGTGCCGAAGGGCTCGGACATCAGCAGCTCGGCACCCGGTTCCAGCTGGTGCAGCGCCCGCGTCACACCGGGGTGGTCCGCATAGCCCTTGATCGTGAATTCCAGCACGCGGTCGTCGGCCAGCCCGGTCGGCGTGAAGGGCCGGCCCTCCGAGCTGAGGCCGGGGCGGTCGATTGCCAGCTCCACCCCCTGGCCGGGAACAACGGAAAATCCCTCCGGCTTGCTGACGATGAAATGCTTGACGTTGTGGGTAACGAACTGGCTCATGAGCAGGCTGACCTTGTAGTTCATCGCTGTTCCTCCGGTGAATATTCAGTTGTCCTATCAGCATCTTAGTCATTCGGGCGACCGTCGTGCGCGCCATCCGGGCGCTTCCCTCCTGTTCTGCTATACAGGAAGGGCTCGCCATGCGCTTCGATCGTGCCGAAGCGAAGCGCTTTCAGACGAGCGAAGGAGGTCACCATGGAACGCAAGTACATCGATTGCAGGGAGTATCCGAGCGAGATGAACTGCACGGTCATGATTTCCGCGGACAGCGAAACCGAGTTGATCGAAGCCTCTGTCCAGCATGCCGTCGCGGTTCACAAGGAGCGTGATACGCCGGAACTGCGCGAGGAGATCCGCAAGCTGGTCAAGACCATGCCGATCGCGAAGGCAGCCTGATCCGGCAGGGGCCGCGCAAGCGAAACGGGACGGCGCAGGCTGTCCCGTTTCTCGTGGCTCCGTGCTGCGAGGGAGGCACATCTGGAACGCGTGCATACGGATCTTTTATGGGCCGCACAGGCTTATCAAAAGCGAAATCACGTCCTCTGGTTAGGCTCCGTCATTTCATCCACTTACGTCGGAAATCTCGGTGATTTCTTATCGGTAGCCCGCGTGGCTCCAATCCGCTTCCAGCCTTGAAAAGGCTTCGGCCGTCGCCATACTTATATGTGTAGGCATCGTGCCTATGCTTTTCATCTCATAGTGAGGAGGTCATCATGGCGAACCTTACACGTTTCGATCCGTTCCACCTGCGCCGCCTGGATCCCTTCGAGGACATGGTGCGCGATCTTGTTCCGACGAGTCTTCGGTCAGTGATGCGTTGGCAGGAGCCGGCGATTCCTGTCGAGGTCCAGGAACTGGACAATGCGTATCTGGTGACGGCGGAGCTTCCAGGCGTCAAGAAGGAGGACATCGATATCAGCATCGCAGGCAATCAGATCACCATCAGCGCTGAGGCTAAACAGGAAAAGATGGTCGAGAATGCCAAGGAGTGGTGCAACGAACGCTCGTTTGGCAAATTCAGCCGTACCGTCCAGTTGCCGCTTGAAATCGAAGAGAACGGTGCGGACGCTTCGTATGCCGACGGCCTGCTGCATCTGACCCTGCCGAAGAAGCCGTCCAGCATGACGAAGAGGCTGGAAATCCACTAGCAGTAGTTGGAGTTGAGCCGTTCACGCATAGCCGTGCGCGGCTCTTGCCGAGTTCTTTCCTTCGGTCTTTTCGGTCGTTAGGCCTGCATCAGGCCGACGCGGCAATCCGTTGCATATCGGATTCGAGAATGGCCTCGACGTCGAGTGTGATCGCAACCTCGTCCCCGACGACTATGCCACCTTGGTCCATGGGCGCATTCCAGCTTACGCCGAAGTCGTGGCGGTTGATTGTCGTGGTGGCGGTGAAGCCGATGCGGATCGCTGGTCCCAGGTCCCGGTCGCCTTCCCAATAAGGGCACTGCCATCGCCCGAGGTAGCGTGCTGTCAGGACCACGGGCCGTTTCACCCCGTGGAGGTCAAGAGTGCCCGAGACCTCGTAGTCGGCCTCACCGGCGTACCGGACCTCACCGCTGCGGAAGCTCATGGTCGGGTACTTTTCCACATCCAGAAAATCCGCTGCACGCAAGTGCGCATCGCGCGCATCGTCGCCGGTCCAGATGCCAGCCGTATCGATCTCGGCCTCGACGGCCGCGGCGTCCGTGGGCCTGTCCGGATCGAAATCAATAAAGCCGTGTACATTCTTGAAGAGGCCGCGCATGTGCGAAACCATCATATGCCGGACCGCGAATTCTGCAGCGGTGTGTCCGGGTTCGAAGATCCACCTGGCCATGTCGTTCCTCCAACTCTAACCGATCGTTACACTATAGAAGCCACACCAGGGGATGGGGGCGGGACGCCGGAGTTGCTGTTCAGTGACACGTTTATTCGGCAACTGCGAACCGACTGTATCCTGTAGCTTTTCAACTTGGGAGATCGCATGAAAATCCGAACCGCTCTGACCATGAGCATTCTGCTGTTGATGCTCGGCTGCAGCAAGCTCACGCTGGAGAATTACAGCAAGATCGACACGGGCATGACGTTCGAGGAAGTCACCGCCCTGATTGGTTCACCTGAGCGGTGCGACGATGTACTGGGCATACGCAACTGCGAATGGGGCAACGAGAAGCGCTCCGTCAAGGTGAGCTTCGTCGGCGGCAAGGTGATTCTGTTCACTTCCAGCAATCTCAAATAGCCTGCCGCCTGATTTCAATAAACCTACCGCGCCAGCAGCGTTTGGCTGCGGGGGAAACGGAAGACGTTTCACCTCGTTGCCCTTGTCATTGCGGTAGATCAACTCACGGCTGGAATTCTCATGCCCAAACGCCGCCGTACCGCCCAGCGCGCCAGGCCATCGCTGAATTCCTGGGCCCGGCGCGCGTCGCGCCGGGATGCACGACGCTAGGCCACGCTGCCGAAGTGTGGGTCGACGGCGATATACGGTGCCTTCAGCCCGGCCAGGCGGGAACTCTGTGCGATGGGACCACCCGGGAAAATGGTGTACAGGAACTTCAGTCCGCCTTTGTCGTGGAAGCACTCATCGAGCGCGTCGTGCAGGTCGCGCATATTGATGATGGTGTCGTCGGCGTGTTGCGCATAGTAGTTCTGTAGCGCCCGAATAACCTCCCAGTGGTCATTCGTGAGTTTGAGCCCTTCTTCGCCAGCGATTCGCTTCGCTTCATCAGGCGTCCATTCCAGTGGGGCATGGGGAAAATCGGGATTGGTAGCCGGCTCCTGGAGCAGCCGGTTGATATCGGTAGACTCGTGCAGCATGATTGCCTCCTTCGTTACCCTGTTACCCATTAAAAATAGATCAGACTCCCGTGGATTCAAGGCATGGATTTCCGCAGCAGGACTCGGCGCATGTAGGCATAGCCCTCCTGTTGCAGCCGCGCGATCCCGGCATCGGCCATCGTCACCAGCGTGACGAACCCATGGAAATCCGCTGGGTCGAAGCCGTGTGACTGCGCTGCCAGACGGCACATCCGGAACTCGATGACGCCGAACAGCGTGGCGCCCTGGGCGCGCTGCATCACAGTCTCCTGAAATCGGTCGGGAAACCGATGGACACCCCGGCAGGTCGTTTGGTTCGAAAGGAGGCATGACTTGGAGCACGGAACGAATGAGGCGGGACCCCATCGCCATTCCATTCCGATACGCGTACTGTTCGTGGGGCTCGGTACGCTATTCGTGTTGCTGGGACTGCTTGGCCTTTTCCTGCCGGTGCTGCCGACCACGCCATTTCTGCTGCTCGCCGCAGCCTGCTACGCGCGCTCCTCGCGTCGCATCTTCGGCTGGCTGCTGAACCACCGGCATTTTGGTCCGCTGATCCGGGAATGGCGCGAGCACCGCAGTATGCCGTATCGCGCCAAACGCACAGCGCTGTGGCTGATCGTCCTGAGTTTCGGCATGTCCATCGCTTTTTTCGTGCCGGGCTGGCCGGCGAAGCTGGCGATGGGCGTCGTCGGGCTGCTGCTGGGGGCATGGATCGCCCGCATCCCGTCGCGTGATGCGCCGGGCGCGCCCCACGCACGCTGACAGGCGTGCCGGGCGGGCTAAGCTGAAAGCGCCTGCAACCCGGAAGGGGAAGCCTCGTGGCCAAAAGGTTCTATCCGCTGGCCAAGGTCTACGGTCTGCTCGAGCCGGGGCCGGTGGTGCTGGTGACAACGGCGCGCAAGGGTCGCGCCAACATCATGACGATGTCGTGGCTCACCATGATGGAATTCGAGCCTGCGCTGGTTGGCTGCGTGATCAGCGGCCGTAACGCATCGTTCGACACCTTGAAGGCGGCGAAGGAATGCGCGATCAACATCCCGACGCTGGATCTGGCGAAGCAGGTGGTGGGCATCGGCAATTGTTCCGGGCGTACGGTCGACAAGTTCGCCAGATTCGGACTCACGCCGATGGCCGCTGCGCAGATCGGAGCGCCGCTGATCGCGGAATGCTACGCCAGCCTGGAATGCCGGGTGGCCGACACGCGGCTGGTGAACCGCTACAACTTTTTCATCCTCGAGGTGGTGCAGGCTTGGGTCGACACGGCCGTGAAGCAACCGCAGACGCTGCACCATCGGGGCAACGGCGTGTTCGTGGTGGCAGGCGAGATGGTGAAGCTGCGTTCTGCGATGAAATAGCCCGAAAAACACGCAGCGTTTTTCGCCGGTCCGGGCGACCGGGTTGGATTCTGTGCGCAAGTTGATATCCTGAATACAGACGGCCTGTTCAACCGGAGGGAGGCATCATGAGCATCGCAAAAACCATCGAAGTGACGGCGAGTTCCGAGAAGGGCTTTGACGACGCGCTCAAGCGGGGCATCGCGAAGGCAGCCGAAACGCTTGAAAACATCACCGGCGCCTGGGTCATGGATCAGGAAGTGAAGGTGGACAAGGGCGAGATCGCCGAATACACCGTCCGGATGAGGCTAACCTTCATCCTGAAGTAACCGCAATCGGCCGGGCGACCTTTCGCCTGGCCACCCCGCTGGCCGGCCGCGCCGGAGATTCCACGCATTCGCGGTGAAGCCGCATAATGCGCGCTGCGTTTTGGCCGCAGTGCGGTTATTCGAGTTCATGCCCAACCTCCCCTACTGGCGTCTATCCGGTTTCTATTTCTTTTATTTCGCCTTTGTCGGCGCGATGTCGCCTTTCTGGGGGTTGTACCTGCGGTCGCTGGCCTTCGACGCCTTCCAGATCGGCGTGCTGATGTCGCTGCTGCAGGTGATGCGGATTTTCGCGCCCAACATCTGGGGACACATTGCCGACCGCACGGGCCGCCGCACGGCGATCGTGCAGATCGCCGCATTCGGCAGCGTACTGGCCTTTGCCGGCGTGTTCTTCGGCAGTGGTTTCTGGTGGCTGTTCCTGGTGATGGCGGCGCTGAGCTTTTTCTGGAGCGCGTCGCTGCCGCTGGTCGAGGCAATGACGCTGTCTCACCTGGGCGAGCGCAGCGATGCGTACGGCCGCATCCGCCTGTGGGGCTCGGTCGGCTTCATCCTGATGGTGGTGGGGCTGGGCTACGCCCTCGATTATCTGCCGATCAGCTGGCTGCCATGGGCAGTGCTGGCCGTGATGCTGGGCATCGCGGCGTTCGCGCGCGTCATCCCCGAGGCCGAGGTCCTGCCGCACTCTACCGACCATCATTCGGTGTGGGACATCGTCAAACGACCGGAAGTGGCGTCGCTGCTCGCCGCCTGCCTGCTGATGGCGGTGACGCACGGTCCGTATTACACCTTCTATTCGATCTATCTGGTCGACCATGGCTACGAGAAATCTACCGTGGGCTGGCTGTGGGCGCTCGGCGTGCTGTGCGAAATCGGCATTTTTCTGATTGTTCCGCGCATTTTTTCGCGGGTAACGCCGCGCCAGCTGATCCTGGCGAGCTTCGCGCTTGCCGTGCTGCGCTTCCTCCTGATCGCCTGGGGGGTGGGAACGGCCTGGCTCGTATGGGGCGCGCAGACGCTGCATGCCTTCACCTTCGGCACCTACCATGCGGCGGCGGTGGCGCTGATCCACCAGCATTTCCGTGGTCGCCACCAGGCGCGCGGGCAGGCGCTCTACACCAGCCTGTCCTACGGCCTCGGGGGCACCATCGGCGGCCTGGCCAGCGGCATGACCTGGGAATCGCTGGGGTCGGCCTGGACCTTCACGCTGGCTGCCGCGAGCGCGGCGCTGGCCTGGTTGGTGTACG
>JANJWF010000063.1 GCA_024709685.1 Thiobacillus sp.
GGACCTGCCAGGCTTCGCCATCGGCCTGGTTGGCATAGCCGACGTCGTCCTTGGCGACGACGACGCCGAAGCCGCCGTCAGGCGTGGAAAGGATGCGCTCGCCGATGCTGACGACGGCGGGTCCGCTGCCGTTGTCGGGCATGGCGAGAAAGCCGCGCAAATACGCCTGGCGACCATAGAACTGGCCGGCGTCGGGATAGGCGACGACGATGTCGGGGGTGCGCGGCCCGGCCACGCCGGAGCCGGTCGCGGCGATCTCGCGGATTTCGCCCGAACTGCCCTGGCCGTTGAGGAAAGTAATCCGGAGGGCGTCGGCCGCCACGGGGGCGAAGCCGCTGAGCGCGTTCCAGCCGGCGGAGAGCTTGTTGCCGTTGACGGTCGGAAGGCCGGCCGTCTGCCACTGCCCGTCGACCCGCAGTTCGACGCTCAGGGTACCGGCGAGGGCGTTGGTGAGGTGCATCGACACGGTGTCGAGTTGGGTCGGGCGGTCGAAGTAGAGGGTGAGCTCGGGTTTGCCGGCCTTGCTGCGCGGATCGGCGTAGGGGCTCCATTCGCTGGTCATATCCCCATCGATCAGCGCCGGCGTATCGTTTTCGATACCGGCGACGGTGGTGGTGGCACGCGCGATGAAGTTGGCGCCGTCGTCGAGTTCGCCGATGATCTTCACGTTGCGCACCGAATAGGTGCCGCCCGCGCCGGGGGGCAGCGTGAACGCGATGCGGTTGTCGCCTTGCACCAGCCAGTCCGGATGGATGGGCTCGACGAGCGGCGTCCACTCGCTGCCGGCAAAGGCGAAGTTCCCGCCCTGCACGGCAAGGCCGTTGATGCGCCGCACCGGGCTGACCCAGTGGGTGAGGCCCCAGGTTTCGTAGGCGAGCCAGGCGTGCTTGAAGCGCGCGGCGGACCGGTCGAGGGTGAAGCGGAAGGTCTGGCCGCCCTGGCCGACGACGCCGCTCTCGGGGGTCGCGGCATAGGCGCGCGCCTGGGCGGGCTGCCCGCCGGCGGCGTCGACCGTCTGCATGGCACCGACCAGGGCGGCGCCGCTGACCAGGGCATGCTCGCCCGTGCCCCAGATTTCGAGCTCGGCGAGACCGGTGGCGGCGGTCTTGCCTTTTTTGGCGGGGACCAGGGTCAGTTCGAACCGCAGGGCGTCGGTGGTGACGGGCTGGCTGGCGGCGAACGTGTTCCAGTGCGGGTCGAGGTCGCCGAACCTGAGGCGGGACAGGCCGGGGATCGGCGTCCAGGCGCCGCCCTGCCGCGCGGAAACGGTGAGTTCGTAGGGGGCGGGGCCGTAGACCTTGATGGCACGGATCTCGGTCGGGCGGTCGAGCGTCGCGTCGATGTGCTGGTCGGCAAAAGCGACGTGAACCGTACGCGTATCGCGGTCGAACAACAAGGGCACGGTACCGGCTTCAAGGGCCTGGACTTCGGCGGGCAGCGTGGCGGCGGAATGAACGACGACGGAAACCGGGGCGACCTGGATGCGCCCGGGCACCGAACTGAATACGGCATAGGCGACAGCCGCGGAACCCGCGAGCGCTATCAGGGCGACCGCGCCGATGCGGCGGGCATTGCGGCTGGACAGAACGCGTTTGATAGGTGAGACGGGATTGGCCACAGCCAGCGCAAGGTCGACCAGTAAAAACAGCGCCACACCCGGACGACGCATGCCAAGCCGTCCCCTGTTCGAATTCTTGTTGTTTAACATATTGTTATGATGGCCTGCTGAGCAGGCTCTCACTACTTATTGTTATTGCTTATTGTGTTATTGCATGCGTATCCGAGCCGGCATGCCCCCTAAACTTGCACCTCGCCACCTGCCCAATTTCTTGACAGGCATGAGAGCGGGTACGAATCTACCAAGAGCATACCGTTCAACCCTTGCACGTCCGTGATCCCGGCCGATGAACGGCGCAAGTAACGGGCCGGGCGGGACGGGCTACGCTGAATTGATCCCTGCGCCCTCGGACGATGATCATTAGGGCCAGGTGATGGCCGCCACATACTCCGGGAAATAGAGCCCGCTATAGTCGATCGCGTCAAACACCAGGGCCGCATAGCCGTTTCCTGCAGCGGCCAGGTCGAGAGACTGGATGTCGCCAGTGGGCAGACCCTGCTTTGCATCCCAGCCGGTGCTCGGATCGAAGCGGTTCATCTTCCAGCCGCTCGTCCCCCACACCGCCCCAGTTTCGTACCAGGTCGCGTAAGCCCTTCCCACGCCGTCGGCCTTGACCAAGGGACCGACGACATTGGAACTGGCGATCGAAAGCTGCAGCGGGCCGTCCCAAGTCCCGCTGGCCACAGCAAACCGACGAACCCAGGCGGTCTCCTCGGTCCAACTGATGTCACTGCCCTGCTCCCAACCCACGAAGATGTCGCCTGTATCGCTGAGATCGACGCTCGCATGCGCAACATCCCCCGACAGGGGGCTCGCGATGGTCAGGGGCGCAGACAGCCATTGACCGGACGGGCCCGGTTTGTAGACATTTGCAGTGATTGAATTCACCGGGCCTTTATGCTGCCGCCACGCAGCGACCGCGTCACCACCCGCGTTCATCGCCACATTGACTCCCTCACAGCCGTCAAAGCCTGCGAGCGACGGGTCGCCAATCAATGACGGCGCACTCCAAGTGCTGCCGCTGTATCGAGCTGCCCACATGTTCGGCACGCTATAGCCGCCGTTCTGCGTGTACTGCGAATAGGTGTAGGTGTCCTGCCGCCAGACGATGGCGGCATCGCCAGCGGAATTCATCGCCATTTCGATTTCGTTCACATTGTGTATTCCGTCGCTCAGTCGTGTCGGCGCATTCCACGTGTTGCCGCTATAGCGTGTGATCCAGGCGTTGCGGGCGGTTGCGGCGGCTTCATCCTGAAGCCAGGCGACGATCGCATTGCCCGTATCGTCCATGCCCACGACGGGCCCAAAGGCGGAGAGCCCATCGCCATCGGTGTGTGGCACGCTGATTTGCGTTGGAGCAGTCCAGCCGCCCCCACGGTAGTGGCTCGCCCAAACCGTGCTTTCGAGGCCGGCCGTCGGGACCTGATAGGGGAGCTCCCAGACCGCAACGGCCTCGCCGCTGGAATTGACCGCAACGTGCGCATTCGTTGCGGGGTGCGATGAGATTTGGACACGCGTTCCCCACGTGCCGTTTTCGAAGCGACTGCTCCAGATTCCTCCTTGACTGCGGTCCTGCCAGACGGCGACCGCCGTGCCGAGGCTATTCATCTCCACGTCCACACCATCACCGGGAGCCGTGCTGATCACTTTTGTGCTGTCCGAAGACGTTCCGCCGCCGACAGTTTCACCCCCACTAGAATCGACCAGATCAACAACGGTGCTGTCCCCGATTGACGTACCCGCTGTTGGTGCCTCACCTCCGCCACCCCCACCGCAAGCGGTCAGAAACGGCGCCACAACAAACGCCAAGACCATGCCAGCGCGAACAAATGCGGAATATGTATTTCTGTTATTGCTATCCAAGCGATCACTCCCTGTTATTTTTTAGGATTTTTGAAAGCGTTTCGCGGCCGGCCATTCCTGCGAAACGCGGGAAGCGAGGGCGATCGTTCAGAGAGCCGCGCCCTTCCCCGAAAGACGATAACGGACAACGTTGCGTCGAATTGAGGGCGCCTGTTTTAATCTTCGGATAGCTGAATTGTTCGAAGCAGCTGTAAGGGAAAACGGCGATGTGATGAGCACCAGGCATTGCTCTTGATTCTGCGACTGCCCTTCCTCTGGTGCTTCCAGGTGGATCGCCTCGCCCCATCCGGCGAACAAACGCTTTTTGAGACGACCCATATGACTCCCTGATCACAGGAATGCGGGCATGTGTTTGCCGAAGCCTCCGCCAAGGAAGGCTCGGCGAGAACTCACTTGCGCCTTTCCCGGGATATCACATCACGTTAGTTCAATGGCTTATGCAGCCTTCTTCAAGCTCTACGGAAGAATCCTGCGTAGCGCAACGATGATGGCCAAAGACTGGGACTCGAACCCGTGACCGGACACAGCGCCGCAACCCATGGCAGAGAGCAATCTTGCTTGCCCGCTCCCTTGGGCACGAGGTCGACCAGGCTTGTGATCCCGAGCACTGGAGCGCGTGCAGCTTCTGGTCTACGCTGAATTCATCCCTGTGCCTGCGCGACGAGATGGTTTCTTCACCAGCGTTCTAGCCTGAAGTGGCTGGGAGCCGCGGTTTTTCGGCTGCACGGGGAACCGGCATATGACGAACCAGACCCCAACCAAACATTCCCGCAGCCGCTTCCAGTCGCCCCTCTGGGGAATCGCGGCAAGCATCCTGTTCGTCGCGGCGCTCCTCGTCCTGCTGGTCCGGTTCGGCGTGCACGAGCAG
>JANJWF010000132.1 GCA_024709685.1 Thiobacillus sp.
CCCGGCCGAGACCCGCGCGAAGTTCGAGTCCATGGGCTGGAGCCGCGTCGCCGCCTTCCAGACCCGCAACCCGATGCACCGCTCGCACGAATACCTGGCGAAGATCGCCATCGAGACCATGGACGGCGTGCTGGTCCACTCGCTGCTTGGCGCACTGAAGCCGGGCGACATTCCCGCCGAAGTACGTTCCGAAGCGATCAGCGTGCTGGTCGAAAACTACTTCGCCCCCAATACCGTGATCCAGGCCGGCTACCCGCTGGACATGCGTTACGCCGGTCCGCGCGAAGCCCTGCTGCACGCCCTGTTCCGCCAGAACTACGGCTGCTCGCACCTGATCGTCGGCCGCGACCACGCCGGTGTCGGCGACTACTACGGCCCGTTCGACGCCCAGAAGATTTTCGACGAGATCCCCAAGGGCTCGCTCGAAACCCAGAACATGAACATCGACTGGACCTTCTGGTGCAACAAGTGCGGCGGCATGGCCTCGCAGCGCACCTGCCCGCACACCAAGGAGGACCGCATCCTGCTGTCCGGCACCAAGGTGCGCTCGATGTTGTCCGAAGGGCAGGATCTGCCGGTTGAATTCAGTCGCCCCGAAGTCGCCAAGGTACTGCAGAAGTACTACGCCGGGCTGACCGCGGAACAGAACGTCAAGATCGAGTTGAAAGGCCACTCGGCCGCGTGATTTTCTCCATCCGGCAGGCATGCCGGATGGGACAAGGGTTTTAGGACACGAGCCTACCGGAAGCGGATTCGCGAATCGCCCCGGCCAAGGACGGGTTCAGTTCTAAGCGGACCGCGACGTACGCGGATTGTTAGCCAACTTTAGGAGACTGTAATGCCAACCTATGTTCGTACCGACAAGTGCGACGGCTGCAAGGGTCAGGACAAGACCGCTTGCATGTACATCTGCCCGCACGACCTGATGAAGCTCGACAAGGACGGTTCGGAGACCGGACACGCCATGCGTGCGTTCAACCAGGAGCCGGAGCAGTGCTGGGAGTGCTATTCCTGCGTGAAGATCTGCCCGCAGCAAGCCATTGAAGCCCGCCATTACGCCGACGTCGTGCCGCTGGGCGGCATGGTGCAACCGCTGCGTGGTTCCGACTCCATCATGTGGACGATCAAATTCCGCAATGGCGTGCTGAAGCGTTTCAAGTTCCCGATCCGTACCACGCCCGAAGGCTCGATCGATCCGTACGGTGGCAAGCCGATGCCCAAGCTGGCTGACATCAAGTCCGTCGGTTCCTTCACCAAGGACGTCATGGGTGGTTACCGCGCCGGCAACCCCGCTGAGCTGATCCGCAAGTAATCTAGAGATTTAGAGAGGTAAACGAAATGGCTGGAGAATTTGGTAATCCCACAGTAGTCCAGGAAGAAGTTGACGTCCTCCTGATCGGCGGCGGCATGGCTTGCTGCGGCGCCGGTTACGAAATCATGCGCTGGGCTGACGCCGCCAAGTCCGAACTGGGCATGGACCTGAAAATCAAACTGGTCGACAAGGCTGCAATGGACCGCTCCGGCGCCGTCGCACAGGGCCTGTCCGCGATCAATACCTACATCGGTTCCGAGCAGGATCCCGCCGACTACGCCCGTATGGTCTCCAACGACCTGATGGGCATCACCCGCGATGACCTCGCCTACGACCTCGGCCGCAACGTGGACGATTCCGTGCACCTGTTCGAAGAATGGGGCCTGCCCATCTGGAAAACCGACGAAAACGGCGAACGCCACGACGGCGCCCAGGGCCTGCCCGCGCTGAAGGACGGCGGCAAGCCCGTGCGTTCCGGCAAATGGCAGATCATGATCAACGGCGAATCCTACAAATGGATCGTTGCCGAAGCGACCAAGAAGGCGCTCGGCATGGATCGCATCGAAGAGCGCATCTTCATCGTCAAGCTGGTCAACGACAAGAACGACCCGAACCGCATCGCCGGTGCCGTCGGCTTCTCGACCCGCGAGAACAAGGTCGTCGTGTACAAGGCCAAGGCCATTCTGCTGGCTGCCGGTGGCTGCGTGAACATCTTCCGTCCGCGCTCCGTCGGTGAAGGTACCGGCCGCGCCTGGTACCCGGTTTGGAACGCAGGCTCGACCTACGCCATGGCTGCCGAAGCCGGCGCCGAGCTGACCATGATGGAAAACCGCTTCGTGCCTGCCCGTTTCAAGGACGGCTACGGCCCGGTCGGTGCCTGGTTCCTGCTGTTCAAGGCCCAGGCCGTCAACGCCTACGGCGAAGTCTACATGGTGAAGAACAAGGAACTGCTGAACGACTACCCCCCCTACGGGCAGGCAGCCGTTCCCGCATCGTGTCTGCGTAACCACCTGATGCTGAAGGAAATGAAGGAAGGCCGCGGTCCCATCTACATGGACACCGTGACCGCTCTCGCGAAGTTGCGTGAGACCCTGACCCCGCGTGAAGTGAAGCACCTCGAAGCCGAAGCCTGGGAAGACTTCCTCGACATGTGCGTCGGCCAGTGCGGTATCTGGGTGGGCGAGAACATCGAGCCGGAGAAGAAGAACTCCGAATTGATGCCGACCGAGCCCTACCTGCTGGGTTCGCACTCCGGCTGCTGCGGCATCTGGGTGTCGGGTCCGACTGACGTGGGCGCGCCGACCGACGAAGGCCATGCCGACGCAGGCAAGATCCCGGGCCACCTGCCCAAGGGCTGGAGCTGGGGCTATCGCTCGATGACCACGGTCAAGGGTCTGTTCACTGCCGGCGACGGCGTGGGCGCATCCGGCCACAAGTTCTCCTCCGGCTCCCACGCCGAAGGCCGCATGTGCGCCAAGTCGATGGTTCAGTACTGCATCGACAACAAGGACTGGAAGCCCGAACTCGACACCCCCGTCGAGCAGCTGGTGGAAGAGATCTACAAGCCGGTGCGCACCTACCTGGAGCACAAGGACTACACCACGGCAATCGACGTCAACCCCAACTACATCACGCCCAAGATGCTGCAGTTCCGTCTGCAGAAGATCATGGACGAGTATGTTGCCGGCGTCGCGACCTACTACACGACCAACGCCAACATGCTGGGCGTGGCTGAAGACAAGCTGAACATGCTGAAGGAAGACGCAGAGAAGATGCGTGCGAAAGACCTGCACGAGCTGCTGCGCGCGTGGGAAAACTACCACCGCATCCTGACGGCCGAAGCCCACATGAAGCACATCCAGTTCCGTGAAGAAAGCCGTTACCCCGGCTTCTACTACCGCATGGACAAGAACTTTGTCGATGAG
>JANJWF010000168.1 GCA_024709685.1 Thiobacillus sp.
AGCGGTTTCGGGCATTCGCGTTTTCTGTCGGATAATTTTATACTGTACGCGCATACAGTATTTAGGTAGGAGCTGCGCTCATGCGTGACCTGACTCGCCGCCAGCAAGAAATCCTCAACCTCGTCCGCGAGTGGATCGAGACCACCGGCCTGCCGCCGACGCGTGCGGAGATTGCGGAGCGGTTCGGCTTCAGCTCGCCGAACGCCGCCGAGCAGCATCTCAAGGTGCTGGCGAAAAAGGGCGTGCTCGATTTGGTTCCGGGGGCATCGCGCGGCATCCGGCTGAAAGGTGGCGGCGGGGTGCCGCTCGTCGGCCATGTGGCCGCCGGCAGCCCGATCCTGGCGCAGGAGAACATCGAGCGGCACTACCAGTTCGACGCCGCGATGTTCACACCGCGCGCGGACTACCTGCTCAAGGTGCGCGGCATGAGCATGAAGGACGCCGGCATCCTCGACGGCGACCTGCTCGCGGTGCACCGCAGCAATGAAGCCAAGGCCGGGCAGATCGTGGTGGCGCGGATCGGCGACGAGGTTACCGTCAAGCGCTTCAGGAAGCGCGACCACACCGTGCAACTACTACCGGAAAACCCCGATTTCGAGCCGATCGTGGTCGATCTCACGCGCCAGGAATTGGTCATCGAAGGCGTCGCCGTCGGCGTGATTCGCAACGGCAAGAACCTCTGAGCGTGGCAGCGGCGAGAACGGCAAAGGCTGTTGGGTAGCGGTAGTTGGAATTCGGATGCGTCACATAGCAACGCTCCGCGCTACCGCGCGTCAGTGCAGCACGTCCGCCCCGCACTCGAGGAGGGCGAGCGCGACGCACTGTTCCAGATCAAGGTGCTGCGGGCGCGGCGAGGCTGAGCGCGGTCAGCGCGGTCAGCGCGGTGGGGGTGGCAAGCCCTGGTTGGACTCGACTCCGTAGGGCTCGAAGGCTTGGTGTTGCGGCTCGATCGAAGTGACGATCTCGTCGAAGCTGGGTGCACCGACACTGACGGGGACGGGAACGAACCGCTTCGCATGAACCGCCTCTCGCACGCGCTTCCAGTCGATATCCGGAAGATTGTTCTGCTGATCCTCGTTCAGCACCAACGCATCGACAGCCCGCAGCAGCGGGCTGTCGAGGTCTTCCGGGTAGGCGTCCACCGGTTCGGACACGCCGAGGTAGAGCAGGCCGTCACGCGCTCCCACCATCACGGGCAGGTTGATGATTCTTACCGGCGTGCCGACCGGCACCGCCTCGAACAAGGAAGCCGCGTCCTCCGGATAGAGGCGGATGCAGCCATGGCTCACGCGCAGCCCGACCCCCCATGGTCGGTTGGTGCTATGGATGAAAATCTTGTCGAAACCGGTTTGCATGGCGAGCATCCCCATGGGATTGTCGGGGCCGGGCGGAAAGTATTCCGGGAAGTCGAACTCGCCCTGCCTGCGGTGTTCTTCCTGAATGCTCTTGGGCGGGAACCACGCAGGGTCCTTGTATTTGCCTATGATGCGGGTGGTGCCCAGGGGCGTCGGCCAACCGGGGCGCGCGGTGCCGATCGGGAAGGTGACGACCGTCGCCGGCTTCTTGGGCTCCGGGCGGGGGAAATAGTAGACTCGACGCTGCGGAATGTTCAACACAATACCCTGCCAGGGGAGTGGCGGCAGGATGAACTCGGTCGGCACGACAATCCGGGCGCCCTCGCCGGGCAGCCAGGTCGACACACCGGGATTGGCGACGGTGATCTCCTCGTAGCCGAGGTCATAATGACGGGCGATGTCCAGCAAGGTATTGCGGGAATCGGTGATCACCACCTGAAGCCGGCCGACCATGTTGCTGCCGTCGGTGGGCAGCAGGAACGTCGCGCTGTGGCCGGAACCTGGCCAGTATCCAAGCAGGACGAGAATATGCAAACCGAAAACCAGACGTGCCATGTTTATCGGAGTTGGGAAGCCGCACATTGGTTTCATAGACGGGTCGCAGCTGCTCTCGCGCGCGGGCTGGGCGTCCTGCTTGCCGCCGCCATCCTGGCGGCTCCGGCAGTTTCCGCTGCGAACGGGGGAGCGCCGTGGATCCAGGTGGATGTCGAGGCACTGACCCTTACGGTTCTTTCCGCTGAAAACCGTATCCTGGCTCGCTTCAACAATATCTCCATCGGTAGCGGCGGTGCAGCTGAAGTCCATCGCCAGGGCGACGAAACCACGCCCCTGGGCGTCTTTCATATCGCCTGGATCGATCGCGCCAGCCGCTACGGCACGTTTTACGGCTTTGATTATCCATCCGAGCGCGTTGCCCGGAGTGCGTATGCCAAGGGAATCCTCAGCCGGGTGGAACTGGATGCCATCCTCGAGGCTGCGCGGAGTCATCGTCTCCCGCCTCAGAACACGTCGCTTGGCGGTTACTTGGGCATACATGGCATCGGCCGCAGCGACGCCGAGATCCATGAGGGGTTCAACTGGACCAACGGCTGCGTCGCGCTCACCAATCAGCAGATTCGGCAGCTTTCACACTGGGTGCGCATCGGCACCCAGGTGGTGATCCACTGAAATTCGACCCCGGACACCGGGCGCGAAACGCCCAGGCATCTTGAATCGAAGGGCAGGCGATGCCTGAGCATCCCTGCCGTTCTTGCACAGCAACTACTTCTGCATTGTCTTCTTGAACATGCGGTCGATTTTTTCCGACAGTTCGTCGACCTTGGTGTTTGCCGCATCCGCCGAGGCTTTGGCCTCATTGGCAGTCGTCTGGGCTGCGGCGGCGGTCGCATTCGCCTGATCGGCCTTTTGCGAGGCCTGGTCGGCCGCGCCGCGGGCAGCATTGGCGTTGGTTTCGGCTACATCGGCCTTACGCGCTGCCTGGTCGGCTGTGGTTTGAGCCTTGGTCACGGTGTCGGTCGAGGCGCACCCCCCAAGCAAGGCGGCGAGGAAGAGCGAGGTGCTGAGGATGGGAAGTGTCTTGGATGAATGCATCTTCATGTTTTACTCCAAAGTTGTGGTTCCAGAAAAAGGCCGCGCCAATGTGAACACGGCTTGCTTACAACAAACAGCTAAAACCCCCGACTTTCTTCAAATTAGACACGTTCGGCCGGAATGAAGGGAGCGGACCCCGATCAACCGGCATGCAGCAACAAGAGGATGAAGGCGGCAGGAGAACCGGTCTGGCCGATCGCAGTCGCTGCATGCGATGTTCATCGAGATGTGGCTGCCAAAACGTTGGCGCAGAAATAGTAGCATACGGCCAGAATTCCGTTGTCTATGGGCGACGGCCACCTGGGTGGTCATTCCAGCCGTCAGTCGCCCGGCGTCGCGGCCATGTGGTTTTGCCAGGGGCATTGGCGATGGATACGTAGCGCGTGCCGACGCCGAGGAGGGCCGCGGCTGGGTGAGCCCGCTTCCCTACATCAAGGGGACGATGTTGCCGCAGGACACATAGACCTGGGCTTCGGCTGCGCTCTTGTGGATGTTGATCGCAGCCTTGTCCTTCAGGAGGGTATCCAGCGATACCGGAACCACGGTGAGGGATCGTCCGTCCTTGACGGCTTCCAGCGGCCATTTCGGTGCCTTGTCCAGCTTGTCGCACTGGCCCAGATGGATATGTGCGGGCTGGGGGACGCCCGAGGGCGCGTTGGACAGCAGGATGACAACCTTCGTCTTGTCTCCTTCCGGCGTCAGCGTGGCGGTGCCCGCCTGCCCGGACTGGTTTGTCGCCTCGAGATTGACGGTAATCGTGTCGTCGAGTGCGGGCGCGGGATTCGAAAACAGCCCGGCGAGCAGCAGGATCATGAATTGTCTGTGCATTGTCTGCTCCTCCAAAGCGAATGAAGGAATGGTTTTATAGCACCGGACGTTCCAAAGGCTAGATAGGGTTCACTTTACGCAAGCCCGGCAGCGTGCGCCCGGGTGGCCGAATTCCCGGGGCGTGCCGCTACACTTCAAGAAATTATTCCTCGGATCACCCAATGAAGCATCTTGTCCTCGCCCTGGCGGCGGCATCTGCAATGAATGCGCAGGCAGGACCAGTCGTCGACGGCCCCATGCCCTTCAAGCCCATCGCTGCTTCCGCCTACGGCAGGGAAAACGACATCGACGTCGCCACCGCCCCCTGGGTCATTCCCCAGGGCTATGTCCAGTCCATCGTCGCCGACGAGAAGCGCCTCGATATCTACGTGGGAAGCGACTGGACCGACATGAACACGGTCAACGAAAGCGGTGCGCAGGCGGGCCGTTATCTCTACCGCACGCATGAAGTGCGCGGCACGTATCCGCGCGTCGACGGCGGTAGCGGCGGGGCAGTGTCGGTGATCGATCTGCAGACCGGAAACGCCCGGGTGCTAGTGGCCCGCACCGCTTGGGATGCGCTGGACGGCATCGTGTGGACGCCATGGCGGACCCTTCTAGTCACCGAAGAAATCCACAGCACCCGTCGCACCGTTCCCGGCGCCCCCAAGGCCACCAGCGGCCTGGTGTACGAGATCATGCTCGATCCGCAGGATCCCATGTCGGCCGCGAGCCTGACGGTGCGTCCGCTGCTTGGCGCGCTGGCCCACGAGGGCATCGAGGTCGACCCGGCAGGCAATGTCTACGTCATCGACGAGGATCGCAAAGGCTCGCTCTACAAGTTCGTGCCGGCCCGCTACGGCGATCTTTCCCGCGGCCAGCTATACGCCCTGAGAATCAGGAACGGAGCCAAGACCGGCGCCGCGGAGTGGGTCGCGCTCGACATGGCCCAGGCGCAGGTCAGTGCCCGCGTGGCCGCCGCCGCAGTCGACGCCACCCCGTTCTGCCGGCCCGAGGATATCGAGCGCATCGAGCATACCCTGTACGTGGCGCTGACCTGCGAAGACGTGGACGACCCTGCCAGCACCCGCGGCCCCGGCGCCATTCTGGCCGTTGCCCTGGGCGACGAGCCGGCTGCCCATTACGTCGTGGCGCCCGGCAAGAACGCGCCGATCGAAGTCAAGGACCGCGTGACCGGCTTCAAGAATCCGGACAACCTGGCCAACGGCCCGGACGGCAAACTGTGGATCGTCGAAGACAATGCCTACAGTGACATCTGGGTGTACGACCCGCGCGCCGAAGACGCCAACGGCGACGGCTACCGCGATGGCGTGCGCCTGTTCGCTTCGCTCAAGGACAAGGCCGCCGAGGGCGCGGGCATCTACTTCGGCAAAGACCCGCACACGCTGTTCGTCAACCTGCAGCACTCCGGCACCGGCAACGACAAGACCATGGCGATCACCCGG
>JANJWF010000074.1 GCA_024709685.1 Thiobacillus sp.
CAGGCGGTGCAGACGCTATCACGCCTGAACCGGGCCTATCCGGGCAAGGACACCACCTACATCCTCGACTTCGTGAACGACACCGAGGAAGTGCTGGCGGCGTTCAAGACTTATTACGAGACGGCGGAGCTGGAAGGGGTGACCGACCCGCACCTGGTCTACGACCTGCGCGCCCAACTGGATGCCACGGGGCATTACGACGACAACGAGGTCGAGCGCGTGGTGAGGGTGGAGATGGACACCAAGGCGGCCCAGTATGAATTGATCGCCGCCATCGAGCCGGTGGCCGACCGGCTGCTGAAGCGCTACAAGGCCGCGATGCTGAACCTGCAAGCCGCGCAGGACTTGAAGGACGGTAAGGCCGAACAGCAGGCCAAGGACGAAATAAATGCGCTCGTGCTGTTCAAGCGCAATCTGGGCGCTTTCCTGCGGGTGTACGCCTTCCTCTCGCAGATCTTCGACTATGGCAACACCAGCATCGAAAAGCGGGCCATCTTCTTCAAGCGCCTGTTGCCCTTGCTGGAGTTTGGCCGTGAGCGCGAGGGCGTCGATCTGTCCAAGGTGGTGCTGACCCATCACCGGCTGAAGAACCAGGGCGGGCGCAACCTGCCGTTGGGCGTGGGCCAGAAGCTGAAGCCGTTGACTGAGACGGGCAGCGGTGAAATACAGGATAAAGAGAAGGTGCGTCTCGCCCAGATCATCGAAAAGGTGAACACCCTATTTGAGGGTGAACTCACCGATGATGACAAGCTGGTCTATGTGAATCACGTTCTGAAGGGCAAGCTGATGGAGTCGGGCGTCCTCACGCAACAGGCCGCTTCCAACACCAAGGAACAGTTCGCCAATTCGCCCGATCTGTCCCGCGAATTGATGAATGCCATCATGGATGCCTTTGCTGCACATGGCACCATGAGCAAACAGGCGCTGGACTCGGAAAAGGTGCGGAACGGGTTGAAGGATATTCTGTTGGGGCCGGCGCAGCTATATGAGGCGCTGCGGGCTCAGTCAGTTGCAGGGCAAACGTCTTAACCATGGCTGAGACACATGATCTGAATCTGGTAATCGCTCGCTCCGAAGAATTTGAAGTCGAGCTATTGCAGTTGCTTGAGCCTTCATCGTTTTCCGATGACAACAAAAGCTCTGCAATCCTTGCAATGTGTGACATTGCACTTGAGCATGTCACGTCATTGCGTGAGCTTCTCCGGATCGGGCTGCCTACATCCGCAATGGGGATTTTAAGGCTGCAATATGAGGCGGTCGTCAGAGCGATTTGGGTGCTCTATGCGGCGTCAGATAGCGCGATCGATAAGTTGGTCGCGCCCTTGACGCAAGAAAATGCACAGGTTGCCAGCAATGGCCTTCCAGCTTTTTCCATCATGCTAAAAGAGATCGAGAAGAGTGGGCCGCCAGCAGTACATCGGCTACTGAGCGAATTCAAGGACTACTCCTGGCGGCCTTTGAACTCTTTTGTCCATAGTGGGATTCATGCTGTTAGCCGGTACAGAGACGGTTACCCAATCGGGCTCGTCACACAAGCAATAAGGCAATCAAACAATCTCATCCACATGGCAGCAATTGCCCTAACCTGCCACTTGAAGGATGGTGACCTCACAATGGCTGTCGCAGCCATGCACAGCAAATTTGCTGATTGCCTTCAGTTGAAGACACTGGGGTGAACCTCCAACGTGAGTCATCTCCAGCCGCTTCCGGCCAGGAGCAGACGCTCAGGTTAAGGAACTCAACCGGCTGCTCTTCGGCCGAAGCGGAAGTCACACCATTTCTTCCTTATGCTGCTCTCAGCGATGAAGTGGGCGTTCAACGTTTGAGGTAACCGGCCTTGCGGCTTTATGCGTAAGGCCCGGTTGACCCATGGGTTGGACATCATTTCGCCCCTACTTGCTTGTCATTCGCGAGAGCGAACAACGACTTTAGATCCTTTTCGACGAACTGGTGCGGCTTCCATCCCTTGGTTAGCTTATCGACCAAGAACGCGTCAACCGCACTCACTGCGACACTGGCAGCGGTTCCAAGCCCGCCCGCTCCGAGGGCGTCAATTCCTAGCCCGATGCCAGTGAAGATGCTCCATCGAGTACTCTTTGCAGGAAGCTTTTCCGCCCAAGTGTCTTTGATAGTTTCTTGATAGTAGGCTCTAACGAGGTTGGTGTCAGGTGGCTGCTGATGCAGCCAATGACGAAACTTATCTGCAGAATCAAGGAGCTTGAGTAAGGCCGTAAAAGACACCGCACCTGAATTAACTGCTTCACGAATTGCGTGACCGTCAGCAAGCGTAAGCTCGGCAAAGTTTCCGATCTGTAATTGACTGTGTACGTGACGCGAGATCACTGCGTCGACAGCCCTCGCTTGAACCGCCCTCTCGATTGGATGAACGGCAACTTCAGCATTGAGTAGGGCAGCGAAGTAGGTTGCTTCGTATGCTCCCTGAAGAAGCGACAAGATGTATGCCTCAGTAAGTGTGGAATGCGAGGCCGGAACAACTTGATGGTAAATCCGGTTCAGTTCCGCGAAATCGATGTTGGTATCGACGTAGATGCCCTCCTTCTCACGCTCAAGCACAAAACGTAGGTCCGCAGGAAGCGTAAATCGAGGAACGATTTCTCGAATGAGCGAGGAGACAGACACGTTTATGGCTTGCCTGTCCGCAAAGGTTTGAAGTACTGAGTTCTGATCGAATCCGGAGTGGTCTAGTGAACGTAGAAGAGCCGTGAATTTTCTAGCGCCTATCTTCGCTTGACTAGTTGTGCCGGCAGCATCCTTAAATAATGAAGGGCCGATTTTCTCGATTGTGTGATTGGGGGAGGAAAACGCTACTAAGCCATGATGTGGCCGTCCGTTTATGTCCTGAGTTGATACGCCTATCTGATCTGCTAGGTAATGAAATTCCAACCGACCGTCACGCAGCATAGACAAGACGACAAACGGAGGTATGCGAGCCAGTAGCT
>JANJWF010000022.1 GCA_024709685.1 Thiobacillus sp.
TGGACCTCAGGCAATGGCACTCCAAGACGCAAACGGCGATCTCCAGCGATTTCTGTCGGGGAAAACCTAGTAAGCTGTTCAAAGGAATGCCCATCCTGAACATAGGGGTAGGGGTATGTCGTCAATTTCCGTTCTTCGGCCTTTGCGGCCAGTCATGCGGACCGCTTCATACGACCGGTCTTTGCCACTTACCCGTCAAAGCACCATTCAACGTTTGAGTTAGCCGTCATTCCCGAGCCTCTTGTTCCAAGGGGGTTTGAGTTCATTGATGATGCTGTCCTCGAGGCCAGCTGCGAGGTCGAGGCGAAAGCCGCCGTACCTGAGCAGCCCATTGTCGGGAAGCGCAAAGACCTGGACATCATGACCTTCCAGCAGCGCCTTGAGAATGGCCGCATTGCCTCGCACGTTTGTGAACTGCGTTGCTCCCGGGTTTTGGTACCCGTACAGCCGCGACTTGAGGGCCTTTGCTGTCTTTCCAACGTAGACCACGCTTCCCTGTGACACGAAGGCGTAGAGAACGTTTGACGCAGATGCATGAGCCTCCAATACGACCTTCGGTCGACCGTCGTTGAGTCCCCACGTGCCACAACGGCGAAAGCCGATTGCTTCGAGACGGGTGAGTTGGGCAGACGGCGTGCTCATGACGGCTAACGAATGAAATGGACTCCCCCGCCCCCGACGGCATCTGATGTGCCAGATTGAATGGAGTCGTTCCGATCAATCGAAAGAGGAGGAGAGTCCGTCATGAATGCTACTACCGTAGGAATTGACCTGGCCAAGAACGTATTCAGTGTGCATGGCGTCGACGCGCATGGCAAGGTCGTGCTGAAGAAGACCGTCTCGCGCGGCAAGCTGCTCGAACTCTTCGCCAACTTACCGCCCGCCGTTATCGGGATGGAAGCCTGCAGCGGTGCCCACCACTGGGCACGGCAACTGCGCAGCCTGGGGCATGATGCCCGCATCATCGCCCCGCGCTTCGTCATCCCGTATCGCAAGAGCGGCAAGAACGACGGCAATGACGCCGAAGCCATCTGCGAAGCCGTCAGCCGTCCCGCCATGCGCTTCGTTCCCATCAAGTCCGTCGAACAGCAGGCCGTCTTGAGCCTGCACCGCATCCGCGGCGCCGTCGTCGCCGAACGCACCGCCCAGATCAACCAGATACGCGGCCTCATGAGCGAATTTGGTCTCATCATGCCCAAGGGGCGCTACCCCGCCCAGCACCACATCCCCGACATCCTCGAAGACGCCGAGAACGGCCTGCCCGGTCTGGCGCGACGGCTGCTCAATGACATTTACCAGCGCATCCAGACACTCAACCAGCAGATCCTCGCCTACGACCGCGAGATCGAAGCCCTCGCCCGGCACAGCGAAACCGCCAAACGGCTGATGAGCCTGCCTGGCGTGGGTGCCGTCACCGCCACCGCGCTTGTCGCCAGCATCGCCGACCCCAGACAGTTTCACAACGGACGACAGCTTGCCGCCTGGCTCGGACTGGTTCCCCGGCAATACAGCACCGGCGGCAAGACCCGGCTGGGGCGCATCACCAAACAGGGCGACAAATACCTGCGTATGTTATTGATCCACGGCACCCGCGCTGTACTCGCTGCGCTGAAAGACAAACAGGACAGAACCAGCTGCTGGCTGCGATCCCTGATCGAGCGACGCGGCTACAAACGTGCGGCAGTTGCACTTGCCGCAAAGAACGCGCGCATCATCTGGGCCATGCTCAGCCGAGGCGAGTCCTACCGGAACACGCCTGCAGGGCAGACAGCCTGACACGCTGCAACACGATCAACCCGAAGGCAGACAAGCCGTCTGCCGGGTAAAGGAGCAAACCCGCCGAATCACTGCACAGGCAATGGATGACGAGAGGTCAGACCGGGGTGCACAAGTCTGTTTAGCTTAATGGCCGACGAGGCCGACTAACGAATGAGACCCGCACCCAAGCGCATTTCATCAAGGCCAGGGCACTGCCCACCAACAGGCCGTATGTAGAGCCGCAGTCTTACACCGAATCAACGTCCGGATGCTTTGCGTGATAGGGGGAGTCCATGTAGTTTAAGGTAAGGGGCCGGCGCAGGCCATCCTCAACATCGTCCGCCACCGCAAGACGCCGCAGCACTTCGTGGTGCTGTCGGGCGACGTGCATTACTCCTTCGTCTACGACGTGGAACTGCGCGGGCGGGTGCGCGGGCCGGACATCTGGCAGATCTGCAGCAGCGGCGTGCGCAACGAATTTCCGCCGCGCCTGCTGGCCGTGCTCGACCGCCTGAACCGCTGGCTGTATTCACCGCGCTCGCCGCTGAACTGGTTCACCCGCCGCCGCCACATGCGCGTCACACCGCGGCGCTACGAGGGCGCATCGCAGGGGCGGCGGCTGCTCAACGGCGCGGGGATCGGGCTGGTCGAGCTCGACGCCGAGGGCGTGCCGTGGCGGATTCGCGAACTGCTCGCCGATGGGCGCACCATCGGCTTCGAGCGCGACGAGGATGCCTCGCGCTGGGACTGAGGGTGCTCCCCGGCAGCGCGCGGCGCGAATGTCGATGCGGGATCTTGAGGAAGGGGGCGACGACGGAAGCCGGCAACAGGGCCGGCAGGAAGCTCAGCGCGCCGCCTGCAGTTCCCAGATGCCGGCCGGCGGCGTGTTGCGCCACACCACCGCGCGGCGGTGCCAGCGCAGTCCGCGCGGGGCGGCAAAGGGGGCACGCGGCTGGTAGGTGAACTGCACCAGCTTGCGGTCAACGCTGTGAGCGAGGAAGCGGCAGATGCTGTCCACCGTCTCGGCGCCGACATCCTTGGGCAGGGAGCGGAACGGCAGGCTCGAAACCAGCACCAGCCGGCCGGGTCGGTCGATCAGGCCGTCGACCACCTGCTTTGCCGAGGCCTGGCGCACGTCGACCGCCGGGAAACGCGCCTGCAGTCGCCGCGCCATGGACGCCTGGAGCTCGACCGCGATCAAGGGCACGCCCGGCAGCTTGCGCAGCAGCGCATCGGTGACCGGCCCCGTCCCGGCGCCGAGCTCGATCACGGCATCGGCGCCCACCGCGGCATTCGCCATGGCATTTGCCAGAGTCCGCGAGGACGGGAGGACCGCGCCGGTCGATGCAGGGTTGCGCAGCAGGGCAAACAGCAACTCGACCGGCATGAGCGCCTGTCCCCGAAAAATTGAAAGGTTTTCATGTTAGCGCCGCCATGGCCCGTGCGGCACGCGAAATTGCTTCTGGATACGCTTCGCCGCACGCACGAGGACGAAACAGCCGATACAGCGTGCTGCACTGCGCCATGAAATTCTGTCACCATCACGGCTTCGCCTTCACCGCGCATTCATCATGGCCGGAACCACCCTGCTCGCACTGATCGACGACATCGCCACCATCATGGACGACGTCGCCACCATGACCAAAGTCGCCGCCAAGAAGACCGCCGGCGTGCTCGGCGACGACCTCGCCCTCAACGCCCAGCAGGTCACCGGCGTGCAGGCCAGCCGCGAGCTGCCG
>JANJWF010000094.1 GCA_024709685.1 Thiobacillus sp.
CACGCCCAACATCACCCGGCCCGAACACATCGAATTCGGCATCCGCCAGAACGGCACCCTCTACTGGAACGGCGGGCCGGTTTCCCGGCAGGAACTGGAAACGCGCTTCGCCGCGGAGGCGAAGAAACAGCCGCAACCCGAGCTGCATATCCGCGCCGACCGCCATGCGTACTACGAGACGGTGGCTCAGGTGATGTCGGATGCGGCCAAGGCGGGACTGGTCCGCATCGGGTTCGTGACGGATCCGGCGCAGCCTTGAGCGGACGGCCCGTCCGGGAGTAGGCGGGCCGGCGTTCAATGCAACCAACCGCGGAACAAGTTCGTTTCGCTTTGGAAAATCCAGCCGTCCACATTGAGGGGAATAAGTAGTGTTTGTCTTTAACAAACATGTGCTTAACGTGCTGGCATGACTGATGCTAAATAGGCCTTAAGTGTCATGCCCGAACGGGGGCGTTCGGTGAAAGCAGAGCGTATTGACTTGTTCAGGCTGCACTTGTCCTCTCCTCATTTGGCCGGCATCCGCCGGCCTTTTTTTTGGTTCGAACCGGATGACGTTTCAACGTGAAACCAATTCCGAAACACGACACGGCGCGACTGTGACAAGGAATTGAAAATAAACGAGAAAATTAGTTGGCACGGCGCGTGCTTATTGTTGAGTGCGGCATTTTGTCGCACCTCGATCCGTTTGTGAGGGATGTATCCGCTAGTCCGGGCGCATAAGTGGGAGGGGGCGAACTTTTGGAGGCAAAAAACATGGAAATTCGAGCAAGAGAAAACAGGATGAGCGGGCGGATCAAGTCCACGTGCGCGCTCATGTCGTTGGCGGGAATGCTGGCGCTTCCCGCGGGCACGGTGCTGGCAGACAGCAAGGACGGAACCTTCCCCACCGCGGAGGAAGTGGGTGGGCAGGTCTACATCGAACCGATTGGCGTCGGCAAGAAATTGCCGCTCGACTTCGACACGTACGACATGAATGGCGCGAAGGTCGACCTTGCTAAGGAAATTCAAGGCAAGCGTTCGATGGTTGTGTTCTTCATCTCCGCCGTGCCGGTCTCGGTGCAGGAACTCGTCAAGATCGAGAACTTTGCGCGATCGAACGGCAAGGGCATCAACGTGGTATTCGTCAATGCCGACACGGTTGGCGCTGCGCTGCAGGGTGGTCCGAAGATGGCCATTCCCAACACTGTGAAGACGATGCATGTCATCAAGAAGGAGCAGAAGCTGCAGACGAATCAGATGTATGTCGCGCCCAACGATGCCCTCAGCGGAAGCGGCGTCTCGAACCGGCTCGGCTTCCGCGGCCTGCCGACTTCCTTCGTGGTCGACGCCCAGGGCGTGGTCGAGAAGGTGTTCGTGGGTCCCCAGAACTGGAAGAAGGGCGACATCTGAATCGCGATTCGGATCGAGAAATTTAAGGAGAAGGTAATGAGCATCAACAGAAGGCAGTTCATGAAGGGGGCGTTTGCGGCAGGCATGGCCGGAACCGCAACGATGCTGGGATCGGGCAACGCTTTTTCGGCGGTGCACGACCCGGTAGGTGAGGCGCAGGCCGATTTCTTCAAGAAGTTCAAGGGCAACGTCGTGCTGCTGCCCAGCAAGTACGGTGGCTATGTGCAGGCGATGGACCTGTCCGTGCCCGAGACGCTGGCCTGGTATTCCTACGGCCTGCACGGCATCGACATGCCGATTCCCCACCACATTGCGTCCATGCCGTCTGCCGATCCCTACAAGGGCTTTGATTTCTACCAGACGATGCAGCCCCCCGCGGCGCCCTACGTCAACGAGAACTCTCCCGAGTGGCGTAACCGCGGCGACTTCAAGATGTTCAAGATGCGCTACGACGGCAGCGGCAAGCAGAACTCCATCACTGTGGTGAACGACATTTCGGCGACCACCGGCATGGCGCTGGGCGTGCACGTGTCGATCGGGGTGGGCGAGAACGCCAACAAGTACGTGGCGTTTGCCGACGGCCAGAAGGACATGGTTCTGATCACCACGATCGATGACAATCCCAAGATCGTGAAGGCGTTCCGCGCCGACTACGATCCCATCGCGCGGCAGCTGAATATCAGCCACGTCTTCCCGGATGCCACGACTGGAAAATTCGACTACGTCGGCCGCAAGGGCATGAAGACGTCGCATGAGGCGATGCTCGGCGAGGAATTGATGCCGGCCGATCCGACCGCCGTCTTCGTCGATGCCTTCACTTGGCACCCGACGCTGCCGTTCGGCGCGATTCTGATCCGTCGCCTGGGCTGCTGCGCCATCATCGACACCCGGACCTGGGAAGTCGTGGCGCTGCTTTCGACCGCAAAAGGGTCGCCGGACAATTTCCCGCTCGTGAAGCAAAGCGGCTTCACCTGGACCTTCGCCGTGCCGTCCGTGCTGACGCCACTGCACGAGGCAGGCTTCATCACCAGTGGCGATTACTTCGTGGCCTGCAACAACGTGCTGCAGAACAACATCGCCGTCTATCGCTCGACCGACGAGAACCCCAACAAATGGAAGAAGGAGACCTTCGTCGAGGGCTTCGGCACCAAGTATCTGCCGCTGCATATGGGCAACGTGCCGGACTCCCGCTTCGTCTTCTTCACCATGTGGGCCCGCAAGCCCAACAACGGGTATATCTGCAAAGTCGACGCCAAGACGTGGAAGGTTGTCGCCAAGTGGGATACCGGTCCGGATCCCCACACCTGCGACTGCACCGTCGACGGCAAGTACATGACGACGGTGTACAGCGGTCACCAGGCGGGCCAGTCGGGTCTGGTGGTGATCAACGTTGATAACGACAAGATCGAGGCACGCCTTCCCTGTCCGGGCGGGATGCACGACCACGTCGTGGTTCCCGAGAGCTGGGAGGGTCTGAAGTACTCCCGCAGCACTTCGGTGTAATGGGCGTATCCGCCGGCAGTTGCACTGCCGGCGGTGTTTCACGAGGGCGCATCATGGATGCGAGCGAGGAGGTGTGAAATGAATGTCAGTATTCTGAATCCGAGTCATTTGGCCTGTGCGGCACAGCGGCTGGCCGGCATATTCCTGATGGCTTGGTTGTGCCTGTCTATCCCCGCCGGGGCACATAGCAACGAGTACCTGGCGACGGTGAAAGGTGCGCATGGCGGCATGTTGCGGATGGTCGAGATGTATCACTTTGAGCTGGCCGTCAAGGACGGCGAGGCGCGAGTATGGGTCACCGATCATGGCGATGTCCCTCAATCGACCAAGGGGGCGGTTGGCATGCTGCGCATCGTCGACGGGAACGATGCATTCTCCGTGTACATGGCGCCGACCGGCAACAACGAACTGATGATCAGGGACGCCCGGATCAAGGCGAACAAAGGAATAAGGCTGGTGCTGATCGTCACCATGGATGGCGAGGCGCCGCTGCAGACCCGCTTCGCCCTGGATTGATGGATCGGGCGGAACGCCACGGACGGGGCAGCGCATTGGATGATCTGACGTGGGTCTCTCTGATGATGCGGACGGGCTTTCTTGTATTGATGCCGTTCCTCGTGACCGGCCTGATGCTTGCGGTGCTGTTTGTGTTTTCCGGGAACGCCTGGGGCAACCCGTCGGATCAGGCAACGGCGAATCGGGATCGGCTGCTTCGCACCAACGCATGCGTCTCCTGCGATCTGAAAGGGGTGAACCTGGCAGGGCAGAACCTTCTGGGCGCCGACCTGAGGCAGGCCGATTTGTCGCGTGCCGATTTGCGCGGCAGCTTCCTCATCGGCGCCAATCTGAAAGGAGCCCGTCTGGTCGGCGTCGATCTCAGCGGTGCCGTCGTCGGCGGAACGGTGATGAGCGGCGCGGACTTGCAGGGGAGCAATCTGTCCGGGGCGAACGGCAACCGTACGAGCTTCACCCAGGCCAACCTGACGGGCGTCGATTTCAGCGGCGCCTTGCTGGAACGCGCCGATTTGGAGGGTGCCAACCTGCGCGAGGCGAATTTTCGGGACGCAGACCTGTACGAGGCGCGTTTCCTGTTTGCCGAAATGGGCAAGACGGACTTTTCCGGTGCCAACCTCCATGCGGCCGATTTTAGCGAGGCACAAGTGTCGGGAATGCGGACCGATGCCAGCACCACCTGCCCGGACCTGAAACCGGGACCGTGCATTTTTCAGTGACACCCGGGCGATGGCACCCGGTTACACAAGGAGCAGATATGAATCAGATTTCCCCCACTCTCCGCGCCGCCGGCGCATGCGTGATCCTGATCGCCGGATTTCTTCAGGTCGCACGTGCCGACGAGCCCAAGGCGCCCACCGGCCAGGAATTGGCTTTCGACAACCGCAAGGGCAATTGTCTGGCATGCCACAGCATGCCGGGTGACGCAAAAGCGGTCACCAGCACCAATATCGCTCCGCCGCTGCTCGACATGAAGGGGCGCTTCCCGGAGCGAGCGAAGCTCTACGCCCAGGTATGGGATGCGACGAAAGCCAATGCTGACACCCTGATGCCCCCCTTCGGCAAGCACAGGATTCTCAGCGACGACGAGATCAACAAAGTGGTGGATTACATCTACGGGCTGTAAGGGCGCGTATTCCATCGAGACCGTACGGAGAACGAAATGAAGAAACTGATTTGGCTCATATCCTGCCTGGGATGCCTGGGAGCCGTAGCGAATGTGCAGGCCTCCCCGGAGGATGATCGGCGGAGCGTTGTGCAGGGGGTGCAGAAGAAATTCCCCGATATCAAGTTCGAGGATTACGTGCATGGCGCGCTTGCGTTCAGCCCCGATGCCAAAGCCCAGTACGACGCCGTCATGACCTTTCCACCCTACGATGCCGAGATCGAGAAAGGCGCCAAGCTGTGGGAAACCTCGTTCAAGAATGGCAAGCGTTACGCGGACTGCTTTCCGCGCAGCGGCAAGAACGTGGCCGGGAACTACCCCATGTTCGACGAGAAAACGAAAAAGGTGGTGACATTTGAAATGGCACTCAACCAATGTCGTACGGCCAACGGGGAAGCGCCCTACAAGCACAGCGACATGAATACCATGGGGCTGTTGACCGCCTATGCCCGTACGCTGTCCGATGGCATGAGAATGAATATCAAGGTGGAAGGCAAGGATGCGCTGGCGGCCTATGAATCAGGCAAGCGGTTCTTTCATCAGCGCCGTGGCCAGCTGAATTTTTCCTGTGCGGGTTGCCATATCAGCAACGTCGGCAACGTGCTGCGTACGGAATATCTTTCGATGGCGCCCGGGCAGGCCACGCACTGGCCGGCTTTCCGCGGCGGCGACTACTCCCTGTTCACGCTGCAGCGCCGCTATGCGGCATGCAACCAGATGGTTCGACTCGTGCCGCTCGAAATCGGCGGGGAGGAATACAACAACCTCGAGTACTACCACAGCTATCTCAGCAACGGTCTGCCGCTCCAGGCGTCGGTCTTCAGGAAATGACCCGCGGCGCGCAGCAGCCCCCCCTATTTCAAGGAGAACAGGAATGAACGTTTTGCGGATTGCCGCCCGGATGGCGGTCGGTGGGAGCCTGCTTCTTGGCGGCGTCCTGGGGTCCGGAGTCCACGCGGCCGACGACGCGGCCAACCCGTCTTTGACAGACGAAGCGTCGCTGGCGCTGGCGAACGCGACGTCCGTCGTTGAGAAGGCGAAAGTCAAGGGCGCGTTGTGGACGACGGCCACCGGCGCATTGACCCAGGCCCAGGAGGCCGCCAAGAAGCAGGACAGCGCGGCCGTGATCCAGCATGCGGCCGTCGCCAGCGAACAGGCGTTTCTCGGCATGGCGCAACTCGGCTATCCCTTGATGGGCAACTGAGACGCGGTTCCGATCATCCTGCGTCGGCCGGGAAGCCGGGTGGGACGGCGCGTGCATAGGGTTGGTGGTACTTCAGGCATGGTGTCCGCCAACCCCGCCCGATCCGGAACCGTTGCCGGAAGGAATCACAAGAATGAACTGGGATTACCTGCTCTTCTATCGCTGGCTGGCCTTGAACGTGACGGCATTCGCCATCCTGGGGGTGTTCCACATGAACGGCATGGTCGAGCCCGTTTTTCTGGCCGACAGTTCCTACATCGTGTATGTGATCACCGGCCTCTTTCTGTATGGCATGGTGCTATGCGGGTACCGTGTCTGGAAGACGAGCCGTGAGCTCAATTTCGTCAAGCGTGGCGACAAGGGGAAGCTCAAGGCGTTTGCCGACAGGAGTCGGCAGGCTGATCGCGAAAGTGTGAAGGAAGCGTTCGAGATCAAGCTGTTCGCGCGCATCTCCTTCGTCAAGTACATCTCGTCCAGTCTGGTCATGCTGGGCCTGCTCGGCACGGTGATCGGATTCATCATGGTGCTGACCAATATTCCGGCCAATGCGGTGGGCGACGCGGCCCAGGTCGGCAAGCTGGTGGGCGCGCTCACCAACGGCATGGGCGTTGCGCTCTACACGACGCTGGTGGGCGCCATCACCAATCTGTGGCTGAACGCCAACTACAACATGTTGCGCACCGGGGTGGTCAACCTGATTGCCGCCATTCTTGAATCGGCGGATCCGCAATAGCCGGCGTCCGCCATGAGCAAGCATTTTTCGTTTGACGCCGAGGCCGAGGACGACTCCGACGTCGTTTTTCGCGACGTCATCACGCTTGCGTTGCTCGGGTTCGTGTCGCTGGTCGTCATCATGCTGCCCCACATCAATCCACCCAAGCCACAGCAGGAAGAGCGCAAGGAAGTGTCGGCACCAGGGAACGTGATCGTGGAGGCGCGCTGGGACGATCGCATCGACGCCGACGTCGATCTCTGGGTGCAGGGGCCGGGTGATGTTGCCGTCGGTTATTCCAATCTGGGCGGACAGGTCTTCAACCTGTTGCGGGACGATATCGGCTTCCGCAATGACGCCTCCAACCTGAACTACGAAAACGCCTTTTCGCGCGACATCCCGACAGGCGAATACACCGTCAACCTGCACATGTATTTCAACCGCGCCAACGTCTGGCCGATCAAGGTCAAGGTTCTCGTTTCCACCATCAAGCCGAGCGGCAGCTCACGGGTGAGCAGACAGGTCCTGGTGTCCGATGTGGCCCTGCACAAACAGGGCGAGGAGCGCACCGTGTTCCACTTCAAACTCGACGACCAGGGCGAACTGGTCGCTTCCAGCGTCAATGCCGCGCCCAAGGCGCTGCGCACGGATGCTCCTGGCGGTTACAACTTCGGCGCCTACAAATGAACAGCCTGCTCGCCCTGCTGCTGGCTTATCTCATCGTCTCCCTGGGCTACGCCCTGTTTTCGATGAAGACCACCGTCAGCCATGTTTTCCGCTTGGCCTCGCTGCTCTATCTGGCGGGTTCGATCGGCATGGCGCTGTATCTCTTCAACCAGTTGCTTTCTCTGCCCAAACCGATCGATCAGGAATATTTCTCCCAGGCCAGGGAGGCGGTGGTGCTGGCGACCCGTGTGAAAGACGGCGAAGCGATCTATCTTTGGCTGCAGTTGCCGGACCGGGCGGCCCCGGCCTATTACGTCATGCCATGGAGCGGGCAGGCTGCGGGCGATCTGGAAATCGCGCAACGTGAGGCGGCGCAACAGGATGGGCTGGTGCTGATGAACCATCCGTTCAAGCGCAGCCAGCGCCATGGGATTGCGGGTGACGAAAAGGACAAGGTGTTCTATGCCACGCCACCGCCGCGACCGCCGCTCAAGTCCGGGGAACGGGACGGCGGCCCCGGCCAGGCGATGCAATACGCCGCGCCTTCCTCCGGCCCAGGCCGGTGATTGACGCTGTTGCTACCGAGCCGTCTGTTGTCGAAGCTTCACTGATTCCCGCACAGGGTTTCGTAAGAACGCACATTTAAACCGCCGCCGCGGTCACGGCTCAGCTTGGCGCAGTCCCCAACATGGCGCGGTTATCTGGTTGAGTGTCGGCCAGGCAGGGCGTTCCTGGGATAGCCTGCCTGGTCCAGCGCGGCGTGCCAGCGGCCGGCCTCGAAGCCCTCGATCTTGTCGCTGCCGATCATCAGGATCGGTACGTTGAGCCTGCCGGTCAGCTTCTCCACCTCTTTGCGGGCCTCTTCGCTGGCCTGCAGATCCTTGCTGCTGTGCGGGATGCCGCGCTCGGAGAGCAGCTGGCGGGCTTGATCGCACGGCGCGCCGCATGCGCTGGTGTACAGGGTGACGGGATGCTTCTCGCGTGCCATCTTGGTGGCGTAGGGCTCGCCGCCTTCGATGACGCTGCCCTTGAAGTTTTTTTGCTGGATGTTACCGGCGCTGGTCGGAGGCGGCAGGTCGCTGTAGACCGTGTGGCCTTGCGCGTCCTTCCATTGGTAAAGCTGGACGGCAGCCAGCGGCGTGCTTGCCGCTGCCAGCCCGATCGCCAGCGCGATGAGTCCTGTCTTCATGCCCCGCTCCCGAAAAGACGTGATCTTCCAAGATAACGGCAGGTTTGACGCCGTACTTTACCCGCAGGCAGGGCAAGAGGGGCTGGCCGCCGTGGTCAAGTCGTCGAAAGCCCTGTCGTGCATCGCTCCACGATGGGCTGAAGTCTGCAGGATCGTATGCGGCAACCGCCACGCTCCACCCGCACGGGCTCATGCCATGCCGTTGTGGCGCAGCAGGGCGTCGATGGTCGGGTCGCGGCCGCGGAAGGCCTTGAACGACTCCAGCGCCGGGCGCGCACCGCCCTGGGCGAGGATCTCGCTCCAGAAGCGGTGGCCGACTTCGGGGTTCAGCACGCCGCCGTAGCCCTCGGCCTCGTCCTCGAACAGCGCGTAGGCGTCGGCCGACAGCACTTCCGCCCACTTGTAGCTGTAGTAGCCGGCCGCGTAGCCGCCGGCAAAGATATGCGAGAAAGTGTTGGGGAAGCGGTTGTACGCGGGCGGCACGATTACCGCGACCTTTTTGCGGATGTCCTCGATCAGGTCCTGTGCGCTGCGGTCTCCGCTGGGGTCGAAATCGTCGTGCAGGTGCATGTCGAAGCTGGCGAACTCGATCTGGCGCAAGGTCTGCAGCCCCGACTGGAAGTTCTTCGCCGCCAGCATCCTGTCGAATAGCGCGCGCGGTAGCGGTTCGCCGGTGTCGACGTGCGCGGTCATGTGCTTCAGCACGTCCCATTCCCAGCAGAAATTTTCCATGAACTGGGAAGGCAGTTCGACCGCGTCCCACTCGACGCCGTTGATGCCGGATACCCCGAGCTCTTCGACCTGCGTCAGCAGGTGGTGCAGGCCGTGGCCGGCCTCGTGGAACAGGGTGATGACCTCGTCGTGGGTGAAAAGCGCCGGTTTCTTGCCCCCTTCGGGGGTGTCGCCGACCGGAGCGGAGAAGTTGCAGTTGAGGTAGGCCACCGGCGTCTGGATGCCGTCGCCTTTCCTGCGGCGGCTGATGACGTCGTCCATCCAGGCGCCGCCACGCTTGGATGGGCGGGCGTACAGGTCGAGGTAGAACTGGCCGACGCGCTGCCCGGTGTAATCCGTCAGCGTGTAGAACTTGACGTCCGGGTGCCACGTAGGCGCCTGGTCCTCGCGCACGTGCAGGCCGTACAGCGTCTCGACCAGCTTGAACAGGCCGGCCAGTACGCGCGGCTCGGGGAAATACTGCTTCACTTCCTGGTCGGAGAAGCTGTAACGGGCGACGCTCAGCTTTTCCGACACGTAGGTGTTGTCCCAGGCCTGCGGGTCGGCAATGCCCAATTCGCTGGCGGCGAAGGCTTTGAGTTCTGCGTAGTCCTTCTCCGCGTAGGGCCGCGCGCGCACGCCGAGCTCGTCGAGGAACTTCAGCACCTCCGCCGGCGTGTCGGCCATCTTCGCCGCCAGCGACACCTCGGCGTAGCTCCTGAATCCGAGCAGCGTGGCGGCCTCGCGCCTGAGCCTGAGGATGCGCGCGATCAGCGGGGTGTTGTCCAGCTCGGGCTTGCCCTTGTCCTCGGGAGAGGTGGCCGAGGTGAATTCGGAGGCGCGGGTGACGTAGGCGCGGTAGACCTGCTCGCGCAGGGCGCGGTTGTCGGCGTACTGCATCACCGGCAGGTAGGACGGCATGTGCAGGGTGATCTTCCAGCCGGTCTTGCCGTCGGCCTCCGCCGCGGCCTTCATCATCGCCTGCACGTCGTCCGGCACGCCGGCGAGATCGCCCGCGTCGTCGAGGTAGAGCGCAAAGTCGTTGGTGGCGTCGAGCAGGTTCTCTTCGAACTTGGCGGAGAGCTGCGCCAGCTCCTCCTGCACCTGCATGAAGCGGGCCTTCCTGTCGGCCGGCAGCTCGGCGCCGCCGAGGCGGAAGTCGCGCAGTTCGTTCTCGACGATTTTCTTGCGGGCGGGTGACAGTGCGGCGTAGCCGGGGCTCGCCTTCAGGGCCTTGAATTTGGCGAACAGCGCCTCGTTCTGCCCCAGTTCGGCGTAGTACACGGTGATCTTCGGCAGGTTGGCGTTGTAGGCCTCGCGCAGCTCGGGGGAATCCATCACCGAGTGCAGGTGCGACACCTGGCCCCAAGCGCGGCCCAGCTTCTCGTTGGCGTCGTCGAGCGGGGCAACGAAAGCATCCCATTCGGCCGGGGTGTCGGCGGATTCGGCGCGTGTCACCGCGGCGCGGCACTCGGAGAGCAACTGGTCGACGGCGGGCGTGACGTAATCGGGCTTGAATTCGGCGAAGCGCGGGAGGCCCGAAAAGTCGAGCAGGGGGTTGGTGCCCATTGGGGTGTTCATGGCGAATCTTTCACAAGGAGTGCGCGGAGGGCGCGGGAGAATGGCTGCTACGTTCAACGATTATAATTTGGGCCGGGTTCCTCCGCGTTTCAACCCCTCGACAACCATGGCTTTAGACCCCATCAGCCCCTACCGGGGTGCTCACCCGCAACTCGCCGCCGGCGCCTGGGTACACCCGCGCGCCACGGTGATCGGTGAAGTCAGCCTCGGCCGTGACGCCTCGGCGTGGCCGGGCGCGGTGATCCGCGGCGACGTCAACGCGATCGCCATCGGCGAGGCGAGCAACATCCAGGACAACAGCGTGCTGCACGTCTCCCACAGGACGCCGGCCAATCCGGCCGGCGGGCCGCTGGTCGTTGGTGCGCGCGTCACCGTCGGCCACAGCGTGATTCTGCACGCCTGCACCATCGGGGACGAATGCCTGGTCGGCATGGGCTCGATCATCCTCGACCGCGCGGTAGTGCAGAAACATGTGCTGCTGGGTGCCGGCTCGCTGGTGCCGGAAGGCAAGGTGCTCGAATCCGGGCACCTTTATCTGGGCCGCCCGGCGAAGATGGTGCGGCCGCTGACTGCAGAAGAAATCGCCTATTTCAGCTATTCCGCCGAGCACTATGTGAAGCTTGCGCGGTCGTATCAGCAGTCGTTACAGGATTTACACAAGGAAACCCAGTGAAATACGCCAAGCCTCTTCTCATCGCCGTTGCCGCATTCGCTCTCGTCGGCGCGCTGGTCTACGCCATGATGGACAAGCCGGGTGCGCCGGCAGCCACCTTCACCACCCTGGAAGGCAAGCCCATCGCCCTCGACGACCTGCGCGGCAAGGTGGTGCTGGTCAACTTCTGGGCGACTTCCTGCCCCGGCTGCATCAAGGAAATGCCGGGCATGGTCGAGACCTACAACCAGTACAAGGATCGCGGATTCGAGATCATCGCGGTGGCGATGAGCTACGATCCGCCCAACTACGTCGCCAATTTCGTCGAGACGCGCCAGCTGCCGTTTCCGGTCGCGCTCGACGTCGACGGCGGGCACGCGCGCGCATTCGGCAACGTTCAGCTGACGCCGACCAGTTTCATCATCGGCAAGGACGGCCGCATCCTCGAACAGAAGCTCGGCGAGCTCGACTTCGTCAAGCTGAAGGCGCTGCTGGACCGGGAACTGTCGTGATCCGGCCTGTGGTCGCAGCAGTGATGCTGCTGGCGCTCGCCGCGTGCGGCACGCCGCTTCCTGCGGGGACTGCATTCCCTGAAGGACACAGGAAGCCCGCCCCGGCGGGACCGCCCCCGCCGCCGATGCGCGACGACCCCGTCGTGTGCGCCGCCGACGTCAGGCAATGTCCCGACGGCAACTTCGTCAGCCGCAATCCGGACAATGGCTGTGCGTTCGACGCCTGCCCCGGTGCAGGCAAACAATAATCCTTACTGGAAATTTTTTATTCATGGCGCAATACGTCTATTCCCTCAACCGCGTCGGCAAGATCGTTCCGCCCAAGCGGCAGATCCTGAAGGACATCTCCCTCTCGTTTTTCCCCGGTGCCAAGATCGGCCTGCTGGGTCTCAACGGCTCCGGCAAGTCCTCGCTGATCCGCATCATGGCCGGAGTCGACAAGGACATCGAAGGCGAGGCGATCCCGATGCCAGGCATCCGCATCGGCTATCTGCCGCAGGAACCGCAGCTCGACCCGAGCCACACGGTGCGGCAGGCGGTCGAGGCGGGGCTGGGAGAGTTCGTTGCGGCGAAGACGCGGCTCGACGAGATCTACGCGGCGTATGCCGAGCCCGATGCCGATTTCGACCAGCTCGCCGAGGAGCAGGCGAAGTGCGAGGCGATCCTCGCCACCGCCGGCGCCGACCTCGACACGCAGATGGAAATCGCCGCCGACGCCTTGAGATTGCCGCCGTGGGACGCGCTGATCGGCCATCTGTCGGGCGGTGAGAAGCGCCGCGTCGCGCTGTGCCAGCTGCTGCTGTCGAACCCGGACATGCTGCTGCTCGACGAGCCGACCAACCACCTCGACGCCGAATCGGTCGACTGGCTCGAGCAGTTCCTGGTGCGCTATCCGGGAACGGTGGTGGCGGTGACGCACGACCGCTACTTCCTCGACAACGCCGCCGAATGGATCCTCGAACTCGACCGCGGCCACGGCATCCCGTGGAAGGGCAACTACACCAGCTGGCTCGAGCAGAAGGAGGCGCGCCTGGAGACCGAATCCAAACAGGAGGCCGCGCGCATCAAAACGATGAAGCACGAGCTCGAGTGGGTGCGGCAGAACCCCAAGGCGCGCCAGGCCAAGTCGAAGGCACGTCTGGCGCGCTTCGAGGAGCTCAACTCGGCCGAATACCAGAAGCGCAACGAGACGCAGGAAATCTTCATTCCGGTCGGCGAGCGGCTCGGCGACAAGGTGATCGACTTCCACAACGTGACCAAATCTTTCGGCGACCGCCTGCTGATCGACGATCTCAGTTTCAGCGTGCCGCCCGGCGCCATCGTCGGCATCATCGGCCCCAACGGCGCCGGCAAGTCGACCTTGTTCAGGATGATCACCGGGCAGGAAAAACCCGACAGCGGCGAAGTCGAGATCGGCCAGACGGTGAAGCTTGCCTACGTTGACCAGAGCCGCGACGCGCTGGCCGCCGACAGGACAGTGTTCGACGAGGTCGCCGAAGGCCGCGACATCCTTGCCGTCGGTCGCTACGAAATCCCGTCGCGTGCGTATCTCGGCCGCTTCAACTTCAAGGGCGGCGACCAGCAGAAGCGCGTTGGCGACCTCTCGGGCGGCGAGCGCGGCCGGCTGCACATGGCGAAGACCCTGATCTCCGGCGGCAACGTGCTGCTGCTCGACGAACCATCGAACGACCTCGACGTCGAGACGCTGCGCGCGCTGGAAGACGCGCTGCTCGAGTTCGCCGGCTGCGTGCTGGTCATCTCGCACGACCGCTGGTTCCTCGATCGCATTGCCACCCATATCCTCGCCTTCGAGGGCGACTCGCAGGTGGTGTTCTTCCCTGGCAACTACCAGGAGTACGAAGCAGACAAGAAGAAGCGGCTGGGCGAGGAAGGTGCCAAGCCTAAGCGCATCCGCTACAAGCCGATAAGCCGGTAAGCGCGATGATTCTGGCAACGCTGGCCGAGGCCGACCGCTATCTTGGGCTGCATCCGCTGTTCGCGGATGCCTTCGAATACCTGCGCAGCACTGATCTGTATGCGCTTGAACCTGGCAGGCATACGATCGACGGCGAACGACTGTTCGCCATCGTCGAGGCCTGCGCCGGGCGCACGCGGGCGGAAGCGAAGCTGGAATGCCATCGCCGCTACATCGACATCCAGCTGGTGCTCGAAGGTGTCGACGAAATGGGCTGGAAGCCGACGGCGGACTGCGTCGATCCGGCGACGGAATACGACGCTGCACGCGACATCCGCTTTTTCAACGATGCGCCGTCGAGCTGGATCGCCACGCCGCCGGGGGCGTTCTGCCTGTTCTTTCCGGAGGATGCGCACGCACCGCTGGTAGGCACCCGCGCAGGCACGATCCGTAAGGTGGTGGTGAAGATCGCGGTCTAGGCCCGTTACGACGAAATTCGCTTCCGGTTCTGTCGCAGTTAGTTGCCGATCAGGGATTCGCCCAGTTCCAACTCCAGTCGCTGCAATTCCAGCAAGGCTTCCCAGTGCGTGGGATCGAGTTCCAGCGCTTTCTGAAAATCCGCCGCTGCTTCGCGCGGTCGCTTGAGTCCCACGTTGGCGCGGCCCGAAGCCATCCAGGCCTCGGGATTGTCGGGCTCCGCGCGCACCCATTCCCGGGTGAGCTGGGACAGGTCCCACCATTTCCGGTGTGCGCTGAGGTCGCATGCAGCAAGGAAATACCCGCTGTCACGGGAAAGGTTTTCCCAGAATGGCCATTGGTCGGGAGTTCTGGATGCCGGGAGGCCGCTCATTTGCTTCATCCAGCCGACGGGGATGGCGAAATGAAAAATGCCGCCCTCGTGGGATTTGAAGGTGAGGATGCCGACCAACTCGCCCTCGGCATTGAACAGGCCGCCGCCGCTGGCGCCATGGTCGAACCGGGCTGACGTCTGGATGACCTTGCCGCTTGCGCAGGGACAGGTATACAGGGCCTTGATTTCACCTTTGTTGATGCTGAGCTTGCCGCGGGAATAGCCTGCCGCGTAGACGCTCTCACCCACTCTGGCTGCATCCGCTTCGGCGATGGGGGGCGGCTTCCCTGGGTGGCCGGGCAGCTTGAGCAGGCACAAGTCGAGGTAGCTGTCTCCCATGTCGAGGCTGGCAGGCCAGGACCTTTCCCCCTGGGTCGCCCTGATCTGGCTGGCCTTGCGCAGCACATGGCAGTTGGTGAGAAGACGCTCCGGGGCGATCAGCACTCCGGAGCCGAATTCTCTCGTGCCATCGTTGCGGACGACCTCGACTTTCAATACCCAGTTCCCCCACTCGGGTGGACCGGAAGCGGTGGCCGGGCCGATGCCGGCCAGCAGAAGCAGCAACAGGAACGGCGTGAGAAAGAAGGAGTCGCTGCGTCGTGACTGCATGGGTAATTTATACGAGGGCTGATTACCGTCATTCAAAAATTCAATATCGAGATTAAGCGGATCATCTAAAAAGAAAAGGGAGGAGTAACGATAATCAGTAATGATGACCAGCTTGAAGGGTCGGGAGTTCCGGCCCGATCGGGCGTGAATGGCGCTGCTGGTCTGGCTTCGGAAGGAGGTGCATCATGACCGTCCGAATCAGTAGGTTGTTGGCAAGTTTGGTGGGGGTGGCCTCACTGCTTCTTGCGCCCGTATCCATGGCCGAGTGGGATGCTTTCAATTCGGGACAGGTAGAGGCCTATACTGGCGAGCGCGAGCTCCCCAGCACTTATCGGATGACGCCCGCCACAGGCGCCGAGGGTAAGGGGTTCGACGTATTCAGAACCGGCGACGGCGTGAAAGTTAACGATTTCGAGCGCGCTTACATGGGTACGTCGGGGTCGGCGGCGAGTGACGGCTGGGACGTCTTCCACGTCGGACAGGGTGACCCGCTGCCATGACCTGAAATCCCAAGACCCCGGCAGGATGGCGGTGCGGCCCGTGACATTTTTCATGTCCAGGCTGGGATCGCCACGTTGCCGGCTACGTCCAAACGTCTGGACGTTCCTCAGTAATGCGGCGGAATCTCGTCGCGGAGGCTGCGAGCGTCGACCGGCAGCGCCTCCTGCATCCTCTGGTGCAGGAGGCGTAGTTGCTCCTGCAGCAGGTCGATCTGTCCTTGCTGGCGAATGATCGTCTGATTGAGCGTTTCGAGCAGATCCTCGGTGTAGGCGAGCTTGGCTTCGATTTCGATCAGGCGGGCCCGTGCCCACGCCGGAAGGTTGTCGGGCAATTCGGTCATGATGGCTGTCTCGCGCGGGGAAGCAGGGGCACGACAAGTTTTTCCAGCCGGGGATAGTGCACTTGGCCGGCGATCTTGTGGCGGATGTGGCCGTCTGTGTCGACGATGAACGAAGTCGGCACGCTGGCCACGTGGCCGAATGCGGCGGTGACCGAGTCGTTGGTCGGCGCGGCCATGAAGGCATACTCCTTGTCCTGCATCCAGGCGGCGATCTTTTCCGCGGGATCGTCGATGCTGATCGAGACGACCTCGAAACCCTTGCTCCGATAATCCTGCCAGAACGCGTCGATCACCGGCTTCTCCTTGCGGCAGTAGGGACACCAGGTCGCCCAGAAATTGACCAGCACAACCTTTCCCCTCAGCGAATCGCTGCTCAGCAACTGGCCGTTCGTCAACCTGACCTCCCAGGGCGCGGCGGCGCGGTCCTCCTCGCTGACTTCGGCCGGCGGGCGGAACCACAGGTACACGATCAAACCCAGTAGAATCAGGGTCAGCGGACTCGGCGTCCACTTCTTGATGAGGGCTTGTCTATCCATGTTGTGGCTGAAATCGTTCCATATCGTGATGGTGGTGAGTTGGTTCGCCGGGCTGTTCTACCTGCCGCGCATCTTCGTCAACCTGGCGATGGAAACCAACGATGCAGCCTACGACCGCCTGCTGCTGATGGCGGGCAAATTGTACCGGTTCGTCACCCCCATCATGTGGCTGACGCTCGCCACCGGCACCTGGCTGTGGCTCGCGTATTTTCCGCTCAGCATGAACTGGATGTGGGCGAAGCTGATTCTGGTCACCGGGCTGGTCGCCTATCACCTTGTCTGCAGGAAGCTGCTGCGCGCGTTCGAAGCCAGACAGAATGCCAGATCGCATCGTTGGTTCCGCTGGTTCAATGAAATCCCGGTGATCGTGCTGCTCGTCGTGGTGCTGCTGGTGGTCGTGAAGCCGTTTTGATTTTTCCGCGAGGATCGCCATGTAGGAGCGCCGCTCCGACAGCGGCGAATTTGTCAGTTTGTTTTTTGCGGACGCAGCATTTTTTGAAAGCCCAATTTGAAGCCCGAACCCCGCCGCAACAAGACGCCGCACCCTGTCCGCCCCGAGCGCGAGGCGTTGCCGCCTGCCAGCCACTTCGCCACCTGTCCGCGCGGGCTGGAGGCCCTGCTCGAACAGGAGCTGAGCGCGGCCGGCGCCAAGGTCGTGCGCCAGTTGCCTGCCGGCGTGCTGTTCATGGCCGACGCCGCCGCCGAGATGCGCACCAACCTCACCTCGCGCATCGCCACCCGCATCCTGCGTAAGGTCGGCTACACCCGCTACCGCAAGGAGGAGCACATCTACCGGGCGGCGCTCGACCTGCCCTGGCCGGAGTGGTTCGACGTGAAGAAGACCATCGCGGTCAAGGTCGGTGCGCAGAACGCGCCGCTCAAAAGTCTCAACTTCATCACGCTCAAGATCAAGGACGCGATCTGCGACCGCTTCCGCGAGGAAACCCGCGAACGTCCGAGCGTCGACACCGAGTCGCCCGACGTGCCGGTGTATGCCTTCTTCACACCTGACGCCGTGACCTTCTATCTCGACACCAGTGGCGAGCCGCTCTTCAAGCGCGGCTTCAAGCGCGAGGCCAGCGCCGCCTCGATCAAGGAGAACCTCGCAGCCGGCCTGTTGCTGCTGTCGGGCTGGGAACCCGGCACGCCGCTCCTGGACCCGATGTGCGGCGCCGGCACCATCCTGCTCGAAGCCGCCGACATGGCGTTGAACCGCGCGCCGGGGCGGGCGCGGCACTTCGCCTTCGAGCACTACCGCGACTTCGACGCCGCGCTGTGGCAGCGCATCAAGGCGGAGGCGAAGGCTGCGGAAAAGCCGCTTACCGGCGGCCTGCCGATTTTCGGCGCCGACCAGGACCGCTGGGTGCTCGACAAGGCACGCAACAACCTTGCTGCCGCGGGCTACGCGGAGGCAATCGAATTGAAGGTGTCGGATGCGCTCGACCTCGAAGCCCCGGCGCCGGCAGGTACCATCGTCACCAACCCGCCCTACGGCGAGCGCATCGGCGAAGCCGAGGACTTGGCCGTGTGGTATCCCCTGCTGGGCGACTGGCTGAAAAAGAATTTTTCTGGCTGGGAGGCGTGGATCATCTCGGGCGATCCGCTGCTGCCCAAGCTGATCGGGCTGAAGGCGAGCCGCCGTATTCCGCTGTTCAATGGTCCGATCGAGACGCGTTTCCTGCAGTACAGGCTGGTCGCGGGGTCGATGAAGGCGAAGCCGGTGCCGGCCGCCTGATCAGGAGCGCTTCTTGCGCCGCAACGCCTTCGGGGCATAGACCGCGTCCTTCCAGTCGCCGGGCTGGTTGCGGAACAGCTTTCCACCGGGTTCGCCCGGTCCTGGCGCCGCCTTGCGGTTGGCGGACTTGAGCCGCTGCATCAGCGAAGAAAGCAGTGACGACCTTCGGTTCATACGATATCGAGATGGTCGAGCCCCGCCATGATGTCGCGCCCCTTGGCGTCCTGACCGTGCAGTTTGATCTTCAGGCGCAGGTCGTTGAGGCTGTCGGCGTTTCTCAGCGCATCCTCGTAGGAAACCATCCCCGCCTCGTAGAGCTCGAACAGCGCCTGGTCGAAGGTCTGCATGCCCAGTTCGCGCGACTTCGACATGATTTCCTTGATTTCGTGCACCTGGCCCTTGAAGATGAGGTCGGAGATCAGCGGTGAGTTGAGCAGGATCTCGACCGCGGCGACGCGGCCGACCCCGCCCTTCCTCGGGATCAGGCGCTGCGAGATGAAGGCCTTGAGGTTGAGCGAGAGGTCCATCAGCAACTGGGCGCGGCGCTCTTCGGGGAAGAAGTTGATGATGCGGTCGAGCGCCTGGTTGGCGCTGTTGGCGTGCAGCGTCGACAGGCACAGGTGGCCGGTTTCGGCGAAGGCGATCGCATATTCCATGGTGTCGCGGTCGCGGATTTCGCCGATCAGGATGACATCGGGCGCTTGGCGCAGGGTGTTCTTCAGCGCGGCGAACCAGTTGTCGGTGTCGATGCCGACTTCGCGCTGGGTGACGATCGATCTTCGGTGCTCGTGCACGTATTCGATCGGGTCCTCGATCGTGATGATGTGGTCGGCCGCGTTCTCGTTGCGGTGCCCGACCATCGCGGCAAGCGAGGTCGACTTGCCCGAACCGGTGGCGCCGACGAAGACCACCAGGCCGCGCTTGACCATCGCGACGTCGCGCAGCACCGGCGGCAGGTTGAGGCTCTCCATCTTCGGAATCTTGGTGTTGATGGTCCGCATCACGACGCCGACGCGCCCCTGCTGCACGAACACGTTGACCCGGAAACGCCCGATTTCGGGCGGGCTGATGGCGAAGTTGGATTCGTTGGTCGCCTCGAAGTCCTTCCATTGCCGCTCGTTCATGATCGAACGCGCGAGTTCGCTGGTGTGGCCGGGGGTCAGGGTCTGGTTGGAGACCGGGGTAATCTTGCCGTCGACCTTGATCGCCGGCGGGAAGCCGGCCGTGATGAAGAGGTCGGACGCGTTCTTTGCCAGCATCAGGCGCAGGAGGTCGTGGACGGTTTTTTCTGCGTTCATTTTCGGTCCCTAGCCCAGGAAGGCATCCTTGTTCTGCGCTGCGTTGCGGGCGCTGCCGACCGAGATGACATTGCGCCTGACCAGGTCCTGCAGGTTCTGGTCGAGCGTCTGCATCCCGATGTTGCCGCCGGTCTGGATCGCGGAATACATCTGCGCGACCTTGCCTTCGCGGATCAGGTTGCGGATCGCGGGGGTGCCGATCATGATCTCGTGTGCGGCGACGCGCCCGCCGCCGTCCTTGGTCTTCAGGAGCGTCTGCGAGATCACCGCGCGCAGCGATTCCGACAGCATCGAGCGCACCATTTCCTTCTCCGCGGCCGGGAACACGTCGACCACGCGGTCAATGGTCTTGGCGGCGGACGAGGTGTGCAGGGTGCCGAACACCAGGTGGCCGGTTTCGGCGGCGGTCAGCGCCAGGCGGATCGTTTCCAGGTCGCGCAATTCGCCGACCAGGATGACGTCGGGGTCTTCACGCAGCGCACTGCGCAGGGCGTTGTTGAACGACAGCGTGTGCGGGCCGACTTCGCGCTGGTTGATCAGGCACTTCTTGCTCTGGTGCACGAATTCGATCGGGTCCTCGACGGTGAGGATGTGGGCGTGCTCGTTCTCGTTGATGTAGTCCATCATCGCCGCCAGCGTGGTCGACTTGCCGGAGCCGGTCGGCCCGGTGACCAGCACGATGCCACGCGGCTGATTGGAGATCTCCTTGAAGATGGCGGGGCAGTTGAGTTCCTCGAGCGTCAGCACCTTCGACGGAATCGTCCTGAATACGGCGCCAGCGCCATACTGCTGATTGAACGCGTTGACGCGGAAGCGCGCCAGCGAGGGGATCTCGAACGAAAAGTCGATCTCCAGGGTTTCCTCGTACACCTTGCGCTGGCTGTCGTTCATGATGTCGTACACCATGCGGTGCACGTCCTTGTGCTCCAGCGGCGGCAGGTTGATGCGGCGGATGTCCCCGTTGACGCGGATCATCGGCGGCAGGCCGGAGGAAAGGTGCAAGTCGGACGCCTTGTTCTTGACGCCAAACGCCAGCAATTCGGAAATGTCCACGCGTGCCTCGTTCAGTATTGAGTGGGGTTTTGACAGATAATGTCCAGCATGAATAACGGCCTCGAAGCGAGCAAACTTGAGCCTGAAATGACGCGCGCCGCCGGCACGCCGTGCGAGCGTCTGCGGGCTGTGGAGGCACGAATGGCGCGTGCCGCGAACGCGGCGGGACGCACCGCGGAAACGGTGCGTCTGCTGGCGGTGAGCAAGACCTTCGGCGCCGCGGCGGTGCGCGACATGGCGGCATGCGGCCAGCGCGAATTCGGCGAGAGCTATCTGCAGGAAGCGCTGGACAAGCAGGGGCAGCTCGCCGACCTGCCGCTGGTATGGCATTTCATCGGGCCGATCCAGAGCAACAAGACGCGTGCGATCGCCGAAAATTTCAGCTGGGTGCATGGCGTCGACCGGCTGAAGGTCGCCGAGCGGCTTTCCGTGCAGCGCCCGGCCGGCTTGCCGCCGCTGCAAGTGTGCATCGAACTCAACGTCAGCGGCGAGGCGAGCAAGGGCGGCGTCTCCGCAGCCGGGCTGCCCGCGCTGGCCGACGCGGTATCGAACCTGCCGGGCCTGCAGTTGCGCGGCCTGATGGCGATTCCCGCGCCGACCGTGGATACCCGCGCACAGCGGGTCGCGTTCAGGCGGGTGCGCGAAGCGCTGGATGACCTGATTGTGCGCGGCCATGCACTCGACACCTTGTCGATGGGCATGTCGGCCGACCTCGAGGCGGCGATTCAGGAAGGGGCGACGATCGTGCGAATCGGAACCGCCCTGTTTGGTGAGAGGACAAGAAAACATGCATAAAGTGAGTTTTATCGGAGGCGGCAACATGGCCGCAGCCATCATCGGCGGCCTGATCGCCAGCGGCACCCAGCCCTCCGACATCGAGGTGGTGGAAATCAACCCCGACGCGCGGGCCCGGCTGGCGGCACGCTTCGGCGTGGTGACGCACACGGATGTGTCGCTGGCGCGGCTGCACGGCCTCGTCGTGCTGGCGGTGAAGCCGCAGACCCTGCCCGAGGTGGCGACCGCACTCGCGCCCCGCCTGGACGGCCATCTGGTGCTGTCGATCGCCGCCGGCGTGCGGGTGGCCGATCTTTCCCGCTGGCTCGGCGGACACACCCGCATCGTGCGCGCGATGCCGAATACCCCGGCGCGGGTGCAGGCCGGGATTGCCGGCCTGTATGCGCCGCTGGAGGTTGCCCATGGCGCGCGCTCGCAGGCCGAAGCGGTGCTGCGGGCCGTCGGCGGCGTGGTGTGGGTGGAGGATGAACCGCAGCTGGATGCGGTGACTGCGGTGTCGGGCAGCGGCCCGGCCTACGTGTTTTATCTGCTCGAATCGCTGGAGGCCGCGGCGGAGGCGCAGGGACTGGCACCGGACGTCGCGCGCCAACTGGCGCTGCAGACCTTCTTCGGCGCCGCCAAGCTGGCGCTGGAATCGGGTGAGGAGCCGGCTCTGCTGCGCCAGCGGGTCACCTCCAAGGGGGGAACCACCGAGCGGGGCATCGCTGCGCTGGAAGCGGCAGCGGTTAGGCAGGCCATCGCCCAGGCAGTGGACGCGGCCAGCCGCCGCAGCGCCGAACTCGGCGACGGATTGGGGCGCCTGGCATGATCGAGGGCGCGCTGAAGTTCCTGATCCAGACGCTGGGCAACCTGTTCGTGATCGCGGTGCTGCTGCGCTTCATGATGCAGCTGTTCCGGGTGCCTTTCCGCAATCCCTTTGCCCAGTTCATCGTCAGCCTCACCGATTTCGCGGTGAAACCGCTGCGCCGTGTGGTTCCGGGGCTATACGGCCTCGACTGGGCCTGCCTGATCCTGGCACTAGTGATCGAATTCGTCGTCGTCGTCACCTCGTACTGGCTGGACGGTTTCCCGTTCGCGCTGGCCGGCGCCAGGGTGTGGCCCGTGATGCTGGGGCTGGCAGGGGTACGACTGGTGAGTCTCGCCGTCTACCTCATCATCGGCCTCACCCTGGTGCGCGCCGTGCTGTCGTGGGTCAATTCCGACACGCCACTGACGCCGGTCGTCTATGAGTTGTCCGAGCCCTTCCTGCGCCCACTGCGGCGCGTCGTCCCGATGATCGCCAACGTCGACCTGACGCCGCTGGTGCTGTTCATCCTGTGCCAGCTGATCCTGATGGTGCCGGTGCTGGCACTGGAGCGTGCGCTGGTCGGTGCCCTCTGATTTCGATTGAGCACCGGCGGTGGCCGTGTTAATGGCCTCGCCGGCGAGCTGAACTGCACTCGCGGCCAGGCGTGAAGCGCACTGCCGGGGCGAGCGAGCCCGGCAGGCGAATGAAATTGCTGAAAATTAAAGATTGTCGCGCCGCCTGTCGATAACAAAGCGGATGTGCGTCTTCTGACCTGGTTGGCTGTTCGACCGGAGGACGTCGGCGGCGCCTGGTGGGGGCGAAACTTCGCGACAGAAAACCGTGGCGGTATCAGGGGTGGAAAACCCGATGGCGGGTTATCGAGAACAACAGCAACCATGAGCATCCACCTGGAAGAGGAAGTCGCCGTCTATGGCGAGCGGCGCAAGCGCCTTGCTGCAGCCATCACAGACTACGCCGAGTGGCTCGACCGCAGGCACGGCATTGATGCCGAGCGCACCCTGCGACTGGCGGACACGGCCGCCAGCCTGCGCGAGGACAAGCTGGTGGTGGCATTCGTCGCTGAATTCTCGCGCGGCAAGACCGAACTCATCAACGCCCTGTTTTTCTCCGGCCATGGCCAGCGTCTGCTTCCATCCGATGCGGGGCGCACCACCATGTGCCCGACCGAACTGTTTTCACGGCCGGACGAAGCCCCCTGCCTTCATCTTTTGCCGATCGAAACGCGCCGCCGCGATGAATCGCTCGCCCGTCTGAAGCACATGCCGATCGAGTGGTGCCGGGTGGCGCTCGACCCCGGCAACCCGCCGCAGATGCAGGAAAGCCTGAAAAAGCTGACCGAGACCAAACCGATGGCGGCGGTGGACGCCATCGAACTGGGTTTGTGGGAAAAGGAGGACACCAGCGAACGCCACCTGCTGCGCGCCGACGGGACCGTCGAGGTGCCGGTCTGGCGTTATGCCCTGGTCAATTATCCGCATCCGCTGCTGCAGGCAGGGCTGACGATTCTGGATACGCCCGGACTCAACGCCCTGGGCGCCGAGCCCGAGCTCACGCTCTCGGTTATCCCGAATGCGCATGCCGTGATATATCTGCTGGCGACCGATACCGGGGTGACGCGCTCCGATCTCGAAATCTGGCAGAAGCACGTCCATCGCCACAGCAATTTCCATGTGGCGGTGCTGAACAAGATCGACATGCTGTGGGACGAGTTGAAGAGCGACTCCGAAGTACAGGCCAGCATCGAGCGCCAGGCCGAAGATACTGCGCGAGTGCTGAAGCTCGCACGCAGCCGGGTGTTCACGCTGTCGGCGCAGAAGGCGCTGGTGGCCGCCATCCGCGGCGATGCCGAATTGCGCCTGCGTTCCGGCATCGAGTCGCTGGAGTATCTGCTGGCACACCAGGTGATCCCCGCGCGGCGTGACATGCTCTACCATGCAGTCAGCCGCGACGTGAATGTCTTGCTCGACGAGAGCCGGACCGATCTGACCACGGGACTCAAGCGCTGCAGCGACGAGATGATCCAGCTTGCCCGGCTCTCAGGCAGGAACCGTGAACTGGTCGAACAGGCGCGTGCCGAACTGCAGCGGGAAAAGGACAGTTACGACGCCACCGCCGATCAGTTCCGGGCCACCCGCCAACTCGTAGAGGCGCAAGGCAAGCACCTGCTGTCCTACCTGTCGGAGGAAGCGCTCGGTGCGATCTGCAAAGCCGCCCGCGATGTCATGGAAGACAGCCTGACCACTCGCGCGCTGACCGGTGGCATACGCAAGCTGAGCGAGCAGATGAGCACCCGTTTCCTGCAGGCCTCACAACTGGCCGACAACATGGTGGGCGTGCTGGACCAGGCCTATGCCCGGTTTCACCGGCATCATGGCCTGCCGAACATGCAGGTGCCGCGACTGGATCTGGGGGCGTACCGCAACCGGCTGGACGCACTCACGCGCGAGACCGAGGCATTCTGCAAGGATCCCGCCACTCTGATGCTGGAAAAACGTTTCATGATCCGGCGCTTTTACGCCGGCCTCGCCGAGGAGGCGCGCAAGGCCTTCAATCTCGCGCGGATGGATGCCGAACGCTGGTTGCGCATCGCACTCGACCCCATCATGACGCGTATCCGCGACCACAAGCAGTATCTCGCCACGCGACTTTCCGCACTGCAGGGCGTCCTGGACAACATGGGTGCGCTGCATGGCCGCATGGTGCAAATCAAGCAGGAGATCAGCGATTTGCGGCGCGGCAAGGCGGAACTATCGGCGATCGCCGAACGGTTGTCGTCTAGCTACCCGCAGTCCTAGTCGTTCAGCCGGCCGAGCAGCAGCGTCATCCGGTCCGGATCGGTGTTTCGCAGCAGCTTCTGCGCAGCCGGCGCCAGCTTCTCCAGATGGGATTTCAGTACCTGCTGCTTGACCTGTAGCAGGCTGGCCGGATGCATCGAGAACGTCCGCAGCCCGAGCCCCAGCAGCAGTCGTGTCAGCAGCGGGTCTCCCGCGACTTCCCCGCATACCGATACCGGCTTGCCTGCCTTGGCGCCGGCGCGGATGGTGTGCTGGATGAGGTTGAGCACGGCAGGATGCAGCGGGTCGTACAAGTGTGCGACGCTGTCATCGGCACGGTCGATCGCCAGCGTGTACTGGATCAGGTCGTTGGTTCCGATCGACAGAAAATCCAGCTGTTCGGCAAAGAAGCCGGCCGACAGCGCGGCGGCCGGCACTTCGATCATGCCGCCGATCCGTATGCCCTCGTCGAATTTCAGGCCGTCCTTTCGCAGGGAAGCCTTGGCTTCGTCGATGCGCTGCAGGGTCTGCCGCAACTCCACGAAGCTCGCCAGCATGGGGATGAGGATTTGCACCTGGCCATGCGCCGAAGCGCGCAGGATCGCGCGCAGCTGGGAATGGAAAAGTCCGGGTTCGGCCAGGCACAGCCGGATCGCACGCAGACCCAGTGCGGGATTGTCGGCAACGGTGTGGCCCCACGGTGCTTGCTTGTCGGCGCCGAGGTCGAGGGTGCGGATGGTGACGGGCTTGCCCTCCAGCGCCTCGGCCACGGCCTTGTAGGACGCGTACTGCTCGTCCTCGCTCGGCAGGTCGGAACGGTTGAGGAACAGGAATTCGCTGCGGAACAGGCCGATTCCGTGCGCGCCGGCCGCCTTCACTGCGTCGACGTCGGAGAGGAGTTCGATGTTCGCCATCAGCTCGATCGGGGTGCCGTCGAGCGTGGCCGACTTGCTCGTCTTGAGACGCTTGAGCTTGTCGGTGTCGATACGCCACTGGTTCTGTCGCAGCCGGTATTCCGCCAGCACCGACTCGTCCGGGTTGACGATCACGACGCCGTCGCGGCCGTCCACGATCAGCAGGTCGTGGTCGCGGATCAGGGCGCGCGCATTGTGCAGCGCCATCACCGAGGGCATGCCCATGCTGCGTGCGAGGATCGCGGTATGCGAAGTGGTGCCGCCGAGATCGGTGACGAAGGCGGCGAAGTGCACGTTCTTGAAGATGACCATGTCGGCCGGCGACAGCTCGTGCGCGACCAGGATGCGCTCGACATCGAAATCCACGTCCAGAGGCAAGTGGCTGGGGTGCCCCATCAGCACCTTGAGCACCCGCTGCACGACCTGTACCACGTCCTCCTGGCGGCTTCTGAGATAGGCGTCGTCGATTTCCTCGAAGCGCGCCACCAGGGCCTCCATCTGCTGCGCCAGCGCCCATTCGGCGTTGCATTGGGTTTCGCGGATCAGACGCTTGGGCTCCTCGGCGATCATCGAATCGCCGAGAAACATCAGGTGCATGTCCAGAAAGGCCGATAGTTCGGCTGGCGCGTTGGGCGGAATGTGGCTGCGCAGAATCTCGAGCTCGGCGCGGGTGGTGAGGATGGCCTCGTCGAAGCGTGCCAGCTCCTCCTTGATGTACTTGCGGTCGAGCATGTACTGCGGCACTTCGATCCGCGCGTTCGAAGTGAGGTGCGCATAGCCGATGGCGATGCCGCCCGAGACGCCGATGCCGTGGAGCGAGAAGCTCATGCGACCTCTTCCCCGAAGC
>JANJWF010000082.1 GCA_024709685.1 Thiobacillus sp.
CGCCCCGCGACGGTGTAGGCGACCGGCTGGCGCAGCGGCGCGGGCGTCGCCCGCTTGAGCGGGGAATCGGCCGTGCCGGCCGCGAAGTCCTGCAGCACCCGCGCGGCCTCGTAGTGGCGCACCGGCTGGCAGCCGGCGAGCATGAGGAGAAGCGGGACGGCGAGCAGCGCCCGCCACCGCGGGACACCGGCGCCGTTCGCCACGATGGCGTGCGCCCCCTACTGCGGCCGGGGACCGATGATGAGCACGTCGCACGACGCGGCGAGCGCCACATCCTTGCTGACGCTGCCGAGCAGCCAGTCCTGCAGCCCGCCGCCGTGGCCGTGGCGACCGAGGACGACGAGGTCGGCGCGGCCCGTCTCGATGCACTCGCAGATTGCAGCCGGCGCGAACCCCGGCTGAACCAGGCGCTCGATGGCCGCGCCCGAGGGGCCCGCGGCCAGCAGCGCCGCGAGCTTCGCCTCGGCGTCACCGCGCAGGCGCTCGAGCCAGCCCGTGACGTCGACCCGGTCGGCGCGGGCCCTGCGCAGGCGCTGCTCGACCTCGCTGCCGAGCACGTGCAGCACCTGCACCGGCACGCCGCCGGCCAGCAGGACCGCATGCGCGACCACCGCGTCCGACACCGGCGAGAAGTCGACCGCCGCCAGCACCCGGCGGTAGGGTTCGTCGCCCGGATTCCTGACGATGAGCACCGGGCACGGCGCCACCCGCAGGAGGCGCGACGCGGTCGAGCCGAGGAACAGGTCCATCAGCGTGTTTTCGCCACGCGCCCCCGCCGCCAGCAGGTCCGCCGACACCTCCTGCGCGTACGCGGCGATTTCGGTATGGGCCCGCCCGAGGCGGCTGACCGGCAGGATGCGGATGCCGAGCTGGCCGGCGAGGCTCGCGGCCATGGTCTCGAGCCGGCCCTGCTCGGCCTGCAGCAGTTCCTCGTCGTGGTGGCCGAATTCGTCCGGGCCCATCGTCAGCCCGGGATAGAGGTCGAGCGGGCGCACCACGTGCATCAGGTGCAGCTCGGCCTGGTGCTGTTTCGCAAGCTGCGCGGCGCGCTGCACCACCCGTTCGGAGAAGGCGGAAAAATCGGTGGCGACGACGATGCGGCGAAGGCTGGGCATGGCGGGTCCTCGGGAAGTGAACGCGTGGCACCCTCAATAATAGCCATCGCGCGGCGATTGGCCGCTCGTGCCGGCCGCCGCCCGCATCCCGCCCCGCCCCTCAGAGCCAGCCTTCGATCTTCCTGCGGTCCGGCACGCCGCCGGCATGCACCACCTTGCCGTCGATCACGACGCCGGGCGTCGACATGACGCCGTAGCCGAGGATGGTCGCCATGTCCTCGACCTTCTCCAGTTTGACCGCGACGCCGCGCGCCTGCGCGACCTCCTCGATCAGCTTCAGCGTGGTCGTGCAGTTGGCGCAGCCGCTGCCGAGCACCTTGATGTCCTTCATGTCGCTCTCCTTCAGCGGGCCGGCTTGACGGCCTCGATCGTCGCCGAAGCGATGTAGTCCTCGACGCCCCGCCCCGGCGCCCAGTGGCGGATGAACTCGCGGCTGGCGTCCTTGGGTGCGATGCGGATGTCGGCGAAGCCCGCCTCGGCGAGCAGCGCGGTGAGCGCGTCGACGCTCGCCGCGCCGGCCACGCAGGCCGCGTGGAGCGCGACTTCCTGCTGCATGGCCGCGGGCAGCGGGGCGGTGGTGACGATGTCGGAGATCGCCAGCCGCCCGCCCGGCTTCAGTACGCGGAAGGCGTCGCGGAAGACCTGCGCCTTGTCCGGCGACAGGTTGATCACGCAATTGGAAATGATGACGTCGACGGTGGCGTCGGCGACCGGCAGGTGCTCGATCTCGCCGAGGCGGAATTCGACGTTGGCGTAGCCGCCCTTGAGCGCGTTCGCGCGCGCCTTGGAGACCATGTCGGGCGTCATGTCGACGCCGATGACGGTGCCTTCCGCGCCGACCTGGCGCGCGGCGAGGAAGGCGTCGAAACCGGCGCCGCTGCCGAGGTCGAGCACGGTCTCGCCGGCTTGCAGCGCCGCGATGGCCTGCGGGTTGCCGCAGCCCAGGCCGAGGTTGGCACCTTCCGGAACGGCGGCCGTCTCCTCGGCGCTGTAGCCGATGCCGCGCGACAGCAGCTCGGCGACGGCCTGGTCGGAAGGCGCGCAGCAGCCCGAGCTCGGCGCGCAGCAGCCGGCGGATTCCGCCCGCGCGACGGCGCCGTAGGCGGCCCGCACGTGTTGGCGGATCTGGTCGTGTTCGTGTGCACTCATGATGTCTCCTTTCAGCAGCAGGACTTGCCCGAAGGCGTGGGGGTGCAGCAGGCGCCGCCTTCGGTCACCGCGATCGCGGCAAGCTTCTTCGCGGCGCGCGGGAAATGCGCGGCGCAGGCCTCGTCGAAGCTGACGTCGAGCGTTTGCGCCGCCTCGTCGCGGATGTGGCGGGCGATCTCGATGACCGTGTCGATCTGCTCGCGCGACACGCCATACTCCTTCAGGCGCTCGACCTGGCACAGGCCCTGTTTGGGATGGTTGGCCGCGATGTTCGCCGCCAGCGAGACCAGCGCGACGATGGATGGATGCAGGTCGGTACTCATAGAACCCCCTTCAGAGCATTGAACAGCAGGCCCACGACGACGAAGGCCGTGGCGAGGTAGGCCGCGAACAGCGCCAGCAGCGGCACCTTCACGACCTTCTTCAGGATGATCATCTCCGGCAGCGACAGCGCGGTCACCGCCATCATGAACGCGAGCACCGTGCCGATCGGCACGCCCTTGCCCAGCAGCACCTCGGCGATGGGAATGATTCCGACCGCGTCGGAATACAGCGGCACGCCGACGGCGACGGCGCCGACGACCGAGAGCAGGCCGCCGTCGCCGGCGATCCGCGCGACGAAATCGGCCGGCACGTAGCCGTGGATGAAGGCGCCGACGCCGACGCCGACGAGGATGAACTTCCAGATGCGGCCGACGATTTCCTTCACCTGGTTGACGGCGTAGTCGTGGCGCGCACGCAGGGACGTGTCTTCCTCCACCTGCGCCGCCTCACCCATGCGGATCTTCCACACGTAGTCCTCGACCCAGCGCTCGGGCTTGAAGCGCTCGAGCACGAGGCCGCCGATAAGCGCGACCGTGAGGCCCGTGACGACGTAGAGCACGGTGAACTTCCAGCCGATGACCGAGGCCAGCACCACCACCGCGACCTCGTTGATCATCGGGCTCGCGATCAGGAACGACAGCGTCACGCCGAGCGGGATGCCGGCCTCGACGAAGCCGATGAAGAGCGGGATCGACGAGCACGAGCAGAACGGCGTCACCGCGCCCAGCCCCACCGCCATGAAGCGGCTCTGCAGGTTGCCGCGGTTGCGGATGAATTCGCGCACCTTCTCCGGCTTCAGGAGCGCACGCAAGAGGCCCATTGAGTAGATCACGAGGGTGAGCAGCACCAGGATCTTCGCCACGTCCATGACGAAGAAGTGCAGCGCTTCGCCGAGCGGCGTGCCCGGCGTCAGGCCGGCGAGGTCGAAGACCAGGAGGGTGGCGAGGGCATCGAACATGCTTTCCTACCTGGCAGCCGCCCCCGCCTCGTACCACCCCTTGCTGCGGTTGACGAGCTTCACCACCAGCAGCATCACCGGCACCTCGATCAGCACGCCGACCACGGTGGCGAGCGCCGCGCCCGACTGGAAGCCGAACAGCGCGATCGCCGCCGCCACCGCCAGCTCGAAGAAGTTGGACGCGCCGATCAAGGCGGAGGGGCAGGCGACGCTGTGCTTCTCGCCGACGCTTCTGTTCAGCCAGTACGCCAGCCCCGAGTTGAAGAACACCTGGATCAGGATGGGCACCGCCAGCAGTGCAATGATCAGCGGTTGCGCGAGGATCTGCTCGCCCTGGAAGGCGAACAGCAGCACCAGCGTCGCCAGCAGCGCAAGGATCGAGGCGTGGCCGAGTTGCGCCATCACCGCGTCGAACGCCGCCTGCCCCCTTTTGAGCAGCGCACGGCGCCACGCCTGCGCCAGGATCACCGGGACGACGATGTACAGCACCACCGAGGTGAACAGCGTGTCCCACGGCACCACGATCGCCGACAGCCCGAGCAGGAGACCGACGATGGGTGCGAAGGCGAAGACCATGATGGCGTCGTTGAGCGCCACCTGCGACAGCGTGAAGTACGGGTCGCCGCCGGTGAGCCGGCTCCACACGAACACCATCGCGGTGCACGGCGCCGCCGCCAGGAGGATCAGCCCGGCGACGTAGCTGTCGAGCTGCTCGGCCGGCAGGTACGGTGCGAACCAGTGGCGGATGAAGAGCCACGCCAGCAGCGCCATCGAGAACGGCTTGACGGCCCAGTTGACGAAGAGCGTGACACCGATGCCCTTCCAGTGCGACTTCACCTGCGAGAGCGCGCCGAAGTCGATCTTCATCAGCATC
>JANJWF010000137.1 GCA_024709685.1 Thiobacillus sp.
TCAGGGCCAGCGGCAAGCCGACCAGCAGGGGCAGGCTGACGAACTTGGCCACCTCCATCCACGGCTCGGTCAAGGCGGCGTCGAGCGCACGCGGCAGCATCCAGTAGGTCGAAACCAGGCTCGCCAGCAGCGTAAAGGGCACGCCGTGGGCGTTATACGTGTCGAGCCGGCGCTTCAGCCGCGGCGGCAGGGCGAATGCGCCAAGCACGCCGGCGCCTGCAAGCAAAGGGATCTGCACCAGCATGTGGCCGGCCATGCTGCCTTCGAGCCAGACGCGCAGCGGCGGCAGGGCGAGCACGGCAACCACGGCGACGGCCACAAGGCCCGGATGGCGGTGCAAGCTGTTCACAGCAGCGTCCTCACGTAGGTGGCGAACGCGAGCGGCTGGTCGTAGTCGGTGATCCGCGCCAGGCGCCCGGATCGATCCAGCAGGTGGATCGCGGCGTTGTGCTCGAAGCCGCCGAGGCCGTCCGGAATCACGGTGATGCCAAAAGCCGCCAGCACGCTTTTCAGGTCGGCCTCGCTGCGCACCCGGGCGATGCGCCATCCCTCACCGTCCGCGCCGAAGCGGCGGCCATACGCCTTCAACTTCTCCGGCTTATCGTGTTGCGGGTCGAAGCTGATGCTGACGAGGACGAAGTCGCGCTCCAGCGCGGCCGCAGGAATGCTGTCGACGATCTGGCGAAATCCCATGCCGAGGGTGCTGCACACGGTGGCGCAGCGCGTGTAGATGAATTCAACCGCCACCAGCTTGTCGGGGTAGTCCCTCAGGCTGAATATGCGGCCGTCCTGGTCTTCCAGCAGTGCCGCGGGAACCGGCCTGGGATGGCTCTGTATGGCGTAGCGGCGTGCAGCCTCGGCGGTGAAGGCGGTCAATCCGTCGGTCCCGATCCACAGCAGGCCGCAGCCGAGCACTGTGAACAGCAGCGCGGCGGCGAAGCTGCGCTTCATGTCGCGCCGCCGCGTGCGGTGCGCAGGCGGCTGGCGAAGCGCACCACGAACACCAGCGCTGCGGCGATCACCACGGCGGCAAAAACGGAGGCGATGCGGTCATACGCCAGCCACTCCGGCAGGTGGACAGCGTAGCGGCGCGGCACGCTGGACAGGCCGCCGTAGAGGAAGGCAAACGTGAAGCCCATGCCAGCCGCGGCGAATGCCCAGAAGCTCAGCCGGTCAAGCATTCCGGCGCGGACGTGACGGCTGCCGTTGGCAAGGTAGTACATGAAGCCGAACACCATGGCGATCATCCCCAGCAGCAGATAGGTGTGGAAATGGCCCGGCACCCACAGGGTGTTGTGCATGACGTGGTTGATCACGATGGTACCGTCCACGATGGCGGGAATCACCCCGGCAGCCCAGCCGAACATGGACAGCAGCAGCAGGCCGGACGCCATGTCCCACTTGATCCCGGAGCGGTAGATGATCGTGAGCGCGCCATACATGGTGACCACCAGCACCGGCAGGCCGTTGAGGTAGGAAATCACCTGGCCCATGATCAGCATCCACCTGGGCATGGCGAAGTCCATCAGCAGGTGGTGGGGGTAGATGAAGATGACCAGCACCGTCGAAGCCGTGAATGCCGCCAGGAACACCCGGTTGGATGGCCAGGGACGCTGCGTGTAGCGCGGCAGGATTTCGTAGACGGCGATGACAGCCATGTAGATGGTCGCATTGATGAACACGTGGCCGAAGAAATAGATCAGGTTCTTCGCCAGCAGCGGATCGATGGTGAAGCGCGGGAAGTAGAGGTTGATCAGCATCATCAACAGGATGCTCGCACCGCTCACGATCCCGATGGTATTGACGATCAGCACCATGGTGCTGGCGACCACCGTCGGCGGCGGGCCATACTTGCCCTTGCCCAGAAACAGCTGCGGCCAGCCGAGCGCGTGCGCCAGGCTGCCATATTCGCCGATCAGCGCTCGTGCGACGTCCAGGTACAGCAGCAGAAATCCGGTTCCGATCAGCAGCAGCCCGACCATGAAGAGCGCAGCCGCATCGTTGTCCCAGACGCCCATCGAATGGCCGGGCATCGGGTAAAGAAAGGTCCAGGCGCCGGCGAACTTGCCCCAGAGTACGCCAACCAGAATCAACACGACGCCCAGCAGGAACAGCACCAGGTTGGCGATGAACAGCGCGGGCGACAGTTGGACGTACTGGCGCAGGAAGTGCCACATGATGGCGGCGCCGCCCAGTGCGGCAACCCCCACCATGCCGATGCCGTGCAGGGTCATCAGTTCGTAGAAGCGATTGGCGCCGATGGAAATGATTTGCGCCTGTTCCAGACGCATCGCGAGACCGAAAACCATCATCAGCAGCAGGATCGCCCCGGCACTGACCAGGTAGGCCAGCACGCCGGCGGTGGCGCCGGCGCGGGGGGAAGTGTGGGTCAATACGCTCATTTATTGTCCTCCGATGGCACGGGCGTCGGTGCGACGGCCCTGATTTCGGCAAGCATGTTGTGGTGCGCAATGCCGCAGTACTCCATGCACAGCACCTTGTAGGTGCCTTCCTTGCGGAAAACCAGCTGCAGCTTGTTGACGTAGTCCGGCATGGCCTGGGTCTGGCCGACCAGGCGCATGTCCTGGTCGTAGATGCCGAAGCCGTGATTGATGTCGCCGCTGGTGACGTGGAATTCCACCGGGCGGCCGACGGTGACTTCATTGCTGCTCAGGATCCAGTACCACTGATATCCGACGGCGTCGATCACCTGGGGCTTGTTGCCCGGGTGGCGATGCGCCGCATCGTAGGGAAGCTCGGACATGGAATAGACCAGCACCGGAGTGAGCAGCAGGACCAGCGTCCAGAAGAAGCCGGTACGCAGACGATAGGCGCGCATTTGCAGGGGTGCGTATTCCGTCCACTTGCCGGCGTTCAGGGCGATGAAGGCGAACACCAGCCCCAGGACGACGGTCAGGGCGACGGTAATCTGCCAGGCGAGTTGTTGATACACAGACGTTCCTTTCTTTTGACGATTGCAGGCAACGCCCGATCAAAAGCCAGAACCGTGCCATCTTTCTATCCGATTGTTTCAAATGGAATATCTTTTTTTTCAGCAGAAACCAGTTTGTGATTCTTGTTTGTTAACGTTTAAAGTGGCGTTCACTCTGAACGAACGGGCGTTAACACCATGATGACAATTGCCATGCTCAAGCTGTTTCTCGACAGCCTGGAGGAGGGGGTGCTGTTTCTGGACAGGAACCGCAAGGTGCTGGCCGTCAACCGTGCGGCCAGGCAGATGATGCGACTCGAGGACGACGAACTGGTCAACCAGTTCTGTCCCAGCATCTTCAAGGAAACGGCATGTGCGCAGTCTTGCGAGAAACGGGGAAACTGCGCGCTGATCAGCGGCTGGACGGCAGCAGACAGCGTCCAGGACATCGTGCTGGCGTGTCCGGATAACGTTTCCGTATTTCTGCGAATGTGGGCGATACTGCTCCCACCCGCAGATAACGTGCCGCTATATTACGCAATCATCCTGCGCGACCGCTCGCATGAGGCGGAACTGGAACAGGAAGTGGCAGAACGCCTGCAATTAGGCAGCATGGTCGGCCATGGCCCCGCCATGCAGAAGCTTTATTCGCAAATCCTGCGGGTGGCCCCGAGCAATGCGAGCGTATTGCTGACGGGCGAGAGCGGGACCGGGAAGGAGCTGGTCGCCAAGGCGCTGCACGACAATTCGGATCGCAGCAAAGGCCCCTACATTCCGGTGCACTGCGCGGCGCTGCCCGAGCACCTCCTCGAATCGGAATTATTCGGCTATGCCAAGGGGGCTTTTACCGGCGCAACCGTAGCCAAAATCGGCCGCTTCGAGGCCGCCGAGGGCGGGACCCTGCTCCTGGACGAAGTCGGAGAAATTCCGCTGGGTACCCAGGTCAAACTGCTGCGCGTTTTGCAGGAAAAAGAGGTGGTGCGATTGGGCGAGAACAACGCCCGGCCGGTCAATGTCCGCGTCATCGCCGCCACCCACCGGAATCTGGCTGCGATGGTCGAGCGCGGCGAGTTCAGGGAAGATCTCTACTACCGGTTGCGCGTCCTCCCCCTGCATGTCCCGGCTCTGCGTGAACGCAGGGAAGACATCTCCATGCTCGCCAACAAGTTGCTCAGCGACCTGGGAAAGCAGTACAAGCGGGAAAACATGCGGCTCGCCCACGAAGCGCTGCTCGCGCTCGAAACCTACGACTGGCCAGGAAACATCAGGCAGCTGTTCAATGCACTTGAATACGCGCTGGTGCACGCGGATGGCCAGTCCATCCTTCCGCACCATCTGCCCCCCGAGATTGAGCGTGCTGCGCAACCCGCATGTAGCGTGCGTGCGCCCGAGCCCTTGGTGCGGACTTACTACCGCCCGCTGCAACCGCTTGAGAACGAGATTGAAATCATCTCGCGCGTACTGGCCGAAACGGGAGGGAACAAGGCCGAGGCTGCGCGCAGGCTGGGAATGTCACGCACCACCTTATGGAAGCGGCTCAGACAAGGCGTCTGAGTCGGCCTGCCGCCATGCCACACGAGCCGTCACTCACCGATGCACCCGCCCCGCCGCCTGCTGCAGATCCGCGCTTAGCGCTTCGCGTTCGTCGAAGACGAAGCAGTCACCCCGGTAATGTGCGCCGCCGACTTCCTCGAAATACTTGAGGATGCCGCCTTCGAGCTGATACACCCGCTCGATGCCGGTTTCTTGCATGTGGATGGCCGCTTTTTCACAGCGAATGCCGCCGGTGCAGAACGACACCACCGTCTTGCCGACGTAATCTGCGCGATGTTCGGCAAGTCGCAGCGGAAATTCGCTGAAGATGCCGATGCCATAATCGACCGCGTGCTCGAAGCTTCCGGCGGCGATCTCGTAGTCGTTGCGGGTGTCGAGCATGACCACCGGGCGACCCTCATCGTCGCAGCCGCGGTCCAGCCACTGCTTCAGCGTGGCCGCCGCCACCGACGGTGCGCGGCCTTCCTCCGGGCGGATCAGCGGATGCTTCATGGTGATGATTTCCTTTTTCAGCCGCACCCGCATTTTTCTGAATGGCGGCTCGGCCGAGAGGCTCTTCTTGGGTTGCAGGTCCGTGAAGCGCGAATCGGCCCACAGCGTGGCAACGATGGCGTCGATCGCCTCACGCGAGCCGGCCAGGAACACGTTAATGCCCTCGGGCGCCAGCAGGATGGTGCCCTGGAGCCCCAGGCCCAGGCAGCGCCGGACGAGGTCGGCGCGCAGAGCCTCGCGATCGGACAGGGTGACGAACTTGTAGCAGGAAATATTGACGACGGACATGATCGAGCTTTCAGCAAGGCGGGCATTATACGAAGCTGAACTACGCGGCCCGCGGTTTTGATACCCTTCCGCCTTTCTCTTCCATTCCCAGATCATGCACGAGCGACCGACCCTCATGCTGGCGCCCGCCCGACAAACCGCGGCCGGCTCCGCCAGCCTCGCAGCCCCGCTGCCGCAGCGCGAAAAGCGACTGCCGGATGCCGCATGAAACGCGCCACCCGTTCAGCCGCTCCGGCGTCGAAGACACGCTTCAGCGATCCGCTGGCCGAAGTGCTGCGTCCCGGCCAGTCGGTCGACCTGCTGAAGGAACTGCACATCCTGACGCGCGACGGCAAGCTCAACCAGGACAGCCGGCGCAAGCTGAAGCAGGTCTACCACCTGTGCAATTTCATCGAGCCGCTGCTGACCGACGTGCTCGGCCAGCAGGACAGCCTCACGCTCGCCGACCACGGTGCGGGCAAGTCGTATCTCGGTTTCATCCTGTACGACCTGTTCCTGAAGGGCCGTCCCGGCAGCCACATCTTCGGCATCGAGACGCGCGACGAGCTGGTGGCCAAATCGCGCGAGCTGGCGGCACGGCTGGGCTTTGCGCGCATGTCCTTCCTCAACGTCACGGTGGCGGAATCGATCACCACCGAGGCCCTGCCGCCGCGCATCGACATCGTCACCGCCCTGCACGCCTGCAACACCGCGACCGATGACGCAATCCGCTTCGCGCTGGCCAAGGAGGCCCGCCACATCGTGCTGGTGCCGTGTTGCCAGGCCGAGGTTGCAGCCGTGCTGCGCAAGTACAAGAACGAATCGTTCGGCAAGACCCCGCTCTCGGAGCTCTGGCGCCATCCCATCCACACCCGTGAATTCGGCAGTCATCTCACCAATGTGCTGCGCTGCCTGCAACTGGAATCGCACGGCTACCAGGTCACCGTCACCGAACTGGTCGGCTGGGAGCACTCGCTGAAGAACGAACTCATCATCGCCACCCGGAAAAATGCGCCGCGCGGGGATGCGCGCGAGCGGCTGCGGCTGATCCTGCAGGAACTTAACCTGCAGGAGCTCGAAGGACGCTTTTTCGGTCCGCAATCAGCCTGAAAACCGCCTATGCTGGGAGCAGACGGTACCTGAACGGGTGGTCGAATGCGCGTTTCCGTACGGAGATTTGCCTTGGCAGCGGCGGCTCTGCTGGGCCTGCTGGCAGGTTGTGCCACGCCGCAATACCAGACCGTGGTCAGCCTCATTCCGCCGGAGGACGCGCAGGGGCGTGCCTGCGTGCAGGACTGCGATGCAAGAAAGACCGCCTGCCAGACCGATTGCCAGAACCGCTACCAGGCCTGCGCCGAAGCCATCGAGCCGCAGGTCGAGGCGAACTACGAAGCTGCGCTGAAGCAGTATGAAATCGATCTGAAGCAATACGCCGCGGCCCTGCGGCACTACGAGATGGAGCTGCACTTCGGATGGATGAGCAGTTATCCCTACTACTCCCCCTACCATCCTTACTATTACCCGTACTGGTGGGATCCGTGGCCGGGCCCGTATTTCCCGCCGTCCTACCGCGAACCGGCGATGCCGACCCGGGCCGGCATTCGCGCGAAGCTGGTGAAAACGAATTGCCAGGACGACTGCGGCTGCCTGCCTGTCTACGATGCCTGTTTCGTCGGTTGTGGCGGCCAGATCTTGAGGGAGACGGTGTGCATCAAGAATTGCCCGCCTGGCAAATGAACGCCATCAGGCCGACTGCAGGCGCGTCAGTCTGACAGGCACGCTTTCCGTGTCGGTGTTGAGCCAGATCTCGCCATCCTGCACCATGCATTGCAGGCGCATGCCGCGTTCGGCGAGGGCCGCCAGCGCCTGGCTCGTGTCGGCGGGCAGTTGCAGCACGGTCAGATGGGCGAATCGCGTGAGCTTGCCGGCAATCTGCTTCCACCAGACTTCGCAGCTGCTGCCGTAGCACAGCACCACGACCTGTTCGGCGCGACTGCAGGCACGGCGGATGCGCGCTTCGTCAGGCTGGCCGAGGTCAATCCACAGGGCGATTTCGCCGACCAGGTTCTTCACCCACACATCCGGTTCGTCGACATCGAACAATCCCCTGGTGAAGGCGATGCCGTCCTGGGCGTACAGGGCATAGGCCAGCACCCGTGCCATCATGCGTTCGTCGGTTTCGGAAGGGTGGCGCGCAATGGTCAGTGCGTGGTCGCCGTAGACATGGCGGTCCATGTCGGCGATCTGCAGGTCGGCTTTGTAGATGGTGGCTTTGAGCGCCATGGTGAACTCCACGCATGCCCGGAGGGCATCAATACCCGAAGGGCATAAATAAAAAAACCCCGGCTAACCGGGGTTTTTTCACATCAGGTCGAAAGAATTACGAAACGACCTGGATGTTCGAGGCCTGCTTGCCCTTGGGGCCAGTCGTCACTTCGAAGCTGACGCGCTGGTTTTCCTGCAGGGACTTGAAGCCGCTGGAGTTGATTGCGGAGAAATGCGCAAACAGGTCTTCGCCACCGTTATCCGGGGTGATGAAGCCAAAACCTTTTGCATCGTTAAACCACTTTACAGTACCCGTTTCCATCTTGTTTCCTATCTAGCTAAAAAATTGGGCGACATGCCCTATCGATCGAATTGCAAGGAAAAAGGCTTACCAGAGGTACCGCAATTTAAAGCTTGAATCCAACAGATGGCGCTATTAATAACACAGATGCCAAGAGTGTCCAAGCTTTTTTCAATCAGTTTCCCCGCGCACGCAATATCAGGGTGTCGCCGCGCTGGGTGAACTCCAGATGCTTCAGCACGCTCATCCCCAGCAACACCTGATCGTCCGTCATTCCGGGGTTGAGGCTAGCGGGCACGCCGCGCAAATCGAACGGCCCAAACGCCAGCGCAGCCACCCGCGTGGCGCGCGTGGCGACCGTGCCATTGGCGGTGATCGACTGCTGGTGCGCGCCTGCCTCGAGTCCGAGTTCGCCCGCCAGATGCGCCGGCACCGACACCAGCGTAGCGCCCGTATCGAGCAGGAAAGTGACCGGGCGGCCGTTGATCATGCCCGGGAACACGTAATGTCCGCTGCCGCTGCGCTTCAGCACCAGTTTGCTGCCCGGCGCGACTTGCAGCTGGCGGTTGGGGTTGTTGCGCGCCTCAAGGCTGCTGTCGAAATACAGATAGAACAGCCCCAGCACCAGCACCAGCAGGCTGGCGACCAGTGCCATCCCGCGTCCCAGCGGGCGGTGCGGGTTGGGTGTAGACAGCGGGTCGACTGATGACTCGTTTTCGTGCATGGGCGGCGTCGGGCTGCGAATTTCGCGCAAAAAGAGTGACCCCGACTATATGCGTAGGCTCGAACGTTTGGAAGCTGCACAATTCTCCGGACATACGGACCCCGTGTCGCGCCCGTTCGCCGGATCCGCGGCGCCTGCCAGACGTTGGCCCGAACCGTCAGGCCTGGAGGTGCTGCATGCGCGCCTGGCTGAAGTGGCAGTGCGGAGCGTTTTCGAAAACCTCACTGAGAAAGCGGGTCTCGATATGCAGCAGGCGTTCATGGTCGCCGGCTTCCAGGTACACGTCCGGCTGTTCCATCAGCGCATCGTCCCACACGATTTCGACCCCCCAGGCATTCGGCAGGCCCGGCACCACGCCGGGTTCACAATCGCTGAACAGGCGCCTCACGGTCGCCTCGTCGGCCAGGCTGACTTCCATGCCGGTATCCTGTGTCAGTTTGCCGAGATGAACTTCCTGATTGGCGGGAATCATTGCCACGATCTGACAGCCCGCGCCCTCCAGCAGCACGCCCTTGGCCACGCGATCAGGGGGCACGCCCGCAGCGTGCGCCGTCTCGGTGCTGGTTTGCGTGTGCGGGTGAGCGACCAGGTCGAACGGAATCATATGCTGATCGAGAAATCGCTCCATGCGATGCAGTGCGTTCATGGTCTCTGCTCCTTGCAAGAAACATACGGTGAACTTCAATATAGTCCACCCATCGCAAGCGATCGGGAGCCGCGCACTAGCGGCGTTGTGGGCGGTCGCCGGCATGGAAATGCCGGCGCGGCAGCCTGGGATGCTCCTGCATCTGGCAGGCGTGACGGTATCCCAGCAAGGTATCCTGCGCATGTCCCAGCACGCTGCCGTGGGGATAGTGCCCCGCCGCGTTCGGCTCCCCCACCGCCACGCCGGTCAGCAGTTCGATGCCCTCGGTGACGTGGTCCGCGGCATGGACGTGGAACCGCCCCTGCGAGACCGCCTCGACCAGACGCGGCGCCAGCATCAGGTGGCGGCGGTTTCGCGCAGGGATCAGCACGCCCTGACTGCCATCGAGGCCGGCCACCTCGCACACGCGGAACCACCCCTCGATCTTTTCGTTGATGCCGCCTACCGGCAGCACCTCGCCGTGCTGGTTGAGCGCGCCGGTGACGGCGATGCCCTGTCTGAGGGGCAGTCCGGACAGCGCCGACAGCAGCGCGTAGAACTCGGCGCACGAGGCGGAATCGCCCTCCACTTCGTGGTAGTGCTGCTCGAAAACGATCGACGCGTTGAGGCAAAGCGGCGCGAGACGGCCGAACAGGGCCGCCAGATAGTTCTGCAGGATGAATACGCCCTTGTCGTGGTTCGGGCCGGACAGCTCGACCTCGCGCTCGATGTTCAGCAGGCCGCCCTCGCCCGCGTAGGTGCGTGCCGACAGCCGCACGGGCAGACCGAAACGGTAGTCGCCAAGGTCGATCTGGGCGAGGCCGTTGAGCTGTCCCGTGCGTTCGCCATGCAGCGCGATCAGCACATTGCCCTCGGCGATTTCCTCGTGCATGCGCTGCTCGGGATAATCATGCCGCGCGGCATGGGCCGCGAGCGCCGCCTCGACGTCTTCTGCGGTGACCGGACAGGCATTCCGTGCGCGGCAGATCGCCGCGCTTTCCATCACCAGCGCCCCGGTGCGCGCGAAGATTGCACTCTCGCGTGCCTGGTCGCCGGCCTCGCGGTGCGATTCCTCGAGCAGGCGCGCCACCGCCGCCGCCGAGAAATGCGGCAAGCCGTGCTCGCGGCAGGCATGGGCGACGAAGATCGCCGAGGCGCGGCGGGTATCGGCGCCGGCGACGAAACTGTCGGCGAAATCGACCTTGGCCCGGAAATGGCGGGCGATTTCCGGCGCCGCCTCCTGCAGTTCGTAGTATTCCTCGCGCGAGCCGATCAGCACCAGCTTGACCTCGACGTCGACCGCCTCCGGCACCAGCGACACCGCGGCGATCGGCGAGAACGACCCGCCCGGTTCCTCGATCTGCAGCCGCCCGCTGCGCAGGAAGCGCCGCAGCTTCTCCCACACCAGCGGATCGGCCAGCACGTCGGCGAGGTGCAGCATCAGGAAACCGCCATGTGCCTGCAGCAGGCTGCCGGCACGGATACGCGAGAAATCCGTGACCAGCACATCGCTCTCGGACTGGTATTCGATGCTGCCGAACAGCGCACGAAACAGCGGATTCTCCTCAACGATCACCGGCGCGCCGGCCAGTCCCCCGTTGTCGACCACCAGGTTGACGCGGTAGCGCGCCAGCACCGCCTGCAACGCCTCGATCCTGACCTCTTCATCCTCGCCGCCATGGAACAGCTCAAGCTGGTCGAACACGTCGTGGGCAATCGCATCGAGCCAGGCATTGAGCTTGGCTGCGTCCTTGATCTGCTTTCTAAGCCCGCTTCGGATCGCCTGCAGCTCGCGCTCGACCAGCGGCTTGACCATCTGGCGCCTGAGTGCCGCCAGCGCCTCGTTCATCGCGCGCTCGAGCGGCTGGGTGATCTCGATGTAGCGGGTGATTTCGGCGCGCAGTTCCTGCTCGGCCTGCTCCACCGCCGTGCGGCGCTCCCTCGGCAATGCCAGCACCTCATCCTCGGTGAGCGCCTGCCCTTTCTTCCCGGTAAGGGTGAACACCATGCGTCCGGCCTCGCGGTGCAGCGAAAAGCTGCGCGCGTCGGCAAAAGTCCTCAGCGCTGCATAGTGCCGTTCCACCTCGTCTTTCCAGGCCTTCTCGATGCGTTCGCTCTCGGCCTTGCAGTCCTGCCCTGCGAGCCGCTGCGGAATGTCGCTTTGCAGGGTCTTCACCGCCTGCGCCAGCAGCTGCCGCAACAGCCGCCCTTCGCCTGCCGGCAGGCGCAGCGCCCGCGGCCGCTCGGGTGCGTCGAAGTTGTGCAGATAGCACAGGTCGGGCGGCGCCCGCCGGTTCGCCGCCGCCTCGACCATCGCCTGCCTGAGCAGCGAGGAGCGGCCGCTGCCGACCTCACCGAGCACGAACAGGTTGTAGTCGGGCTGGTCCATGCCGAGGCCGAAACGCGCCGCCACCTCGGCACGTGCCTGGCCAATCCACGGCAGCGGCTCCTCGGTCAATTCGGAGGTATCCACGAATCCCAGCGAGGCGGGATCGATGGTCAGGCGGAGGTCGGCGGGCGGCAGCGTGGCGATCGGCATGTTCTTGGGTTTAGGCCGGAGCGGACATATCCGGATTATTGCGCAGACCCGGAGACGGCAACAGGCCGGCCCATTGCGCCTGGCTCTCCTGGTACTGCGCACGCAGTTGCGCGGCATTTTCCTGCAGCGCGCCTTCATGCACCGCCAGCGCCTGCATCAGTGCAGGCTCGATCCGATCGATCGCCACGCAGCGCGGCATTGCCTCCGGCTCCCAGGTTTCGGCAAACGCCGCCACCTTGCCGGGACGTGCGCCCGGCTGCGGTGGCGCCAGGCTGATCCGCGGCAGCCCGTAGGCCAGCGCGACGATGCGGCCGTGCAGGCTGCTGGTGACGGTGCCACGGCTGGCGGCGATGAGGGCGCAGATGTCCCACAGGTGAAGCGACTCAAACATCTTCGCCGTACCGGCGGGCAGCCGGCGCACGAGTCTTTCATGGCATTGCGGATCGTCATGCCAGGGCGCGGCGCCGGCACGGAACAGGGCCACGCCCAGCCCGGTTTCACGGCGAATGCGCACGAGTCCCCGCGCCAGCGCGTCGAGGCTGGCGTCGTCGGCGAAATCAGCGCTGAACTGGCATGCCAGATAGCCCTGCGGGAAGGCCTCCCGCAGCCTGGGCACCTCGCCCTGCCTCCGGTGTTTACCGATCTCCTCACCCCGGCATTGCGCCACCATCACCGCCGGGTCCGGGCACAGTGCCGCCTCGATACCCTCCGACCGCAGCGCGTCTTGCGTAACGTGGTCGCGCACACTGAGCCAGTCGGCGTCCGCGAGCGCCGTCTTCACTTCCGCGCGCTGCGTGTCGGCGAGCATCGCCCATTCGACGCCGCCGACAGCGTTGAAAATCAGCTTGCCTCCGGGCGCCAGCGCCTCGCGCCCCATCACGTAGGGCATGGCGCGTGCGGTGCCGAGTTGGCGCGCCGCCCACTTTGCGCCCGCAGCCGGATCCGCGTCGTAGCGTGCGATGACGGCAGCCGCCTCGACCGCATCGAGCAGCATGACCGCGGCCTGCCAGGCGGTGCAGGTCAGCAGTTCGCCGCCCGCATGGATCAACTGGCCGGGGCGGGGCCCGGCGCCGACCCGGCTCACCCGGTGGCCGCCAAACGCCCGCAGGTCGCGCGCCGCCAAGCCGGCGACCCCGAAGGCGTGGCCCGGCAGCAGCGCCTCCAGCAGGTGCGGAAACAGCAGGTCGCCGAAGTTGTGGCGGTCAAAAGCACCGAACAGGCGGGGCGGAGATCCGGCAGCTGTCGTCATGATCGGCGCGGCCCTGCAGCCGCCGGTATAGGTTTCTTCACGCCCTCGCCTTCGCACGTCGCAGGATTTGGCACTACATTCTAGAAAATCCAGCCCATCACAGCGTCATGTCCGTGAAACCCTCCCAGCCGTCCTTCTTCCTCCTCATCGCCGTCATCGGCGGACTGGCCATCTTCAGCTCCACGCTGTCGAAAACACCGGTGCTGCCACTGTTCGCGGCGTCGCTCAACGCCAGCCCGCCCGAAATCGGCTGGATCGTCGTGGCCTCGACGATCCCCGGCATCCTGGTCAGCTATCCTGCCGGCGCGCTGTCGGACTATCTGGGCAAGCGGCGCATGCTGCTGGCGTCCCTGGTCGTGTTTGCCAGCGCGCCCTTCCTGTATCTGGTCGTCGAAACCGCGTGGCAGCTGATGGCGGTGCGCTTCTACCACGGCTTCGCCACCGCGATCTTCGGCACCGTCGCCACCGCGGCGATCGCCGAGCGCTACAGCACCGACCGCGCCGCACGGCTCTCGACCTATTCCTCGGTCACCATCGTCGGCCGCTCGGCCGCCCCGTTCCTCGGCGGCGCCCTGATCTCGCTGGGGAGCTTCGATGCGGTCTACATCGCCTGCGCGATCGCCGGCGTGCTGGCGCTCGGCGCCGGGCTGCTGCTCAAAGACCACGAGCCGCGCCCGACCACGAAGCTGGAACTGCCGCGCTTCTGGGCGAGCCTCAGAACCGTGCTGCGCGACCGCGGCATCATGCTGGTGAGCACGGTCGAGGCGGCGCAGTACCTGGTGTTCGGCGCAATCGAGGCCTTCCTCACGCTGTACGCCTCCTCGCTCGGCATCCCGGCATGGCAGATCGGCGTCATCCTCGGCGTGCAGCTTCTCAGCATCGTGTTCACCAAGCCGGTCATGGGCAGCATCTCCGACCGCGTCGGCCGCCGCCGCGTCATCCTGCCGGGCCTGCTCATCGGCGCGGCGAGCGTGGCGCTGCTGCCGGTCTTCCCCAACGTCGTCGGCCTCTCCCTGCTGAGCCTGGTGTTCGGCCTCGGCTTCGCCACCGTCACCTCGTCGACCGCAGCGCTGGTCGCCGACCTCACCCAGGACGGCCGCTTCGGCTCGTCGATGGGTGTGCTGCGCACCGTTATGGACGTCGGCCAGTCGATCGGCCCCGTGCTCACCGGCTTCGTGGTCGGCGTCGCCGGCTACGCCAGCGCCTTCGCCCTGCTCGCGGCGATCCTGGTGGCGGCCGCGCTGATGCTCGCGCTGCTGCTCAAGGATGTGGATAAGGGGACGCCCGAGGGGCTATAGTGACCAGGCCTGTTGCTCCCGAGGAGACCGTCATGCACATCCCGTCCCTGCTCGCCACGCTCGCGTTCGTCACTGCCGGCTTCGCAGCGCCGGCCATCGCCGCTCCTTCACTTGATGCCCCTACGGCTGCTGCGCAAACCGAAACCCTCCCGGCCGAGGCTTGCCTCGCCAAGGCGAAAGGCAATCGCCTCGCCCAGATCGACTGCTGCAAGGGTCACAAGGGCCTCTGCGGCTGTCGCGCGGGCAAGATCGTATGCTGTGATGGCACCGCCAGCAACGAGCCCGGATGCACCTGCCACGGTGACGATAGCCTCACACAATGAAGCGGCCTGGCCTGGCCGACTTCGTTCATGCCATGCTCGCCAGGGTCTTGCGGAAACGTGCCAGGGAGAATGCGAAAAGCACCGCTCCGATCACGGCGAGGCTCAGGAACTGCGGCCAGACGATCTCGAAGCCAGCCCCGCGATACAGGATGGCCTGAGACAGCGCGACGAAATGCGTGGTGGGCGCCGCCTGCATGAAGAACCGCACGCCCTCGGGCATGCTCTCCCACGGCGTCACGCCGCCGGAAAGAATCTGCAGCGGCACCAGCGTCATCATCATGAGCAGGCCGAACTGCGGCATGGTGCGCGCGGCGGTCCCGAGAAAGATGCCCATCGACGTGGTGGCGAACAGGTGCAGCGTGACACCCAGGAGGAACAGGACGCGTGACCCCTCGATGGGGATCGCCAGTGCGCCCTGCACGATGACGCCCAGGGCGAAAGCCGACAAAACCAGCACCACGAGCGCCATGGACCACACTTTGGCGCTCATGATTTCGAAGGGGGTGACGGGCATCACCAGCAGGTGTTCAATGGTGCCATGCTCGCGCTCCCGGATCAGCGCAGCGCCCGTGAGGATGATGGACAGCAGGGTGATGCGGTCGACCAGCTCCATCACGGCGCCGAACCAGCTCTGGTTCAATTCCGGGTTGAAGCGCGCCCTCAGTTGCAGCTTGGCCGGTACGACGCTCTCGGCGCGGTGACGCTGCACGAACTCGCCCACCTCGCTGCCGACGATGGCCTGGATATAGCTGCTGCCGGTGAAGGCCTGGCTCATGCGGGTGGCGTCCACGTTGAGCTGCAGCGCGGGCATGCGTCCGGCGAACACGTCGCGCTGGAATCCGGCAGGAATGTGAAGAGCGAAGGTGTCGAGCCCTGCGTCCATGCGCGCATCCATTTCCGCGGGAGTGATCTGGATCGGTGAAAGAAAATACGGCGGGTAGAAGGCATCGGCGATCCGCATCGACAGCGGCGACCGGTCCTCGTCGACGATCGCAATGGGCGCCTTGTGCAGCGTCTCCGGAATCGCCGTAGCGGCGGTGTAGATGGAAACCGTGAAGGCCCAGACGATCAGCACCACCATGATCGGGTCTTGCAGCAGGCTGCGCAGTTCCTTTATCCCGAGATTGAGGATGTTCCGCAGCACGCGCATGTTCAACGCGCCTGCTTGCGCAACAGAACCGTCGCCAGCGCCAGCAGAACCGGCACCGCGACGAGCAACGGGACGAACGACGCCTGCAGGTCATCGAAACCGAGCCCCTTGGAAAAGGTGCCGCGGGCGATGGTGATGAAGTGGGTCGTGGGATACAGCTCGCCGATGACGCGCCCGCTGCCCTCCAGCGCGGTGACCGGATTGAGGAGGCCCGAGAACGTCACGGCCGGCAGCATGGTCAGCAGGGACGTACCGAACAGCGCGGCGATCTGGCTCTTCACGAAGGTGGAGACGAGAAGGCCGAAGCCGGTCGCGACGGTGACGTAGACCAGCGCAGCGGCGGCGAGGGTCGCAAAACTGCCGGTGAGCGGCACGCCGAGGCCCCAGATGGCCAGCGCGGTCAGCAGCAGGAAGCTCGCCATCGCGAGCACGATGTAGGGGAACTGCTTGCCGAGGAGGAACTCCAGCCGGGTCACCGGTGTGACGTAGAGGTTGACGATGGAACCGAGCTCCTTCTCGCGCACCACGGCGAGTGCGGTGAGGATCGCCGGGATCAGCAGCAGCAGCAACGGAATCACCCCCGGTACGATCGCCGGCATGCTGCTCACGTCCGGGTTGTAGCGAAAGCGTGTCTCGATATTGGCCAGCCCCGCGGCCGCCGCATCGCCGTAGAACTCGCGCGACTTCGCGGTGAGCCAGTGCTGGTGCATGCCCTGCACGTAGCCACGTACCGTCTCGGCGCGCCGCGGCATGGCACCGTCGATCCAGGCGCCGATCTCCACCTGCCGGCCGTGTGCGAGATCGCGCGCGAAACCGTGTGGAATCTCGACGGCAAGGCTGATCTCGCCGGCCCGCATGCGCCGGTCCATGTCCGCATGGCCCGAGAGTGGCGGGCGTTCCTCGAAGTAGCGAGAGCCGGCAAGATTGAGCGTGTAGTCACGGCTCACGGTCGTCTGGTCACGGTCGAGCACGGCGAAGCTGAGATCTTCCACGTCCATGCTGATGCCGTAACCCAGGACCACCATCAGCAGCGCACTGCCGAGAACCGCCATGGTCAGGCGGATGGGATCGCGCCGCAGTTCCAGCGCCTCGCGCCGGGCATAGCTGAACAGGCGCCGCAGGCTGAATCTGCTGCGATTCACAGCGGCGGCCTCGCCCGCCCCGCCCGCCGGAATTTCCTGCACGGCAAGTGGAACGCCCGCGTCCTCGCCGCTGCCCGCCGCCGCCTCGAGGTGACGGATGAACGCTTCCTCAAGACTTGTCACGCCACACGCCTGCATGATCGCAGCCGGCGTGTCGCTCACCAGCACCTTGCCCGCATGCATCAGGGCGACACGGTCGCAGCGCTCGGCCTCGTTCATGAAATGGGTGGAGATGAAGATGGTGACGTTGTCGCGCCGCGCCAGGCCGACCAGCACGTTCCAGAAGGTGTCGCGCGCCACCGGGTCGACGCCCGAGGTGGGCTCGTCGAGGATGAGCGTCTCCGGGCCATGGATCATCGCCACCGCGAGCGACAGGCGCTGCCGCTCACCTGGTGGCAGCGCGTCGGGCAGCGTATCCATGACGGACAGCAGGCCGAAGCGTTCGGCCATTTCCAGCGCCCGCGGTCCGACAGCGTCGGCGGGGATTCCGAACAGGCGCGCGTGCAACAACAGGTTCTGCCGCACCGTCAGTTCGCTGTAGAGCGAGAAGGACTGGGCCATGTAGCCGACGCGGCGGCGGGTGTCGAGATCGTGCGGGTCCACCGGGTGGCCGAAGAGCCAGGCTTCGCCCTCGCTGGCCGGCAGCAGGCCGGTGAGCATCTTCATGGTGGTGGTCTTGCCGCAGCCGTTGGAGCCGAGGAAACCGTAGATCTCGCCGCGGCGGATGCGGAAGCTGACGTCGTCGACGGCGGTGAAGTCACCGAAGCGCATGGTGAGATGGTGCGCCTCGATTGCGATGTCCGCGTCGCCGTCGGCCTGGCGGGGGGGGATTTCCACCGGGCGGTAGCCTGTCTGCCGCACCTCGGGCAGCAGCTTGATGAAGGCTTCCTCCAGGGTATGGCTGTCGCTCCGCGCCAGCAGGTCCTGAGGCGTACCGGTGGCAAGCACCTTGCCGGCGTTCATCGCCACCAGCCAGTCGAAGCGCGCGGCCTCCTCCATGTAGGCCGTGGCAACCAGCACGCTCATGCCGGGACGGCCGGCACGAATCCGCGCGATGAGTTCCCAGAACTGCCGTCGCGACAGCGGATCGACCCCCGTGGTGGGCTCATCGAGGATCAGCAGGTCGGGGTCGTGAATCAGCGCACAGCAAAGGCCCAGCTTCTGCTTCATGCCGCCCGAGAGCTTGCCGGCGGGGCGCTGTGCGAACGGCGCGAGCGCCGTCGCCTGCAGCAATTCCGCGATGCGGCGCTCGCGTTCGGCGCGGCCGTGGCCGAACAGGCGGCCGAAGAAGTCGACGTTCTCGAATACCGATAATGTGGGGTAGAGGTTCCTGCCGAGCCCTTGCGGCATGTAGGCGATGCGGGGGCACACGCGGCGACGGTGCCGGGGGTCCGCCATGTCGCCGCCGAGGACCTCGACCTGTCCGGCCTGGATCGCGCGGGCGCCGGCGATCAGCGAGAGCAGGCTCGACTTGCCCACGCCATCGGGCCCGATCACGCCCGTCAGCCGGCCTTCCGGCAAGTCGAGCCGGATGTCGTCGAGCGCGCACAGCTTGCCGTAGTGAAGGCTCAGGCCCTCGATGCGAATCCGCGACCCGTCCCGCCGCGCGGACGCCGCGTCTTCGCCCGCACTCATTGCGGCAGGCTCACCTGGAGACGATCGGGCCAGGCTGCAGCGGGATCGCTCAGCACATAGGCGACGCCCGGCAACCCTGTCTTGACCTTGAAAATGTGTTTCTTTAGCAGCGCCGGCGGGATCTGGGCGCGCACACGGAACATCAGCTTCTCGCGCTCACTCGCCGTTTCGACCGTCTTGGGCGTGAACTGCGCGACGTCGGCAACGAAGGAGATCTGTGCCGGAATCACATACTGCGGCGCGGCATCGAGCACGATGCGCACATCACCGCCGATCGCCAGTCGCCCCGCCATCGCGCTCGGCAGGAAGAAGGTCATGTAGACATCGGAAAGATCGACCAGGCTCAGAACGCGGCCGCCCGCACCGACCACCTCCCCCGGTCGGGCGACGATGAACTGCACGCGCCCGTCGCGCGGCGACTTCAGCACGGCATCGTCGATGTCCGACTGGATGCGTTCGAGATTGGCCTGTGCCGCGGCCACCGCAGACTGCGTTCCATCCACCTGGGCGTGCGCGCTGGCGATTGCCGAGTCCACGGCTGCAACCTGGGCACGCGCAGCCGCTTGCGCCGCCTGCGCGCTCGCGACCCGCGTGCGCTCGTCGTCGAGCGCCTGCGGCGACAGGAAGCCCTTCGCGGCGAGATCCTCCGACCGCGAAAGGTGCGCGCGCGCCGCCCTGAGCTCCGCTTCGCGCTGCGCCACCACCGCCTGCGCTGCCGCCTTGTCGCTCTCGCGCTGCGCAATCTGGGCGTTGGCGGTCACCACCGCGCTTTGGGCCTGCTGCAGTTGCGCCTCCGCCTGCCGGCGCTGCGCCTCGAGCATGTCGGTGTCCATCAACGCGATCACCTGGCCGGTCGTGACGAAGTCGCCTTCCTGGACCCGGACTTCCTTGAGCCGCCCGGGGCTCTGCGCAGCGATATCGATCTCGACCGCCTCGATGCGGCCATTGCCGCTGACAAGCCCGTCATCGCCCTGCTCCCGCAGGTAGCGCTGCCAGCCGAAGAACCCGGCAGCACTTAAAACGGCAGCTGCGAGCAAGACCAGGAGCCATTTCTTCTTCTGTTGATTCGTCATCGCCTTTCCATGGCTGCTGTCATGCCGGCATTGGATTTACTTGCTTAGCGCCACCCACACCCCGTCCCATCCCGCCTCCGGCGGCGTCTGCCGGAACGTCGCGACCCGCTCCAGCATGACCTGGCTCGGCTTGTCGCCCGGCACATTCGCCAGGCATTCGCGGAACGCGGCCTCGGCGGCATCCCACTCCTGCGCGCGGTAGCGCGCGAGGCCTGATTCGTATGCCTGCATCGCCTTGCGGGTCGTGTCGTCCAGTTCGTCGACGAGCGTGATCAGTTCGTACACCTTGACCGGCTCCAGCTTGCCGGCGACGCGCAGGCTGTCGATCTCCCTGAACGCGAATTCGTCGCCCGCAAGCGTGCGCGTGATTTCGCTGGCGAGGATGCGGGTACCGTAGAACTTGTTGGCCTGTTCCAGCCTTGACGCGAGGTTCACGGTGTCGCCGATGACGGTGTAGCCGCGCGAGGTCTCGGAGCCGATGTTGCCGACGGTGACTTCGCCGCTGGCGATCCCCATGCGCACGTTGACCTCGGGCAGGCCGTGGCGCATGCCGAAAAGTTCGGGCAGCGCGGCGCGGAAGGCGTCCATCTTCTTCATCTGCTCGAGCGCAGCGATACAGCCGAGCCGCGCATGGTCGGCCGGATCGGTGAAGGGCGGCCCCCAGAAAGCCATGACCGAGTCGCCGATGTACTTGTCGACGATGCCCTGATGGTCGCGGATGACCTCGGACATCAGCGAAAAATAGCGGTTGAGGAAGCGCACCGTGGCGTCCGGCGTGAGGCCCTCGCACATGCGGGTGAAGCCCTGCAAATCGGAGAAGAACACCGTCATCACCTGGCGCTCGCCTCGATCCGCCGGGATACGGTTTTCCAGCAGGCTCTTCACGATGCGCGGGTCGAGATACTGGCCGAAGGTAGCGCGGATGCGCTCCTTCTCGCGCAACCCGACCACCATGTGGTTGAAGGACGTAGCGAGCGTGGCCAGCTCGTCGTGGGTGCGCACCAGAATTTCGACATCGAGGTCGCCCGCCTCGACCGCACGGGTGCCCCCCAGCAGGCGCTTGACCGGATCAACCAGCGACCGCGTGACGAGCCCGGCGAAAATGAGGCCAAGTATCGTGGCGATGGCCGTGACGATCCAGTTCAGCGTGGTCGCGCGCGCCTCCTCCGCCTTGGCCTGCTTGGCAGTGTCCTGAGTCAGCTTGTTGAGCAGGTCGGTGGTCTTCTGGATTTCGACGTCGATGGCATCCTTCTCACGCAGCAAGGCATCGCGCACGATCTTTTCCGAGCGCGGGGTGCCTTCCTGCGCCTCGATCTGGAACTGCCGGAAGGTCGCATGAAAATGCTGGCGCGAGGTCTGGATGGCTGGCAGTTCCTTGCTCAGCACCGCAAGGGTGACACGGTCGAGTTCGACGCCCTGTTCCGCTTCCGCCTCGGCCAGGAATCGCAGCGAGGAATCGACGATCTGGTCGGCGTTGATGCCGCGCATGTCGAAGGCGTTCGACTCCTTCGCAAGAAATTCAGGATCGGGCTGGGCCACCTCCATGCCCGCCATCACCCGCTCCATGTGTACCATCTGGTCGCGGATCAGGATTTCCACGCTGGCGACCTGCTGCTGCAGCGGCAGGTACCAGTCGGAGAGCGCGCGCACCTGATTGTTGAGGTGGCGGAAGTTGAGCACCGACAGCCAGGTGACGATCACCATCAGCACCAGCAGCGCCATGGTGATGCTGAAGATCTTCAGGCTGATGGGCAGTCGCATGGCGCCGGACCCGGATGCACAGGGAATTTAAACCCTAGCGCACGCTGCGGTTTCGTCAAACCAGCTCCTGCAGGCGCTACGCCAGCCCTGGATGATGGAGGATCGCTCCAATTCGGTATTGGTCGATTTGTAGGTGCCGATATACGCGGCCCGGCCGTCGACGATCAGGCTTTTGCGTGAGCGCGAACCAGGCGCGCCAAGAGTGCCTCCTCGCCGGTGTCGAGGATCACGCTTCCGGTCTGCCGCGGCGAGCTGGGTGTCGACGATCGTCAGGGCGAGCTGACGCGCCGCATCATGAGGGAGAAAAGTCTAGCCGGTCTGGCCCGGCACGACCGGGGTGCCGCTCGCGACGTCGCCGCACTGCGCGCGGTGGCGCAGCGCGTGGTCCATCAGCACGATCGCCGTCAGCGCCTCGACGATCGGCGTCGCACGGATGCCGACACAGGGGTCGTGACGGCCGTGGGTCACGACCTCGATCGGCTGGCCGTTGAGGTCGATCGAGCGGCCGGGCAGACGCATCGACGAGGTGGGCTTGATCGCGATGTGGGCGACGATCGCCTGTCCCGACGAGATGCCGCCCAGCACACCCCCGGCGTGGTTGGAAAGGAATCCGTCAGGCGTGATCTCGTCGCGGTGCTCGGTGCCGAGCTGCCGCGCGGCCTGCATGCCGTCGCCGATCTCGACGCCCTTGACCGCGTTGAGTCCCATCAACGCATGGGCGAGGTCGGCATCGAGCTTGTCGTACAGCGGTTCGCCCCAGCCGGGCGGAACATTCTCGGCGACGACGCTGACCTTCGCGCCGACCGAGTCACCGGACTTCCGCAGCGCGTCCATGTAGGCCTCGAGCTCGGGAACGATCGTGGCGTTCGGCGAAAAGAAGGCGTTGTTGCCGATCGCGTCCCACGATTCGAAGGGGATGTCGATGGGCCCCAGCGCGCTCATGTAGCCGCGGATCACGATGCCGTATTTTTCCTTCAGCCATTTCTTGGCAATCGCACCGGCGCCGACAATGGGTGCGGTCAGCCGCGCCGACGAGCGGCCGCCGCCGCGTGGGTCGCGGAAGCCGTATTTCTGTGTGTAGGTGTAGTCGGCATGGCCGGGACGGAAGGTCTCGGCGATGTTGCCGTAGTCCTTGCTGCGCGGGTCCTCGTTACGGATCAGGAGTGCGATCGGCGTGCCGGTGGTCCTGCCCTCGTACACGCCGGAGAGGATCTCCGCCGTGTCGGATTCGCGGCGCTGAGTGACGTGGCGCGACGTGCCGGGTTTGCGCCGATCGAGGTCGTGCTGGATGTCGGCCTCGGCCAACGCCATGCCGGGCGGGCAGCCGTCGATTACGCAGCCGATGGCAGGGCCGTGCGATTCGCCGAACACCGTGACACAGAACAGTTTGCCGAGTGTGCTGCCAGACATGGGTAATGACGGAAAATGAGCCGGGGGAATGCGGCGAAGTCTAGCACAGGCGCGGCTTCGCACCCGAGGCGCAACGCCCGCTGAATCTGCTGTCGCTGCTATGCTTGAGCATCCCGCGTACGAGGACCGCCCATGAACGCCACGCAGCACATCACCGCCCTGGGACAAAGCCTCTGGCTTGACAACCTGTCGCGCAGTTTGATCCGCGACGGCACACTGGAAAAACTGATTGCCGAAGACGGCGTGTCCGGAGTGACGTCGAACCCCTCGATCTTCCGGAATGCGCTGGCCGACAGTCCCTGGTACGCCGCCGATCTGGCACGACTGAAAGCCTGCGAACCCGACGCCGAGCGGCGCTACGAGGCGCTGGTCATCCCCGATGTGCAGGCCGCGTGCGACCTGCTGCTGCCGGTGCATGAAGCCAGCGGCGGCAGCGACGGCTTCGTCAGCCTGGAAGTCGCACCGCGCTGGGCCTACGACGCCGTCTGCACGGTGGCCGAAGCGCAGCGCCTGTCCGCACAGGTCAACCGCCGCAACCTGCTGGTCAAGGTGCCAGGCACCCCGGAAGGGCTGAGCGCGTTCGAGGCGCTGACCAGGGTCGGCATCAACGTGAACGTGACCCTGCTGTTCTCGGTCGGGCAGACTGAAGCGGTGTTCGGAGCCTATCTGCGCGGCCTCGCGGCACGCGCGCGTGCCGGCGCCGACGTGCGCCACAGCAGGGCGGTGGCGAGCCTGTTCCTGTCGCGCGTCGACACCCTGGTCGATGCGCAGCTGACCGCCATCGGCACGCAGGAAGCACTGCCGCTTCGCGGCCATGCAGCCGTAGCGATGGCCAAGCTCGCGTATCAACGCTATCTGGACATTTTTCATGGCGAGGCCTTCGCCGCCCTGGCGAAGCAGGGCGCGACCCCGCAGACTCTGGTGTGGGCGAGCAGCAGCGTCAAGAACCCTGACTATCACGATCTGCTGTACGTCGAGCCGCTGGTCGGTCGCGAAACCGTCAACACCTTGCCCGACAAGACGCTCGCCGCACTGCGCGACCACGGCAAGCCGGCGCTGCGCATCGAAGACGGGGTCGCCGAGGCCGAGGCGCAGCTTGCGGAGCTGGCGCGCCTGGGCATCGACATGGAACTGGGTGGCCATTCCCTGCAGACCGACGGCGTCGGCCTGTTCGAGGCCGCCTACCAGAAGGGGCTGCAGCAGACCTGCTGAACGCCTGCCGGAGGACAACATCCGTTTATGCAGGGTTAAAAAATCTTGAATGGACAGGTGAACCTGCCAGGAAGACGATGGTCGCTTCCACTCCGGCACTGCGCAATCGTGCCGCCTGGAATCCAGAAAATCGATACAAGGAGACACGCCATGACCTATACCCGCCTGCCCACCAGCCATCTCGATAAATCGGCCGGCCTGCTGCGCCCCGCCTGCGTGCTTCCAGATCGTGTGGGGCTGGACAACCCGGCGCTCGACGTCATGACCGATTTCCGCCGCCTGACCGCCTTCATCGCCACCCCCGGCGACACCATCAGACAGGCCGAGGAACGCATGTACCGCCGCAAGGTGCGCCTGCTGTTCGTCATGGACAGCCAGGACCGCGTGGCGGGCCTGATCACCAGCACCGACATCCGCGGCGAAAAGCCACTGAAGGTCGTGCAAAGTCGCGGCATCCGCCGCGACGAAGTGCTGGCGGCCGACATCATGACCCCGGTGGACCAGCTGGAAGCAGTCGACTTCGACGACCTGTCCCACGCCCGCGTCGGCCACGTGCTCGAGACGCTCAAAGCACGCGGCCGCCAGCACGCGCTGGTGATCGAAAATGCAAGCGGCCGGCAGATGGTGCGCGGCCTGCTGTCGCTGTCGCAACTGTGCAAGCAGCTCGGCGTCACCGTCGAGACCACCGAAGTCGCCCACACCTTCATCGAAATCGAGCAGCAGTTGGTGCACGCCTGAACCGCGCCGTTGCGCCTGCCCATCCGGCGCAACGGCGACTGCTCTGCGGGGCCATGCTTCGACATGCGCCTCGCCTGCGGGCCCTGCTGCCTGCCTGCGCACAATAGCCCACGCAATTCCAGGGTTTTGTGCTCAAATCCCGGACTCCGGGCGCGCCTGAACGCGCCGAGGACGCGAGATTGCAGAACCCGAATACACGCACATGAACATTTCCGTCAGTGAACTGATCGTCAGGTACCTGGAGCGCCTGGGGATCGACCATATCTTCGGCATGCCCGGCGCGCACGTGCTGCCGATCTATGACCGCCTGCACGATTCCAGCATCAAGAGCGTGCTGGTGAAACACGAGCAGGGCGCGGCCTTCATGGCGGGCGGCCTGGCACGCGTGTCGCAGCGGCCGTCGGCCTGCATCGCCACCGCCGGCCCCGGTGCGACCAACCTTGTCACCGGGATCGCCAACGCCTACGCCGAGCGGCTGCCGGTGCTGGCGATCACCGGCGAGACCTCGACCTACATCTTCGGCCGCGGCGGACTGCAGGAAAGCTCGGGCGAAGGCGGCGCCATCGATCAGGGCGCGCTGTTCGCCAGTATCACCCGCTACCACCGGCTGATCGAGCGCACCGACTACCTCGGTCAGGTGCTGAACCAGGCCACCCAGGCACTGCTTGGGCGCGAGCCGGGGCCGGTTCTGCTGTCGGTTCCCTATAACGTGCAGAAGGAACGGGTCGACGAGGGCGTGCTCGAGCAGATTCACATCCCCGGCCAGGCAGCGGCACGCCATGCGGCATCCATCGCAGAACTCGTCGAGCTGGTGCGGAATGCGCGCTACCCGGTGATCGTCGCCGGCTACGGCTGCATCCAGGCCGGCGCGCGCGACGTCGTGGCCGCGTTCGCCGAACGCTTCGGCATCCCGGTCACCACCAGCCTCAAGGCCAAAGGCGTAGTGGCCGAGGGCACGCCCCTGTCGCTGGGCTGCCTCGGCGTGACATCCAACGACGACGCCCGCCGCTACCTCGCCGAACACGCCGACCTGCTGGTTTTCCTCGGCGCCGGCTTCAACGAGCGCACCAGCTACCTGTGGGACGCGAAACTGCTCGCCGACAAGAAAATCGCCCAGGTCGACCGCGATGCAACCCAGCTCGGGCGCGTGTTCCAGCCCGACGTGGCAATCTGCGACGACATCCGCGCAGTGATCGAAGACCTCGCCGCCGCGCTGGAGGCCGAGGGCATGCCGCCCAAGCGCCTGGACCGCCTCGACCGCCACCGCGCCGCCCTCGCTGGCAGGGTGAACGGCGACAAGGCCGCCCAGGACGAGGCATTCCGCCTGATCCACCGGTTCTTCGATGGACTCGCCAGGCGCTTCCCGCGCGACGCGCTGGTGTTCGACGACAACATTGTCTTCGCGCAGAGCTACTTCGACGTTTCCGGCGGCAACCACTACTTCCCGAATTCCGGCATTTCCTCTCTCGGCCACGCCATTCCCGCGGCGATCGGCGCCCGCTGTTTTGCGACCGACAGCCCGACCTTCGCGATCCTCGGCGACGGCGGCTTCCAGATGTGCGGCATGGAAATGATGACGGCGGTCAACTACGGCATCCCGCTCAACGTGGTCGTGATCAACAACGGCACCCTGAGCCTCATCCGCAAGAACCAGTTCCAGCTCTACGGCGAACGCTATACCGACTGCGACTTCACCAACCCCGACTTCGGCCTGCTCGCGCAGGCCTTCGGGGTCAGGCACTACCGCATCGAGACCGAGTCCGACCTCGATGCCATGTTCGCCAGCGCAGACCTGAGCGGTTCGATCAACCTGATCGAGATCCTGCTCGACAAACATGCCTTTCCGCGTTACCTGGCGGCTCGCTAGGATATCCGCAAACGGTTTCGGGAAACGCCGATTCGTGATCGGACTGGTCTGAAAAGACCACACTCCGGCTGTTGACACGTTCGAAGCAGGCCTCAAATATGTCAGCCAGTTGTTTCCCCAATCACACCGCACCCGTGCAGCGCGCTTTGGAACTTTCCTTCTCCAGCTTCGTTTAATCCTTAACGAAAGAGGGAACGTCACCAACCCGAGAAAGGCATGAGGAACAGCAACTCGCGTCGCGGTATGGTTTGACCCAGCAACAGGCCGTCGATGAAACTGCATGCCGGATGAGTAATAGAGAACCATGCTGCAACTGGGAACAGTTGCAGGATCACGAGTGCGTCGTGCTGTTCCAGGGCGGTGAGCAGGCTGCGTTCGCAGAACTTGTGCGGCGCTACCAGGACCGCATTTTTCGTTTCGTCCTGCGCATGACGGACTGTCGCGAAGAGGCGCTGGAATTGACTCAAGACACGATGCTCAAGGCTTTTCACGCATTGGCCGATTGGCGGCCGGATGCGACGTTTGCCACCTGGCTCTTTTGCGTCGCCAACAATGCCACCATGGACCGGTTGCGGCGCAAGAAGGTGGTTAAATACGTGCCGATCGAGGAGCACATGGATTTTCCCGACCCTGCGTCGGGGCCGGAGGACACGATGCAGTCGGCGCAGCAGTACCGTATCCTCGAGGCGGCGCTGCAGCGGGTTCACGCGGACTACCGCCAGATCCTGCTGCTGCGGGAAGTGGAAGAAATGACATACGCGGAAATAGGCGACGTCCTGGGCTTGCGCGAAGGCACGGTCAAATCCCGTATCGCGCGGGCAAGGCAGGCCCTGATTGAAATTTGCAAGGGCAAGGCCTAGAACAATCCATGGAATCTAGTCAAATCGGAAAGCAGCAATCATGAAAAAACACTGCAAATGGAGCGAGGAGTTGTCCAGCTACCTCGACGGCGAACTGGGTGCAAGTTCCCGCCTGAAATTCGAGGCGCACCTTGGGAGCTGCTTCAATTGCACGGAGATGCTGGCGCAATTGCGCAACCTCCGGCACTGTTTCCAGTCCCTGCCTCAGCAGGAAGTGGGCTTCGACCTGGCGCCTGTGATCCTCGCTAATCCGGCGCACAGGGCGCGTCCAGCATGGCGGCCCTCGTTCAGTTGGTGGCAAATGCTGCCGGTTTCCTTCGCAGCCGCCGCCACGGTTTCACTGGGCGTATTCATGGGAGCCAGCCTGAGCAGCAAGCCCGACATCGGGCTGGTTGTCCCGACCCTGGCCGTATTTGAGCCCATGCCGCCATTCGATGTTTGCGTCGCGGTGATGTCAGGGTGCTATCCAAAGGACAATATCTGATGAAACGTCATTGGCTTCCTGTGCTGCTGGGGTTTTCCCTGCTTCTCAACATCGGGGTGCTGGGCGCAGTGGGCTACCAGGCCTGGGCCGGCGGCGACAGTGCTTCGAACGAGCATGACCATCTGGTGAAGCACCTCAAGCTCAGCGAAGAACAGCGCACCCAGTGGCGGAAAAAAGAGGAAATATTCCTGCGGGACATGGGCGACTATTGGGCAGAGGTTCGTTTCCACCGCGAGCGCATGATTCGAGAGATCTTCGCGCAGCAACCCGACCCTGCAGCGATCGAGGCCAGCCGCGCGGCCATCTGCCGCCTCCAGGAAAACCAGCAGCGCCAGGTCATCAAGCAGTTGATGGAAGAAAAGCAGATGCTCACTGCAACCCAGCGCGAGGCATTGGCCGAGCTCCTGGTTGAGCAGAAACCCGCTGGTTCGCTCGAGGAGCGATTGCACGGCAATTGAACCAGAGGAGCGGATTGCCGCGATGGCGGTCTGCTCGCTCCAGAACATGAACGATGCCGCCACCTCGACCGGTATCCTGGAGCACCATTCACTGACGTGGCGTGCCATGCGCCACCGCACTTGACCGCCCGCGCCCGCCATCTCCCTTAGGACAGCCTGCCTATCCGACGGCGGCGGTTTCCATCCGCCGGCTACCTGTTCTGCATCGGCCTGACGATGCAGCCTGCCCTGAGCAACAGGTTGCCGCGCAACAGATGCCCGTCCGCTTGTAGTAAGAAATAACCAGGCGCCGCATCCAAAAGCAGTCGGCCAAAAACAGCTTGTCCGCATTGCCTCCGGAGCCAGCATCGGCGCGCGTTACCGGCCATTCAAGCCGCCTGTTTCAACACGCTTGCCGGGGGCACAAATTATTTTCTGGCGCCTGAAAAGAAGCGGAACATTTCTTTCTTCCCCTCGTTTAAGCCAGTGAAGGACACGGTGTCTTCACACCAATGTTCCTTCACCCAAGAAATATACGAGGAGAACGGAATGCACATCAAAAGCAGTCTGGCCGCAGCGCTTGCGCTTGCCGGCCTAACATCCGGCGGGGCAAGCCACGCCACCAACTGGGTGATGGCGTACGGGACCGAGCCCGCCACCAGCACGCACCGCCTGCAGGGCGCGGTGCAACTCACCTACGAAAACAACTTCGACTGTCGGGACACGCGTGGATTTGTGGGTGGCGCAAAGGCCAACAATGGACGGTCGGTGAACAACTGCCGCCAGGGGCCGGAACTGCAGGACGACGAATCCGGCCTTGCGCTGCAGAACCTGATGCTTGGGGTGCGGGGAAACCTGATCCCAAATCGCATCAACTATCACGTCGCTGCCAACGCCGGCCAGAACGTCGCCAACTACCATCCATACAAGACCGAGCGCGAGCAGCTGGCGAGCCTGGTCAACGCGAGCGTGTCCTTCCACTACATCCCCGGCGTGCGGGTGCGCGCGGGCCTGCAGCAGAAGCCCGGCCCCGAGGAGCTCTACCAGGGACTGGAGGCGACCGACTACATCTTCCTCACCGACTTCGTGCAGCGCGTGCAGATCGAACGCTTCATCGACGGCAACGCCAAGAGCACCAATGCGATCCCCGGACAGGGCTACGGCTGGCAGGGAACAAAGAATGCCCAGGGCGTCGGCAGCGGCATCGGCCCCATCACCGGCAACATCTCCAGATGGGGGTATGACACGGACGTAGGTCGCGACTGGGGGGTGCAATTCTTCGACGCCTTCAAGCGCGACAAGTGGACCCACACCTACTCGGTGATGTTCGGCAACGGCAACGGCATCCATCGTGGCGACAACAACAGCGACAAGGACCTCAACCTCTATCTTTCCTCCGAGTACGACCTGCCCGGCGGCAAGGGCCCGCTCAAGCACGGGTTGAAACTGTACGGTTACCACCAGAAGGGCGTGCGCAATTTCGTCATCGACCCCAGCGGCAGACAGAGCCAGGATTTCGACCGCATCCGCTACGGCATCGGGGCGAAGGCGCTCGGCCACCTGTTCGGCGAAGATCGCGGCAAGCACCGCCTGGGGTTCGAGCTGATGTTCGCCGACGGCATGATCAACTACACCCCCACCGCCAACACGGCTGACGCCCCCTTCGGCGGCCTCGTCCAGTTCGCGGCAGAGGAAGGCAACAAGGCGAAGGGCATCACCCTCGACTACGGCTACTACCTCAACAAACGGTGGCAGTTCGACGTCCGCTACTCGCGCGACGACCTGCTGTACGAGCAGGCCAATGCCAACCCGGCGAAACAATACTGGACCAGCGGCGACGAGCGCATCCTGAAGTACACGACGCTGGGCGTGAACTACTACTTCGCGCCCAAGACCCGGCTCACCTTCAACTATGAGTTCCGCAACGTCGAAGCCCCGAACCCGGCGCGCAATACCGACGGCACCGTCAATCCCAACTCCACGATCAACGCGAACGTGGTGTCCGGCTCGGTGGGCGACCGCTTCGGCCTGCGGCTGACGCACACCTTCTAGATCTGGCTCGCGACACAACACACAAGAGGAGAACATTCATGCGATCAATTTTTGGAAAAGGCCTGACCGTCGCGCCGCTGCTGCTGGCCGTCGCACTCGCCGGATGCGCGGCAGAGCCAGGCAAGCCCACCCAGGCGGCGAAGGCGAAGCCCTCGGATTTTTCGGAGTGGCCCTGCATGAGCTACACGCTTGCCTGCGGCAAGATCCCGACCCGCAAACCGGTCACGCAGGCGCTCGTCGGCCCGCTCAACGGCGACCCCGTCCGCGGCCAGGCGCTCGCCAACGAGCGCAGCAAGGGCAACTGTGTCGCCTGCCACCTGCTGAAAGGTGCGGAACAGCCCGGTTCCAAGGGACCGGACCTGACCGCCTACGGCACGTGGGGCAGGAGCGACGCGGAAATCTACGCTCTGGTCTACGACATGCGCTCGCGCAACCCGGATACCGTCATGCCGCCGGCCGGGGCCAACCAAATCCTGACTGACCAGGAACTGCGCGACGTGATCGCCTTCCTGCAGTCGTCGAAGTGAAGGAGCACAACATGGCTGGAACTCACCATTTTTCCCTGACCAGGCTTGCGCTCGCGACGCTGTGCGCCGTGGCGGTCAATACGCAGGCTGCCGACGCCGTCTACCGCGAAGCCTTCCCACGGGTAGCGATCGATCCGTCCCGGGGCGTCGCCGGCGGCGGGGATGCCGATTTCGGCGCCACGCTGCAGTACTGGCAGGACGACCAGGCGCTCGAGAAGAGCAAGCCATGGATCGGCAACCCCGAACACGAGTGGAAGCTCAACTGGAAATTCATGGACCTCGACCACACCGACGACATGCACCCGGGATACCTCGCGCTGGAGCAGGGCGAGAAACTGTTCAAGTTCTGGGCCAAGCGCGAGCCGGCATTCCGCACCTGCCTCGGCGAAGGCAAGACCGACTTCAAGGGCCTGGCGGCAGGCTATCCCAAGTACGACCCCAAGCTGAAGAAGATCATGACCGTCGAGAGCCGGGTGGAGCACTGTGCCAAGACCGCGCTGTGGGAGGACTTCAAGCAGGGCTCGCCCGCGAACAACCAGATCTCGCTCTACTTCAAGTCGCTTTCCACCAACATGCCGATCAAGGTGGATACAAGTTCGACGGAGATCATGGATTCCTACCGACGCGGCGAGAAGCTGTTCTACACCAAGGTCGGGCAATACAACTTCTCCTGCGCGTCCTGCCACACCACGACCGGTCTGCTCGGCCAGCGCTTCCGCGGGCAGGTGCCGACTTCTCCGTTCGCGGACGCGGCGCACTTCCCGACCTACCGTGTGGGGCTGGGGGACATCGAGTCGCTACAGCAGCGCTTCATGCGGTGCAACCTGCAGGCCCGCACCAAGGGACTGCCGCCCGGCGACCCGGCCTACACCGACCTGGAAGTCTTTTACACCGTACTTTCCAACGATTACCCGGTTTCCGTGCCCTCGGCGCGGTGAACCTTTACTGCAACTTCACATGGAGAACGACATGAATGAACTGAATCAACAACGCAGAACCCTGCTGAAGGGTGGATGCGCCGCCGGCATCGTTACCCTCGCTGCAGCCTCGGGGCTGCTCGTACCGGGTCGCGTGCTTGCGGCGGAATGGAGCAAGAGCGCCTTCGAGGCCAAGAGTGTCGCCGACGCCCTCAAGGGCCTGGGAGCGGCAGATGTCGCCACGAGCAGCGACATTCTGATCAAGGCCCCCGACATCGCCGAAAACGGCTCGATGGTTCCGGTCGAAGTGACCAGCCAGATCGCCGGCACCCAGTCCATCTCCATCCTGTCGGAGAAGAATCCGCTGCCGCTCCTGGCAGCGTTTGAATTCACCGACGGCGCACAGGGTTACGTGTCCACCCGCATCAAGATGGGCCAGACCTCCAACGTTCGCGTGGTGGTCAAGGCCGGCGGCAAATATTACAGCGCGGCCAAGGAAATCAAGGTCACCATCGGCGGCTGCGGCGGCTGAGTGCTCAAATTTAAATCAGAAAGGAATAGAACATGGCAGACATGATGAAGATCCGCACCCAGCTCTCCGGCGACGCGCTGGCAATCAAGATCCTGATGGCCCACCCCATGGAGACCGGCCAGCGCAAGGACGCAAAAACGGGCCAGTTTATCCCCGCCCATTTCATCAAGAACGTCGCCGTCGGCCTCAACGGCAAGACGGTCGTTGCAGCCCAATGGGGCGGCGCGATCTCCAAGGATCCCTTCCTTGGCCTGAAGGTGAAGGGCGCCAAGGCCGGCGACAAGGTCACGGTGAACTGGGAAGACAACAAGGGCGAAAAAAATAGCGCCGAGGCGACGGTTGGCTGACATGGCTTGCGGCAGGCCTGACCTCCGCTGCAAGGCGGACCGGCCCTGCCGTGCAGCGTGGTAAGAATGATCAATTTTGATTCTGGAGCAGATTTATGAAACAAATTTTCAAGGCAACCCTGGTCGGCTTGGCAGCAAGCCTGGCCATGTCCAGCGCGGCGGCGCTGGACATTGGCACAGACGAGCGTATGAAGCTCGTACTGCGACCGGACGAACGGCATCTGGTATTGTTCGAGATGCGCAGCTTCCTCCACACCCTGCAGGTCATCTCCGATGCGGCGCTGCGGGAGGATATGCAAGCGGTGGCGGACGCGGCGCGGAGCATGGGCAGCGGTGCTGCGAACCTGATCCCGCCGCTGACCGTGGCAAAATTGCCGCCGACCTTCCAGATGCTTGCCGGCACCGTGCATACCACGTTTGACGCGATGGCTCTGGATGCGGAAAGCCTGGGCGACCCGGTGCACACCCAGCGGCAGATGACCCAAATGCTGCAGACATGCAACGCCTGCCATGGCATTTACCAGGTGGCAGTCGAGGAGCCCTTCCCGCGCCTGAAGAAGAAGCGTTGAGCAGGATCGGGCGCCTCTGAAGAGGCGTCCCGAACACAATATTCAACAAGAGGAATAAACCATGAAATCCATCCTACTTTCCCTGTCCGCCGTCATGCTGGCGCTTCCCCTGACGGTGCAGGCCGCCGCGCAGGACCACCACGACCATGGCACCGCTGCACCCCAGTCCATCGAACTCAATGCAGGCAAAAAATGGGCGACCGACGACGCGCTGCGCCAGGGCATGAGCGCGATCCGTGCGCTCGCGGACGAGGCGCTGCCTGCCGCACATGCCGGCAAGATCACGCCTGCCGGCTACGATGCGCTGGCGAACGACATCAACACGCAAATCTCGTTTATTGTCTCGAGCTGCAAGCTCGACCCCAAGGCCGATGCGCAACTCCATATCATCATCGCCGAGCTGGGCGACGCCATCGAGACGATGGAGGGCAAACAAGCCGGGCAATCGCGCGCCATGGGGGTGGTAAAGGTTTCCAATACCCTGAACACCTACGGGAAGTATTTCGACCATAAAGGCTGGCGCTCGATCAAGCTGCCTCATTGATCTTTCCCGCCTCCTGCTGACCGCCGACAACACAGGCGCCAGCAGCTTGCCGCAACCCGCGCCGCCACGCTCAAGATCAGAACGGCGCGGGACTCTCGAAGCCCAGTTCTTCCCCCGTCACCGGATGCACGAAACGCAGCGACCAGGCATGCAGCAGCAGGCGCTCGGCCTGGGCCTGCACGTCAGGTGGTGCGTAGAGCGCGTCGCCCAGGATCGGATGCCCCAGTTCACGCAGATGGACGCGCAACTGGTGCGAGCGGCCGGTGACCGGTTCGAGCTCGACGCGGGTGCACGAACCGGCTTCGGCCTGCCCCAGTACGCGCCAGCGCGTGAGGCTCGGCTTGCCCAGGCGGTGATCGACGATCCGCAAGGGCCGGTTGGGCCAGTCGACAATGATGGGCAGGTCGATCGTCCCCCAGCCTTGCGGCGGCGTTTCCGGCCGGCCGTCCACCACTGCGATATAGCGCTTGCTCACCTCGCGCACGGCAAATGCCATGCTCAGCGCGCGCTGCGCCGCCGCACCCCGCGCCATCACCATCAGGCCGGAGGTGGCCATATCCAGTCGGTGCACAGTCAGGGCGTCGGGATAGCGGGCTTGCACCCGTACGGCGAGGCAATCCTGCTTGTCGGCGCCGCGCCCCGGGACCGCCAGCAGGCCGCTGGGTTTGTCGAGCACCAACAGGGTGTCGTCAGCATAGAGAAGTTTGACGTCGGGAATGTCCGGCAAGGTGGCTTGGCTGGTGCGAAGGGTCCAACCCAGATTATCCCTTGGAATGAATGCTCCCTTCGCGGCGTGGGTGCCGCTCCTACAGAGGATGTGGGCACTGACGAACGGTTGCTGGCACGAATGCGGTCATGGATGATAGCCGCATGCGCTGCGATTACCGGACCGCGTTGAACTCCGCCCTACTGATCTGGGCCATCCTGCTCGCCATGCTTGCATTCATGCTGGGCGGATGCGCGAGCGGTCCCGAAACCACGGCGAGGGGGGATGCGGAGGCGCTGCTCGACCTGCACCCGGATGGCGCGTTCTACCGGGACGGGCACTTGGTGCTGCAATACAGCGTCGGTGCAGACAAGGCTTTTCTCACCGCAAGCTGGCCCGTCGACGACCTGAACCCGGACCGGCACAACTACCGTACGGCCGTGATGGACCTGGCCACGGATGCGCCGGCGACGCCCGCTGCCCTGCAGCGCGACTGGCAGCCGGTCACGCTGCAGCCATACGCCCGCTGGCAGACCTTGATGAACGCTCTGCTGGGGCGGCTAGCGCCCATGAATGCAGAAACAGGCACGCTGGTGACGGTTCAGGGAGCCGACTTCGTACTGTATCGCGACCGCGAAGGCACCCTGCACAGCACCCGCCTGGAGAGCAAGTCGGCCACCCTCCGGGTCGGCCGGCGCGTCAGCGAGGAAGCGTTTGCCGAGTTGGCCAACGACTATCTGAAGACGGAAATGGCGCAGGACGGCGGGGGCGCCGGCCCGGTACTGTTCGCGGTAGGCGAGGACGAACTGGGCGGTGCCTTCGTGCTGTTCGATTTTGCCCGCAGGCAGTCGGTGTTCATCGCACAACCGCCCAGCCCGTTGCCGCCCGGTCGGCAGTTGGGCTTTTCGCTGCGGCTGATCGATGCCCTGACGCTGCGTAGCCACGTGTTCAGTGCGTTGCAGCATCCCGTCACCATGACGAACCGGCTGTTCTGGCTGACAGCCCACTCCGGTGCCGTCCTGCTGCCGCGTGGCATCTCGGCAACCAACGAGGCACCCCCGCCGCTTGCCGGCAACGAGGAGATGGACCTGCATGCGTGGGAACAGCGGTTGGACGAGTTGGTCGGCCCCGAGCGATACCGCGGCAGCATGCAGCCGCTGATCGACGGCGAGGCCTTTTTCGTGTCGCTGGTGCAGGCGATCCAGGAGGCGCGCGAATCCGTCGACATCCGCCTCTATATTTTCGACAGCGACGACTATGCGCTGCGCATCGCCGA
>JANJWF010000152.1 GCA_024709685.1 Thiobacillus sp.
CGCCACCCGCCAGGCGATGGACCTGCTGTTCGACACCTGCTGGCGCTACCAGCAGGCGGGCCTGCACAAGGAATTCGTCACCGGCAACAACGACGCCGACGGCGTCTACCTGCTGTTCTGGATCCGCGAGCACTTTCCCGAGATGGAGGCGCACATGCGCGCCAAACTCGGCCAATGGGGCGGCAACTCGAGCGGCGTGAACATCGCCAACATCGACAACCTGGGCAATGTGCACCCCGACACCTTCTGGTGGAACTACACGCTCGGCAATGTGAAGGAGCGGCCATTCTCCAAGATCTGGCCCGACACCGCCGATCCGCTGATGGCCGGGCTCAAGGCGCATCCACGCAAGGTCAAGGGCCGCTGCGGCGAATGCAGCTATTTCGACATCTGCGGCGGCAACACCCGGGTGCGGGCGTATCAACTGACCGGCGATGCGTGGCAGGAAGATCCGGCCTGCTACCTGGATGACGAGGAGATCGGCGTCACAACCCAGCACGAGCGGCTGACGGTGACGCCTTACGTGCCACTGCGGAGGGCGGCGCGCTGATGAGAAGCCTATTCAGCGTATTGTGCATAGCCATACTGGGCGGGGCTTCACCGGCTCTGGCCGCCGAGCCCGTCGCGATCTACGCCCAGCACTGCGCCAGCTGTCACGGTGCCGAGCGCCTGGGCGGCACCGGCCCGGCGCTGTTGCCGGAGAACCTGGAGCGGCTGCGCCGGCCCGAAGCGCTGAAAGTCGTCGCCAACGGGCGCGCCGCCTCGCAGATGCCAGGCTTCGCAGACAAGCTATCGGCTGCCGAGATCCAGTCGGTCACCGATTTGGTCTACTCGCCGCCGGCGAGCGTTCCAGCCTGGGGGCTGACGGAGATCAGCGCGTCGCGTATCGAGCACTTCAGGGCTGGCAGCCTGCCGGACAAACCCGCATTCAGCGCCGACCCGCTCAATCTGTTCGTGGTCGTGGAAACCGGCGACCACCACGCCACCATTCTCGACGGCGACACGTTCAAGCCCATCCACCGCTTCCAGACCCGGTTCGCGCTGCATGGCGGGCCGAAATTCACCCCCGACGGGCGCTACGTCTATTTCGCCTCGCGCGACGGCTGGATTGCCAAGTTCGACATCTGGAACCTCAAGGTCACCCACGAAATCCGTGCGGGGATCAATACCCGCAATCTTGCCGTGTCGGGCGACGGGCGCTACGTCATCGTCGGCAACTACCTGCCTCAAACGCTTGTCGTATTCGACGCGGTCGACCTCAAGCCGCTCAAGCTGATCGAGGCGAAGGACGACACCGGCAAGCGTTCGCGCGTTTCCGCCGTCTACGATGCGGCGCCGCGCAAGAGCTTCATCGCCGCGCTGAAGGACATCAAGGAAGTGTGGGAGATCCCCTATACCGACGACCACGAACCGATTTTTCAGGGCCTCGTGCATGATTACCACATGGCGGAGGGCCTCGCCGACAAGGGTCCGTTCCCGATTCGCCGCATCCCGCTCGAGGACTACCTGGATGATTTCTATTTCGACCAGTCCTATGCCCATCTGATGGGCGCCTCACGCGACGGCGGCAAGGGCCAGGTCATCAACCTCGATGCGCGCATCAAAGTCGCCGACCTCGACCTCCCCGGCATGCCTCACCTCGGCTCCGGCATCACCTGGTACTACCAGGGCCGCCCGGTGATGGCGACGCCGAACCTCAAGTCCGGCGTGGTCAGCATCATCGACATGAAGAACTGGCAGGTGATCAAGCGGATCGACACGCTGGGGCCGGGATTCTTCATGCGCAGCCACGAGGACACTCCCTATGCCTGGACCGACAACTTCATGAGCCCGGCCAAGGACACGCTCACCATCATCGACAAGCGCACGCTGGAAATCGTGCGCAACCTCACGCCCGCACCCGGCAAGACCGCCGCTCACGTCGAGTTCACCCGCGACGGCAGATTTGCCCTCGTCAGCATCTGGGAGATGGACGGCGCCCTAGTGGTTTACGACACGGCGACGTTCAAGGAGATCACGCGCATACCCATGAGCAAGCCATCCGGCAAGTACAACGTCTACAACAAGACCACGCGCTCGGCAGGCACCAGCCACTGAGCGCCGGCGGCACGGGTGCGTTGCGCGCCGGAGCCGGGTCGCGTTTGCGCGGCGACCCGGCCTCCGTGGCGATGGTGACCATCGAGTAAGGCCGATATCAATCGGCTGCCATACCGACAAAGGGATTCTCGCGGCGTTCGTGTCCGAAGGTGGACATCGCCCCATGTCCCGGCACGAAGCGCACGTCGTCGCCGAGCGGAAACAGCTTGTCGCGAATGGCGCGGATCAGCGCAGCATGGTCGCCGCGCGGGAAGTCAGTGCGGCCGATCGAACCCTTGAACAGCACGTCGCCGACGAAGGCGAGCCGCGCCTGCGGCTGGAAGAACACCACATGGCCGGGGGTGTGGCCGGGACAGTGCAGCACCTCGAAGCAGATCGCACCGACCATGACGGTGTCGCCGTCGGCCAGCCAGCGGTCGGGGGTGAACGCTGGCGTAGGCGGGAAGCCGAACAGTTCGGCCTGCTGCGGCAGACTGTCGAGCCAGAACTGCTCCTCGTGCTGCGGGCCGACGATGGGAATGCCGAGCTTGTCGCGCAACGCCGCCGCGGCACCCACATGATCGAGATGGCCGTGGGTCAGCAGCAGGTTCTGCAGCGTGAGACCGCGACGCGCCACCTCTTCGAGCAGGCGGGGCGCCTCGCCCCCCGGGTCGATCAGCGCGGCGCGCCCCTGCGCGTCCCACACCAGCGAGCAGTTCTGTTGATACGGGGTGACGGGTAGGATGGTAAATTCCATCCAACCCATTATCCGCCAATGCATCCATGCCCGCACCCGACGCTCAGCTTCTGCTTTCCACCCACTGCCCGCACTGTCCGGGGGTGCTTGCTGCGCTCGCCGATCTGGTCAAGCAGGGCGTGATCGGCCGCCTCGACACGGTCAATCTGGAGCAGCATCCGGAAGTCGGACAGGCGCTCGGTGTGCGTTCGGTGCCGTGGGTGCGCATCGGCCGCATCGAACTTGCCGGCGTCCACAGCAAGGCCGAGCTCGCCGAGTGGGCGGCCAAGGCTGACAGCGAGGCGGGGCTGGCCGACTGGTTCCATCTGCTGCTGAAGGAAGGTCAGTTGCCGCGCGCGCAGGCAGCGATCGAGGCCGACCCCACGCTGCTCGCGGCGGTGCTGCCCATCGTCGGCAACGTCGAAGCCAGCCTCAACGTGCGTCTGGGCGCCGGCGTGCTACTGGAGAATTTTGCCGGCACCGAGACCCTGCGCGCGCTGCTGCCGCGCCTGGGCGATCTGTCGCAGCATGCGGACGCCCGGGTGCGGGCGGATGCCTGCCATTACCTCGGGCTGACTGGGGACGCGGCGGCGAAGCCGTGGCTGGATGCACGCGTTGCCGACGACGATGCGGACGTACGCGAGATCGCCGCCGAGAGCCTGCAGGCCCTCTCCCGCGAACCCGCATGAAGGTCTGGCGGTACCAGGTCGACGCCTTCGCCACCCGCGCGTTCGAGGGCACGCCCGTCGCGGTGTGCCCGCTGGAGCGCTGGCTGCTGCAGACGATTGCTGCGGCCGGGCATCCCCGAAAACCCGTCACCGGCTCGGCGCATTGCACGCTGGCCCCGTACCGGGCTGGCCGGCTGGGCAAGCATCGCCTGTCCGCGCGGCAGGTTTCGCGGCACGGCGGCCGCATCATGTGCGAGCCCAAGGGCGACCGCATCCCTCTCTCGGGGTCTGCCGTAACCTTCATGGAAGCGGGAATGACGCTCCCGCGGCGCCACCAGCCGAGGGTGGCCCCGGCCGGTCTTCGGTGCTATAGTTTTCCATAACATACCGCCCCGGCTTCGGCCCGGGCGGTTTTCATTTTGCGCCGCGTTCCAGGAGATCGCCATGGAAATCACCACCCGTCCCGCCATCATCGTATCCGAGCCTGACCTCGAGCGCCTCGAAGCCATGCTTGCCAGCCTTCCGGACACGCACCCGGGCGCCGAAGCGCTGCGCGAGGAGCTCGATCGCGCGCAGATCCTTCCTGCCGAGGAGATGCCGGCCGACGTGGTGACGATGAATTCGCGCATTCGTTTCGTGGTCGAACCGGCTGGCAAGGAGGTGGAAGTGGACCTGGTCTACCCGCGCGATCTGACCGGCCTGCCGGATCAATTGTCCGTGACGACGCCTGCCGGCATCGCCGTGCTGGGCCTCGCGGTCGGCCAGCAGATCGAGTGGCTGGCGCCGAACGGCCAGGCCGTGCGCGCGCGCATCGTCGATGTCACCTACCAGCCCGAGCGTTCCGGCGACTTCATGCGCTGAGCATGTCCGTTCCCGCCGCCTATGTCGGCGTGATCCTCATCTGGTCGACCACGCCGCTGGCCATCCAGTGGAGCGCGCAGGGCGCGAGCTTCAGCTTCGCAGTGGCGGCGCGCATGCTGATCGGGCTGGCGATCTGCCTCGCGCTGATGCGTGCCACCCGTACCGCGTTTCCGTTCACTGCAGCGGCACGGCGGCTTTATGCGATCAGCGGGCTGTCGATGTTCGTTTCAATGCTGCTCACCTACTGGGGCGCACTGCACATTCCGTCGGGCCTGATCTCGGTGATCTTCGGCCTGTCGCCGCTGGTCACCGGCGTGTTCGCCGCACTGTGGCTGAGTGAGCGCACGCTCACGCCGGTACGGCTGGCAGGATTGGGACTGGCACTGGCCGGGCTGTGGTTCATTTTCGGTCAGCCATGGCCGGGCGACCGTCACGCCACGCTCGGCATTCTTGCCGTGATGACCGGCATGGTGGTGCAGGCGCTGGGGCTGGTGTGGATCAAGCGCCTGAACCTGCGCGCCTCCGCGCTCGCCATCACCACCGGATCGCTCGGCGTTGCCGTACCCTGCTTCGTGCTTGCCTGGGCGCTTGCCGATTCCGCTCGGCTGCCGCCCGACACCACGCTGCGCGCAGGCGCCGCGATCATCTACCTGGGTGTGCTGGGTTCGGTCGTCGGGTTCACCCTCTACTACTTCGTAATCAAGCACCTGGACGCCGGACGTGTCGCCCTCGTCATGCTGGTCACCCCGGTCACCGCACTGCTGCTGGGCCAGACGCTCAATGCCGAATTCATACCCATCCGCGGCTGGGCCGGCATCGCGCTGATCGGCGCGGGCCTCCTGCTCTACGAATGGCAGGCCCTGCGGCAGCTCGGCGGGCACCGGCAAGCGGCTGAAATCCGCTGAGGCTGAGCGGCAGCCGGCTGCCCAAAACGGACTGTTTGTTGATATCCTTATCCTCATAAGAATATTTAAGGGAGTTGTCTCATGCCGTTATCCAGGTTTTCCTGCGCGCTCGGCCTGCTGTGCGTTGCCGCCTGCGCCATCGCCGCCCCCCCCAACCGGGATGCGGAAAAACCCTCCACCCAGCCGTCACCCGAAGCCATGCACGAAAGGCTGGCGCAGATCAGCCAGGATCCGGCAAGCCTTACCGTCGCGATCCAGCGCGGGCAGAGGGATGCGTCGGTCTGCCGGCATTGTCATGGCATCGGCGGCAACAGCATGATGTCCGATGTACCCAACCTGGCCAGCCAGAATGCGGCCTACCTGCTCGAACAGATGAACAAGTTCGTGCTGGGGCAGCGCAAGTCGTCGCCGTTCATGGAAGGCATGATCAAGGCCCTCACGCCCGACGAGCGCATCAACATTGCGCTGTTCCTGTCGCAACAACCGGTCGCCCGCAAGTCCGCCAGCATGAACGCGCAAGATGCCGCGGGTGGAAAGCTGTACGGGCAAGTGTGCTTCCACTGCCATGGCGAAAACGGCACCGGCAACCGCAGGATTCCGCGCCTGGCGGGACAACAGACCCAATACCTGGAGGACTCGCTGAAACGCTATCGCAGCGGCGGCGAGCGGATCGATCCCAGAATGGCGGTCTTCACCCACAATCTCACCGATGCGGACATTCGGCATCTGGCGGCCTACCTGTCCACCCTGCATCCCTGAGCCGCTATTTCTCGAACAGGTCGTCGGGGGTTTGCGGGATGTCGGCCTTGGCCTCCCCTTTGCCGAACAGGGCGTCGAGCGCGGCACGGCTGCCTTGCGCCATCGCGGCACCGCCACCCCGATAGGCATCGGGGCGCGGCACGAACCAACCGCAGAAATTGGCGCGTGTCTTGTCGCTCACCGGCTCGGCGGCCAGTTCGCGGCATTGCCCGGCGCGGTGGGCATCGTAATGGCGGCACTGCCGACAGACGTGCAGATCGGCCCGGCAACTCGGGCAAACCTCACGGCGCCCCAGCGGTAAAAGCAGGCCGGCGAGGCTGGCACCGCATTTCCAGCACACCAGGCTCATGACGGCAGCAGGGCGTGGTACTCAGCCATCGCGCCCGGAACCGGTCAGCGGCCACACCCTGCACCCCTGCAGCAGGCCGCCCGGTACATTGCGTGCGTTACGTTGCGCACCCGGATCAGGGCTGGCCCACAGCATCCGCAGCGGTCGGCGCTGGCGCCTGGGTGAGCTTGCCCTCCGCCACGGCAGCAGCTCGCTTCTCCTCGACATGGGCCAGCACGGCGGGGGTAGGGTAGCCGTCGACCGGCAACTGGTACAGCACCTGATATTGCCGGATGGCGGTCTGCGTGCGCCGGCCGAGCACCCCGTCGGGCGTGCCGGCGTCGAAACCCAGTGCGTTGAGCGTCTGCTGCAGCGTGATCAGCTGCGCCGTGCTGACGGTTCCCGCAACAATCTGCGCGATGAGCCCACCACCGCCCGCCACCTGCTGCGCCAGTTGCGCCACGGACAACGCGTAATTGAGTGAACGGTTCCACTGCATCACTACGTCGAAGTTGTCGAACACCACAAAGGCGGGCCCCTGCCAGCCCTGCGGCAGCACGATCGCCGCCCGCCCCGCGACGCTCGGCAGTGCGCCGCCGCCCGCCGGCCCCACGCCTGCCGCCGCCCAGTCCGCCAACGGCAGACGGCTGTCGATGCCGGCGCGGCGCAAGTCGAAACCTGCGGGTAGCTTCACCTCGACGGCGACCGGCTCCTGCGCTCGCCAACCCGCACGTTTGAGATAGTTGGCGGCAGAATGCATGGCGTCGGGCAGCGACTGCCACAGGTCGATGCGGCCATTGCCGTCGCCATCGACCGCATAGGCGCGGAAGGTCGACGGCATGAACTGCATCTGCCCCATCGCACCGGCCCACGAACCCTTCATGTCGGCCGCACTGACATGGCCGGCGTCGATGATGCGTAAGGCATCGAGCAGCTGGCCGCGGAAAAATTCGCTGCGGCGCCCGTCGAAGGCAAGGGTGGCGAGGCTGGCCGGGATGTTGAGGCTGCCCTGTACCAACCCGTAATTGGTCTCCATCCCCCAGAACGCCACCAGGACGGCTTTTGGAACGCCGTATTGCCGTTCGATCGCATCCAGCAGCGCCGCGTGCTCCTGCAGCAGGGCGCGGCCCCGCTCGACGCGGGCCGCTGTGACGCGCCGCGCCAGATAATCGGTGAAGGTCTGCAGGAATTCGGGCTGACCACGGTCGAGCGCGACCACTCGTTCGGCCGGCTCGATGCCGGTCAGCGCGGCGTCGAGCGTGGCGGCGGAAATGCCCTGCGCCAGAGCCTCCTGGCGGAAGACGGCGAGCCAGCTTTCGAACGGGGTCTGCGGCGCGGGCCGGTCGGCCTGCGCCGGCTGCGGGGCCTGAGCGGGCGGGGCGGGGGGGTGGATGGGGGGCGATGCACAGCTGCCAAGCAGCGCCGCCAGCAGGAACAAAGATTTACGCATTTTTTTGCAACCAGTATTCCAGGAGTGCCAGGTGCCACAGCTTGCTACCCTGGATGCGGGTGTGATGCCGCTCCGGCGCATCCAGCAGTTTGTCCACATAGGCGCGGTGATACAGGCCGCGCTCGCGGCAAGCCTGCGAATTCAGGATGTCCTGCATGAAGTTCAAGAACTCTCCCCGTACAAATTTCAGCGCTGGCATCGGGAAATAGCCCTTCTTGCGGTCGATCACGGCATCCGGCACTCGCCCGCGAGCGATCGTCTTCAGCACATGCTTGCCTTCCGATGCCAGCTTGAGCTGGGGCGGCATCGACGCTGCCAGCTCGACCAGCTGGTGATCGAGGAAGGGGACACGTGCTTCCAGCCCCCATGCCATGGTCATATTGTCGACGCGCTTCACCGGATCGTCAGTGATCAGCATGGTTGTGTCCATGCGCAGCACCTGATCGACGAATTCGTCGGCGAAAGGTTCCGCCAGGTGCGCAGCGATGGTCTGCGCGGTGTAGTCGGGTCCGTGATACGCGGGCATCGTCATCTCGAGAAACTCGTCGTGGTCGCGGTCGAAGTAGTGGCGGCGGAAGCGCTCCAGATCGCTGCCCGCGGTATCCGCCTGCATCCGCGGATACCAGAAATATCCGCCAAACACTTCATCCGCACCCTGTCCACTCTGCACCACCTTCACCGTCTTGCTGACCTGTTCGGCCAGCAAATAAAATGCCACCGCATCCTGTGCGAACATCGGCTCGCTCATCTGATCCACCGCTTCCGGCAAGCGGCGCAGCACTTCCGGGTTCGGGATCAGGTACTTATGGTGGCGCGTGCCGTACATTTCCGCCACCGGATCCGAATACTCGAACTCGTTGCCACGCTCCTCCGGCTGATCCTCGAAGCCGACCGAAAACGTCATCAGGTCGGGAACGCCCTGCTCGGCCAAGAGCGCCACCAGGAGGCTCGAATCGAGCCCGCCCGAGAGCAACACGCCCACCTTTACATCGGCGATCTCGATGCGTTTCTTTACCGCCTGCCTGAGGCTTGTGTGAATCGCCTCGGTCCATTCGGCCTCGGACCTCGGCGCGGCCGGGCGCTGCGCCTTCAGCGACCAGTATTTGCGGTGTGCGAGTTCGCCGCGCGCATTGACCGTCAGCGTGGTGCCGGGTGCGAGCTTCCTGATGCCGTTGAAGATCGTGCGCGGCGCCGGCACGACCGCATGCAGGGTGAACAGGTGATGCAGCGCCACCGCGTCGATGCCGGTGTCGACGCCGCCTGCCGCCAGCAATGCCTGCGGGGTCGAGGCGAAACGGAAGCCGCCCAGGTTCTCGCTGTAATACAGCGGCTTGATGCCGAGGCGGTCGCGCGCCAGGAACAGTTCCTCGCGGTTCCAGATGGCGAACGCGAACATGCCATGCAGGCGCTCGACGCAAACCTCGCCCCATTCCAGGTACGCACGCAGGATGACTTCGGTATCGCCGTCGGAGTGAAAGACGTGGCCGCGCGCGATCAGTTCGGCACGCAGTTCCGGATAGTTGTAGAGGGTGCCGTTGAACACCAGTGCGGTGCCCGTGGCTTGGTCGACCATCGGCTGCCCCGAGCGCAGCGACAGGTCGATGATCGCCAGTCGTCGATGGCCCAGCCGCATCGCGCCGTCGGCGTGCTGGCCCTCGGCGTCTGGGCCGCGTCGTTCCAGCTTGGCGAGCATGCGCGCCATCGTCGCCGCGTCAGGCGCCTGATTGTCGAACCGGAATTCTCCTGCGATGCCGCACATGTCCTTGTCTCCGTCACGCCGCCAGCGGCGGCTCGTCCATCAGCGCGATCTGCTCGCGCAGCTCGAGGATGCGCGCCTGCCAGTACTGCTGCGTATTGAACCACGGAAACGCGGCGGGAAAAGCCGGATCGTCCCAGCGCCGCGCGAGCCAGGCCGCGTAGTGGATCAGGCGCAGCGTCCGCAGCGCTTCGACCAGGTGCAGCTCGCGCGGATCGAATTCCATGAAGTCCTCGTAGCCCTGCAGAATCTGCTCGAGCTGCGCCTGCTGCTCGTCGCGCTCGCCGGACAGCAGCATCCACAGATCCTGCACCGCCGGGCCCATGCGACAGTCGTCGAAATCGACGAAATGCGGCCCGGCATCGGTCCACAGCACGTTGCCGGCGTGGCAGTCGCCATGCAGGCGGATCGTGCGCACCGCACCGGCACGGCCGTAGCAATGCGCGACGCTGGCGAGCGCATGCTCGACCACGCTGTCCCAGGCGGCCACCAGGTCGGCCGGCAGCCAGTTTCCGCTGCGCAGAAAATCGCGCGAGGCAAAACCAAAGCTTTCGAGGTCGAGCGTCGGCCGGTGCGCAAAACGCGCCTGCGCACCGACCGCGTGGATGCGGCCGAGAAAGCGGCCCATCCGCTTCAGGGTGTCGGCGCGGTCGAACTCGGGCATGCGCCCGCCCTGCTTCGGATACACCGCGAAGCGGAAGCCGCCGTGGACATGCAGCGTTGCGCCGTTCAGAACCAGTGGCGCGACGACCGGGATCTCGCGCGCAGCCAGTTCGAGGGTGAACGCGTGCTCTTCCAGAATGGCGTCGTCACGCCAGCGCCCAGGGCGGTAGAACTTGACCACCACGAGTGCCGCGTCCTCCACTCCCATCTGGTAGACCCGGTTCTCGTAGCTGTTCAGCGCCAGCAGACGGCCGTCAGCGCGCATGCCTGTGCTGTCGAGCGCATCGAGGGCACAGTCGGGCGTCAACGCGGAGTAAGGGTGGGACGAATCGATCATGGTCGGGGAAAGCGGCTATGCTGCTCAAGAGACACACTCGACAGATAATGCCTCAACTTATCGCCCATGCCATGAAACCGCCAGCCCCCTTCGACATGAACATCTCCCACCATGTCTGGCAGACGAAATACCGGGCCGAGGGAGAGGCCGACGTCCATGCCAGCTGGCGGCGGGTGGCGCGGGCGATCGCGGCAGCAGAGGGCGAGAAGCACGCGCGATGGGCCGAAGGCTTTTACGGCCTGCTTGAGAATTTCCGCTTTCTGCCCGGCGGCCGCATCCTCGCCGGCGCCGGCACCGGCCAGCGGGTGACACTGTTCAACTGCTTCGTCATGGGCGAGATCAGCGACGACCTCGTGCACATCTTCGAGGCGCTGAAAGAGGGCGCGCTCACCATGCAGCAGGGCGGCGGCATCGGCTACGATTTTTCCACGCTGCGCCCGGCCGGCACGGTCGCGGCGGCGACCGGCAGTATCGCCTCCGGCCCGGTGTCGTTCATGCACATCTGGGACGCCATGTGCGCCACCATGCTTTCGACCGGCGCACGTCGCGGTGCGATGATGGCGACGCTGCGCTGCGACCATCCCGACATCGAGACCTTCGTCGACGCCAAGCGCGATCCCGCGGTGCTGCGGCATTTCAACCTGTCGGTGCAGATCAGCGACGCATTCATGGCCGCGGTAGCGCACGACCGCGACTGGCCGCTGGTCTTCCCGGTCCCGGCCAGCCCGTCGGCAGACGAAACGAGGGCGGTGCGCACGGTGAAGGCGCGTGAGCTGTGGCAACGCATCCTGCACGCGGCCTACGACACCGCCGAACCCGGGGTGCTGTTCGTCGACACCATCAACCGCGAAAACAACCTGCACGACCGCGAGCGGCTCACCGCCACCAATCCCTGCGGCGAAATCCCCCTGCCGCCCTACGGCGCCTGCGACCTCGGCTCGCTCAACCTGACCACCTTCGTGGGCTCGCCTTTTACCGCAGACGCCCGCCTCGACCTCGATGCGCTGGCTGATTCGGCGACGCTCGCAGTGCGCTTTCTCGACGATGTCGTCGCCGTGTCCCGCTACCCGTTGCCGGCGCAGGCCGAACAGGCGCGGCTCACGCGGCGCATCGGGCTCGGCATCACCGGGCTGGCCGACGCGCTGGTGATGCTGGGGCTCGACTACGACAGCGAGGCCGCGCGCGCACTCGCCGCGCAGGCCATGCAGACAGTGCGCGACGCGGCCTACCGTGCCTCGGTCGCACTTGCACGCGAAAAGGGCGCGTTCCCCGGTTTCGCTCGCCAGCCGTTTCTGGCGAGCGGCTTCGCCGCACGCCTGCCGGCCGACATCCGCGACGCCATCGCCACGCACGGCATCCGCAACAGCCATCTTCTGGCCATCGCACCGGCCGGCACCATCAGCCTGCTGGCCAACAATTGCTCGAGCGGCATCGAGCCGATATTTGCTGCGGAGGCCGAGCGGCGCGTGCTGGGGATGGACGGCCGGTATTTCACCCACCGCGTGGTGGACCATGCCTTGCAGCGCTGGCGGCAGGCGGGTCGGAGCGGCACGCCGCCCGCCCTGGTCGAGGCGCGGCAGATCGATCCGCTTGCCCACCTCTACATGCAGGCGGCGCTGCAGCCTTTCGTCGACAACGCCATTTCCAAGACCATCAACGTCGCCGCCGATTATCCCTTCGAGCGCTTTGCCGAGCTTTACCGGCAGGCACATGCGCTCGGCCTCAAGGGCTGCACCGTGTTTCGCCCCAATCCGGTCACCGGCGCCATCCTCAGCGAGCCGCCCGCAAGCGAACGCGTGCAATGCTGCGGCATCGAGCGCGAAGGCGATTGATGGCGGCCCCATGCGCGGACTCGCCATGCATCGGTCTCGCCCTCGGCGGCGGCTCCGCCCGCGGCTGGGCGCACATCGGCGTGATCCGCGCGCTCGCCGACGCCGGCATCGAACCGGACATCGTGTGCGGCACCTCGATCGGCGCGCTGGTGGGCGCCGCCTATGTGGGCGGCGAACTCGACCGCCTGGAAACATGGGTGCGCAGCCTGCGGTTGCAGACCGTGATGGGCTTCTTCGACTTCTCGCTCGGCAGCGGCCTGATCAAGGGCGAGAAGCTGATCGACTTTTTCCGCAGCCGTTTTGTCGACAGCGACATCCGCGAACTGGCGCGCCCGTTCGGCGCCGTCGCCACCGACCTGCAGCGCGGCCGCGAAGTGTGGCTGCGCGAGGGCCTGGTGTCCGACGCGGTGCGCGCCTCGATTGCGCTGCCCGGCCTGTTCACGCCGGTGCAGCGCAACGGCGCCTGGCTGGTCGATGGCGGCCTGGTCAATCCGGTGCCGGTGTCGCTGTGCCGGGCGATGGGAGCCGATCTCGTGATCGCGGTGGATCTGAATACCGACCGGCTGGGCCGTTACGTCAAGCTCAAGCTCCGTCCCGCGAAACCGGGGCGCGAGCCAGCGGCCGAGCCCGTGCCCCTGACCGACGCGGTCATGGCGCGAATCCACACCGGCATGTCGCAACTCGGCCTCGGCGGCAACAACGGACCCCGGCCGCCCGCCATGCTCGACGTGATGGCGAGCAGCATCAACATCATGCAGGTGATGATCACGCGTAGCCGGCTGGCCGGAGAACCCGCGGACGTGATGGTGACGCCGCGGGTGGCGGACGTCGGGCTGATGGAGTTTCACCGCGCCGCCATCGCCATCGACGCCGGGCGGCGCGCCGTCGAAGCCGCCATGCCGCAGGTCAGCGCCCGCCTGCTGAACGGCCTCGACGATGAGTGAGGCGTGCGTTCCGGTCAGACGGCTGCCGCACACAGCGCCAGCTTGCGCGCGTGGTCGAGCCGCTTGATCGCCGCCTCGCGGCGCGCAGCCTCGGAGCGGTTGCTTGCGGCTTCCCGATAGGCCAGTTCCACCGGACGCCTGCTGCGCGTATAGCGCGCGCCCACGCCGCCGTCACCGTTGTGTTCGGCGAGACGGCGGGCGACGTCGGTGGTGATGCCGGTATAAAGCGAGCCGTCCGCGCAGCGCAGCATATACACCCACCAGGCCGGGGAAACGCTGCGTCCGGTCGTCATGTCAGCCAACCGGCGATTGGAATTACAGCGCCCGCTTGACCGAGACGATGCCGCGCACCATGCCGGCGGCGTAGCCGGTAGCTTTATCGTGCGGATACTCGACCGCCAGGCGCGCTTTAACCGCATCCGGGATCGCCGCCGGGTCGCCATGGCAACTGAGGCACAGCGGTTGCACGGGCAAAGCCTTGGCGTAGCGGAACTGCTTGCCCTCCGCGGTGCTGACGATCTGCCAGGTGTCGAGCGTTTCGGGCTTCTCGCCAGCGGCCATCCGCTTTTCCAGTCCGGCCTGCGCTTCGGCTTCCCATGCATCGGGCACGCCCGCCGGATTGCGGTTCTTCGGGCTGACACGCTTGACGTCGAAGCCGAACTGTTTCGACACCTCGGCAGCGATCTGCGGCGCGCGCTCCTTGCACACCCCGATCGCCCCCTCGGGACCGGATGCTGCCACCGCAGCCTTCAGCTCACCGCCGAGCTTCTGGATCAAGGCACCCGAGGCCTTGCGGGCGTCGGCCGCCATCGCCGCCTGCTCCTCGGCGCTGGGACCACTGGCGCAGCCAGCAATGAGGGCGGGCAGGGCGAGGGCGATCAGGGCTGGGGCTTTCATGGGCTTCCTCCGGGATGGTTGATGGAAGGGAGATTCTAGCAATGGCCCGCTGCTATGCTAGCTAGACAGATCGAACTTTTTTCAGCTTCACGAGGTTCACCACTTGGCCAAGCAGATCTATCAGTATTTCTTTCGCGGCCTGATCACCGCCCTGCCGGTTGGGCTGACGGTCTATCTGCTGTATCTCTTCCTCAGTTGGAGCGAGGCCATCGCGGCCCTGGTGATCCGGCCCTTGATCGGCAGGTTTTACGTGCCGGGACTGGGGCTGGTCCTCGGGATCACCGGCATCTTCCTGCTCGGGGTCCTGGTGTCTCAACGCGGTGCCGGCAAGCTGCTGTCGCTGGTGGAACTGCCGTTCACCAACCTGCCGCTGGTGAGGAGCATTTATTCCTCCTTCAAAAGCTTCGCCGACTATTTCTCCCCGCAACGCAAGCACGATGCCCACCAGACGGTGGTGATCCTCAGAATACCCGGACAGCCGCTCGAACTGGTGGGGCTGATCACCCGCCAGCACGTCGACGGGCTGCCCGCGGGCTTTCTGCAGGGCGACCGGGTAGCGGTCTATCTGCCGATGGGCTACATGATCGGCGGCTACACGGTTTTCGTGCCGCGCGACTGGGTACAGCCGCTCGACATGTCGGTGGAGGAGGCGATGCGGCTGGCGATGTTTGCCTGGATGGATGGCAGCAGGGATCCGTCCACATCCGTGCCGCCACAGTCGGGCGGCGGCGCCAACTGAAAGGGGCAGCGCATGCAGATCGAATGCTACGCCCAGCGCCTGCTCAACCCGTTTCGCGGGGCGGCCCACACGATCCGCTACCGGTCAGCCGAGGCACTGACGACCGACGGCGTCGAGTGGGACATCTACGTCGCCAACGATGCGCTGCTCGACGGGCTCGGACGCGCCGGCAAGCGCGCGCAGATTTCCGACATCCGCTACGGCCACTGGTCGGCTGAAACAGGACTCAAGCGCGGGCCGCTGTTTCCGTCCGACGACTTCAGGCGCCTGGAGGACATGGGTGCGGTGGTCTACGAGAACCTGCTCACGATGCATCGCGCGGTGCCGTTCGCGTTTCTCGACCAGTTCGAGTTGTGGCTGCTTGACCGACGGGACCGCCCACTGGCCCTGCTGCACAGCGTGCGCAACGACAGCGAGACCGATACCCGGCCGCCGCTCGACTGGCGCGCCGGGTTCGCTGCGCAGGAGCATTTTCGGAGTGCGGCCATCAGCGGTCTCACCGAAACCCCCGCAGCTTATCTGACGCGCCACGTAAACAGCCTTGCCAGCGGCGTGGCGCAATGGTTCCGCCGCTCCGACGACGGCGTCGGCCTGGGGCTGCACACGCTGAAGGGTGGCGAAGGCCTGCGCGGCCGCATGCTTGATGCCGACGCATTCCCGCCCCTGTTCATTGCCACCGGCGACATGGACGCCGCACACACGCGCCTGGTGCACGACTACCTCGCCTGGCAGGCGCCCTGGATGCTGCTGCTGCCACACCTCGATGCCGCCACCCGCGCCAGGCTCGAAGTCTGTGCCTGCCGGCAGGCCGAGCTGCTGGAAAAACACTACCGGCTTTACCCGACGGTCATCGACCGGCCGGCGCTGCAGGCGGCACGGGTGGAAGCGGCGCTGCTGCGCAGCCAACCGCGCGCGCGCCAGCTGGACGACGCAACGCCGATCGAGTTCATCGAACTTGGCGTCGGTGGGGGAACGTGATCAGGACTGCAGAGTCGAGGATCGCCGGACAATAAGCCGCTCGGCGTGAATGGCATCGGCTCACATGCGCAGCGGCTCGAAGGTCGCGTCAAGATTCTGGTCGTCGCAGTAATCGAGAAACTCGCCGCGCAGCGTCGCGATGTGGGCATCCGCGGGGATGCCGAGCGTCATGTGGACGGCGAACATCGGAGTGCCCGTGTGCGGCGCCGGATAGGTATCGGTATCGAGCGCCTCGATATTGATATGCAGGCGCGCGAAGAAGTTGGCTAGGCTGTTGACGATGCCTGGCTGGTCGAGCGCGGTGACCTCGACGATGTAGGGAATCAGCGGTTTCTCCGGGCGGCCGGGGCGGGTGCGCTGCTGGATGATCGACAGGCCGAGTTCCTCGCCGACGGCCGGCAGGCGCGACTCCAGCTTGGCGAGCGCGTCCCAGCTGCCGCTGACCCGCATCAGCAGGGCAAAGCTGCCGCCCAGCGCTGCCATGCGCGATTCCTCGATATTGCAGCCGCTATCCGCAATGCGGCGGGTGAGGCCTTCCACCAGGCCGATTTTGTCTTCACCGCTGGCGGTGAGGACGAGTGATTCTGTGTCGTTGGACGTTGACATTGTTAAATGAGCTCCCGGTCGGACAGTTCTTTCTTGATATAGGCGTAAAAAATCGGCGCCGCGACAACGCCTGCCATGCCGAACGCGGCTTCCATCAGCAGCATGGCGACCAGCAGTTCCCACGCGCGCGCCTGGATCCGGCCCCCGATGATACGGGCATTCACGAAATATTCGAGCTTGTGAATGACAACAAGGAAGCCCAGCGAGGCCGCCGCGACGTGCAACGAATGGGATAGCGAGATGATGACGATGACGGTATTGGAGATGAGGTTGCCAAGCACGGGCAGCAGGCCGACGATGAAGGTGATGACGATCATGGTCTTGGTGAAGGACAGGTGCACTCCGAAGGCGGGCAGCACCCCCATCAGGTAGATGCCGGTCAGCAGCGCGTTCAGCGCCGAAATGCGCACCTGCGCGAACACCACCCGGCGGAACGCCTCGCCCAGGCGATCGAGGCGTTCGCTCATCGCCTGCGCCAGCGGCGCCAGCGTCCGCTGCGGGCGCGCCTCGCGCAGCGCGACGAAGCTGCCGATGATGAGGCCGACGATGAAGTACGCCAGCCCGCGGCCAGCGGCGCCGCTGAACTTGCGGATGTCCATCGCGTGGGTTCGCAGCCATTCGACCAGCCCGGCGCGGATCACCGATTCGTCGCCCTGCGGCAGCCAGTCCGCCGCCCACAGCGGCAGCAGCTCGCGTGAGTTCTCGATGATTTCAGCCATCTTGGTCAGGAGACCCGCCAGCCCGCCCTCGGTGCGCAGGTAGTGGATCACGGCGGCAGTGAAGCCGCCCAGTGCTCCCAGCACGACCAGGGTGATGAGCGACACCACGAGGATCTTGGCCCAGGTGTGGTCGAGCCTGCCGATGACGAAGCGCGGCGCCAGCAGATGCACCAGTTGCGACACCAGCAAGCCCGCGAGCAATGCCGGCAGCAGGTGGAGCTTGAGGACCGCCAAGAGGGCGGCCGCCATCAAGAGCCAGGCGGCGATCTGGTAGCGTGATGCGGGGCGAATGGGAGGCATGGGCGCCACATTGCCAAGAAAGCCTGCGCACGGCAAGGCCCGTGCACCGGTCGTCGCGATCAGGCTTCGGCGAGATAGCCCAGCGCAGCGCCGGTTTGTGCAGCGGCCTGCTTCAGAGCCGCGGCCCAGCCTGGCTTGTGGCGATCGGCCGGCGCTGAAATCGACATCCCGGCAACCAGCTTGCCTTCGGCGTCGCGGATCGGCGCACCAATGCACGCCACGCCCACCTCGGCCTCGCCGCGATCGTAAGCCAACTGCTCGCGGCGGATGGTGTCGAGTTCGGCCTCAAGCCGTTCGAGCGTGGTCAGGGTGTTCGGCGTGAATGCCTGCAGGCCGGTGCGCTCGGCGTAGCCCATCACGCCGCTTGCGCGATCCTCGGCGAGAAAGATCTTGCCCACGGCAGTGACATGCAGCGGCGCGTGCGCGCCCACGACCTAAACCACCTGAATCAGCGTCTGACCGCCTGATACCCGTTCCACGTAGACCGCCTCGTCGCCGCGCCGCACGATCAGGTTGACCGTCTCGCCGGTCAGCTCGGCGAGGCGCTGCATGGTGGGCAATGCCACCTGGCGGATGTTCAGGCGCGATCGCAGGCGATTGCCCACTTCCAGCCAGCGCACGCCCAGATCGTATTCCCCGGCACCAGTCTTCTCGACCAGACCGTGTGCCATCAGCGCGCCGAGAATACGATGCGCGCTGGCGGTATGGAGGCCGGCCTGATCGGCGATCCGGGTAAGGCTCATCGGGCCCGCCGCGCGGGAGAGGACGCCGACCAGCGCCATCGCGCGGTCGAGTACTTGTATCGAGGAGGCGACATTTTTCATAACGTGAAAATTTATCCCGCAATGTGAAATTGAGAGCAGCTTACTGCTTTAATACGGACGTCGTTTCACATTATGTGAAACATTTTCATATTGTGAAAGGAGTTGTTATGAGCGCCCAGATGCAGTCCGCCCCCGAGACCGTTCCCGCCTTCTGCGAAGGCATCCAGTATTTCGCCGACAGCTTTCCGGAAATCGACCGCCTGGGCGCAGCGCCGTTGCTGGGGTTCGGGCAGCCGGTGCTGCCTGACGCGAGCAGCGAGGCCGCGATCTACCAGACCCTGCTCGCCGCGGACGCACTGCGCTATCTCACGCTGCAGGTCACCGGCAGCAAGTCATCGGGCCACCCCGGCGGCTTCGCCACGAGTGCCGACCCGGTCGCCGCGTTGCATCTGCTGGGCCACCGCAACATGGTGACCGAGGTCGGCCACCACGCACCCGGCTTCTATGCAGCGATGTTCCTCGACACCTCGCTGGAAAACATGGGCATCCATACCGTCGCCGACATGCGCGCGCGCTTCCGCGAGCGCCACGGCCTTCTGGGCCACCTCTCCGGCGCAATTCCCGGTCTTCTGGCGCCCGCCGGCCCGCTCGGCCAGGGCCAGCATTTCGCGCTCGCCGGCGCGTATCTCAATCGCGACAAGCTGTTCCCGGTGACGATCGGCGACGGCGGCCTCGGCGAACCCTACATCATGAGCGCATTCCAGCACTTCGCGACCGCGTATCCCGACGTCACCAACTACCTGCCGGTGCTGGTGTGGAACGGCTACTCGCAGGAGCACCACAGCATGGTGTCGCTGTGGGACAACACGCGCATGATTAACTACTGGCGTGCACACGGCTTCGACGAGGTGCACCTGATCGACGCGCGCGACTATGCCGGCACCGCCGAGGCACCGGTGTACGCCGACTCGACCACCTTCGATTTCAAGCAGCGCATGGCCTTCACCGGCGCCGTGCTGAAAGCCGCCGACGCCGCCGCGAGGGGCGCGCTGTCCGGCCGCCGCACCGCGCTGATCGTCAAGCAGTTGAAGGGCGCGGGCGTGCACGCCACCGGCGCCAAGTCGCACAACCTCTATGCACACCACACCCTCGATTCCGACGACGTGAAAACGGGTCTTCAACGCCGCGCGCTGCCGCTCCGGGCGTGGGAACTCGTGCGCGAGAACTTCCGCCACGCCGGCGGCGGCCCCGCCGCCAAGATCGCCGTCACCGAAAACGTTCGCGAACTGCCGAGCCTCGAAGGCATCGCGCTGACCGAATTCGCCGTCGGCGAAAACCACATCCCGACCACCGCCTTCGGCCATGTCGTCGGCCAGGTCGGCAAGCGCGACGCCCACTTCGTCGTCACCAACGCCGACGGCAACGAAGCCTCGGGCATGGCCAACATCAACCAGGCGCTGACGATCCGTCATCCGACCGCCGACGATCTCTATTTCCAGGGCCCGTCGGGCCAGGTCTACGAACCGCTCAACGAGGACGCCTGCGCCGGCCTCGCGGTGGGCGTTGCGCTGTTCGGCGGGCGCAGCCTGTGGTGCAGCTACGAATCCTTCGCCATCAACGGCCTGCCGATCTGGCAGACGGTGACGCAGGCGATGGCCGAGCTGCGCCGCCCCACCCCCGCGACGGTGTGCCTGTTCACCGCCGGCGCGCTGGAGCAGGGCCGCAACGGCTGGACCCACCAGCGTCCGGAGATCGAAAGCTACTTCGCCGCGATGATGAGGAACGGCAACGTCTATCCGCTGTTTCCGGTCGACGCCAACATGATCCAGGCGAGTTACGACTGGGCCTTGAAGCAGCACAACAAGGGCATCGTCATCACCGCGTCGAAGTCGCCGCTGCCGGTCCACGCCACGTTGGCGCAGAGCCGTCAGGCGATCGAAGAGGGCGCGATGATGCTGCGCCAGACCCGTGGCTCGCACACCGTGGTGTTCGCGGTGACCGGCGACATGGTGCTGCAGCCGGTGTTCGCCGCGGCCGAAAAACTGGCGCAGGCCGGCATCGGCTCACGCATCGTCGCCGTGGTCAACCCGCGCCGCCTCTATCGTCCGAGCGACGTGCTGTGGGACAGCGTGTCGGAGCCCGACGGCCGCTTCATGGGCGACGACGCCTTCCGCGCGATGTTCCACGGCGACGTACTGCTCGGCGTCACCGGCGGCCCCTCGGCGCCACTCGAGCCCGTTCTGCTACGCAGCCAAGCCGCCCAGCGCGACGTGTTCTGCTGGAAGCGCGGCGAGACCACTGCCAACCCGCAGCAGCTTTTCGACTTCAACGGCATGAGCGCGCAGGCCATGAGCCAGCGCGCGATCGCGATGCTGGAGCGGATGGCATGAGCCCCAAGATCGTCGTCCTCGACGACGACCCGACCGGCTCGCAGACGGTGCATTCCTGCCTGCTGCTGACGCGCTGGGACGTCGCCACGCTGAAGACGGCACTGGCCGACGCCGCGCCGCTCTTCTTCATCCTCACCAATACGCGCGGGATGGACGCGGTGCGTGCCGCCTCGGTGACGCGCGAGGTGTGCGTCAACCTCAAGGCCGCGCTCGCCGATTACGCCGGCCCGGTGCTGTTCGTATCGCGCTCGGATTCGACCTTGCGCGGCCACTACCCGGTGGAGACCGACGTGATGAACGACGTGCTGGGGCCGTTTGATGCGACGCTCCTGACCCCGGCGTTCTTCGAGGGCGGACGCATCACCCGTGACAGCACGCATTATCTTGTCGTCGACGGCACACCGGTGCCGACCGACCAAACCGAGTTCGCACGCGACTCGGTGTTCGGCTACCGTACCGCGTATCTGCCCGATTACGTCGCCGAGAAAACGGCCGGTCGCGTTGCCGCAAGCGAAGTGGCGCGGCTGACGCTCGAGGATCTGCGAGCCGGCGAGGCGGGCGCCTGGCTCGCCGCGCTGCATGGCAATGCGATCGGCGTGATCGACGGCGAGGCGCCTGACGACTACCGACAATTTGCCGACGCGGTGCTGAAAGCTGCCGCGGCCGGCCAGCGCCTTCTGTTCCGCAGCGCCGCCTCGCTGCTCACCGCGCTGGCCAGACTGCCCCCTCAGCCGGTCGCCGCCGAATCCTTCGCCACCCTGGTGCGCGACGACCAGCCCGGCGTGGTCGTGGTCGGCTCGCACGTCGCCAGGACCACCGCGCAACTCACGCAACTGCTGAAGGAGTGCGGTGTGATCGGCCTGCCGCTCGACATCACCCGACTGCCTGCCGCACACGCGGCGGTGGTCGACGAACTGACGGCCAGCATCGCCCACGCTCATACGAGCGGCCTCACCCCGGTGGTGTTTACCAGCCGCAGCGAGCGACAGTTCGCCAGCCCCGCCGAACGTCTGGCTTTCGGGGAAGCGGTGTCGGCCACGCTGATGGAGGTGGTGAAGCGGCTGCCGGCCACACTCGCCTTCCTCATCAGCAAGGGCGGCATCACGTCCAACGACGTGCTGTCGACCGGCCTCGAACTGCCTGCATCACGCGTACTGGGGCAGATCCTGCCCGGCGTCACCGTGGTGCAGACGCCGCCCTGGCACCGCCTGCCGCAACTCCCCGTGGTGATCTTCCCCGGCAACGTCGGCGACGCCAATGCGCTGGCGGAAGCCTACCGGCGCATCGCACCCTCGCGCGCGCAGGCAAGCCCGGCTAAACTTGCGCCCTGAATGCTTCGATTCCCTCATGCTCAGTCCCGCCTTCCTGTCCAAACTACGCAGCCTGTTGCCGGCGCACTGCGTGCTCAACGAGCGCGAGGATCTTCTGCCATTCGAGTCCGACGGTCTTGCGGTCTACCGCAACACGCCTGACGTGGTGGCGCTGCCGGAAGACGAGGCTCAGGTCGCGGCGATCCTGAAGCTGTGCCATGCGCATCGAGTCGCTGTGGTGGCCCGCGGTGCCGGTACCGGCCTTTCCGGCGGCGCACTTCCGGTCGACGGCGCGGTACTGCTGGTACTGTCCAAGCTCAACCGCATCAAGGCCATCGACCCGCTGGCGCGCACCGCAGTGGTCGAGCCGGGCGTGCGCAATCTGGCGATTTCGGAGGCCGCCGCCGTTCACAATCTCTACTACGCGCCCGACCCGTCGTCGCAGATCGCCTGCTCGATCGGCGGCAACGTCGCGGAAAATTCCGGCGGCGTGCACTGTCTGAAGTATGGCCTTACCGTGCACAACATCCTGAAGCTGCGCGCATGGACCATCGCGGGCCAACTGCTGGAAATCGGTGGCGAATCGCTCGATTCCCCGGGTTACGACTTGCTGGCGCTATTGACCGGATCGGAAGGCATGCTGGCGGTGATCACCGAGGTCACGGTCAAGCTGCTGCCGCGCCCCGAACGCGCGCAGGTGGTGCTGGCGGCGTTCGACGACGTCGCGACGGCGGGCGCCGCAGTCGGCAACATCATCGCTGCCGGCGTGATTCCCGCTGGGCTCGAGATGATGGACCGCCTCGCCATCCAGGCCGCCGAGGCCTTCGTCCACGCCGGCTACCCGCTCGACTGTGCGGCGCTGCTGCTGTGCGAGGTCGACGGCGTCAACGAGGAAGTATCGGACGACCTCTACATCGTGCGCGAGGTGCTCGAGGCCTCCGGCGCGACCGAAATCCGCACTGCCGAAAGCGAACAGGAGCGACTCAAATTCTGGGCCGGGCGCAAGGCGGCGTTCCCCGCGGTGGGACGGCTCTCGCCCGACTACTACTGCATGGACGGCACCATCCCGCGCACCCAGTTGCCGCATGTTCTGGCGCGCATCAGCGAAATGAGCGCGGAGTATGGCCTTGCGGTGGCCAACGTATTCCACGCCGGCGACGGCAACCTGCATCCGCTGATCCTGTTCGATGCCAACCAGCCCGGCGAGCTCGAGAAGGCCGAGGCCTTCGGCAGCAGGATCCTCGAACTGTGCGTCGAGGTCGGCGGCACCATCACCGGCGAGCACGGCGTCGGCCTGGAAAAGATCAAACAGATGTGCGTGCAGTTCGCCATCCCGGAACTCACGCGCTTCAACGAGGTGAAGACGGCCTTCGACCCCGACACCCTGCTCAACCCCGGCAAGGCCGTTCCCGAACTGCACCGCTGCGCCGAATGGGGCGCAATGCGGGTCCACGACGGGCAACTGCCGCACCCCGAGCTGCCGAGATTCTGATGCTGCAGGAAATCAGCGAACGCGTTCGCGCCGCGTATGCAAGCGATTCGCCGCTCATCATCCAGGGCGGCGGCAGCAAGACCTTCTACGGCAACGCCGATGAGGGCGAGGTGCTCAGCACCCGCGCGCTCACCGGGGTGGTCGACTACCAGCCCAAGGAACTGGTGCTGACCGCGCGCGCCAGCACCCCGCTCGCTGACATCGAGGCGCTGCTCGCCGCGCACAGCCAGATGCTGGCATTCGAGCCACCTTGCTTCGGCGGCCCCGCAACACTGGGCGGCTGCATCGCCGCGGGTCTCTCCGGCCCGCGCCGCCCCTACGCCGGTGCGGCACGCGACTTCGTGCTCGGCGTGCGCATGATCGACGGCAGCGGGCAGGCGCTGCGCTTCGGCGGTCAGGTCATCAAGAACGTCGCCGGCTACGACGTGTCCCGGCTGATGGTCGGTGCGCTCGGTACGCTCGGCCTGCTCACCGAGGTTTCGCTCAAGGTGCTGCCGAAGCCGGCCGAGGAGATCTCGCTGCAGTTCGAGCTTGACGAGGCGACAGCGATCCGCAGGATGAACGAGTGGGCAGGTCAGCCGCTGCCGTTGTCGGCCACCTCGTGGCACGCCGGCCTCCTGACACTGCGCCTGTCGGGCGCGGCGTCGGCGGTGCACGCCGCGCAGGCCCGGCTCGGCGGTGACGCCCTGAAGGACGGCAGCGCCTTCTGGCAGCGCCTGCGCGACCAGACCGCCCCGTTCTTCGACAAGCGCCCGCTGTGGCGGCTGGCGGTCAGGCCGACCACGCCGCCGCTCAATCTCGGCTACGCGCAATGGATCGAGTGGGGCGGCGCGGTGCGCTGGCTCGCCGCCGAGCTGCAGCCAGCCGTCCTGCGCACCACCGTGAAAGGCGCGGGCGGCCATGCCACCCTGTTCCGCGGCGACACGCCCGCCGACGGGGCCTTCACGCCCCTCGCTCCGGCGCTCGCCGTGCTGCATCGCAACCTCAAGCAGCGCTTCGATCCGCGCGGCATCCTCAACCGCGGCCGTCTGTATCCCGAGTTCTGACATGCAGACCCATCTCGCCGACGTCTTCCGCAACACTCCCGATGGCGAGGTCGCCGAGCGCATCCTCCGAAACTGCGTGCATTGCGGCTTCTGCCTCGCCACCTGCCCGACCTACCAGGTGCTCGGCAGCGAGCTCGACTCGCCGCGCGGACGCATCTACCTGATGAAGCAGATGCTCGAGGGCGCGACGCCGAGCACCAAGACCCAGTTGCATCTCGACCGCTGCCTGACCTGCCGCAACTGCGAGACCACGTGCCCCTCCGGTGTGGAATACGGCAAGCTGCTCGATATCGGCCGCCGCATCGTCGAGGAAGAAGTCGGGCGCGGCGCAATCCGGGCCGCCGCGCGCGCGGCACTGAAAGCCGGGCTTGGATCGCCGCTGTTGTTCAACGGCATGCTGAAGCTCGGCCGCACTGTACGCGGCCTGCTGCCCGGCTTTCTGCGGGCACACATCCCTGCAGCGGAAGCCGCGGGCGACTGGCCGTCACCACGCCATGCGCGCCGTATGCTGGTACTGCAGGGCTGCGTGCAACCCGGACTCAGGCCCGGCATCAACGCTGCCACCGCGCGCGTGCTCGACCGCCTCGGCATCTCGCTTGTCACGGCAAAGGAAGCCGGCTGCTGCGGCGCGCTGGCGCATCACCTTAACGACACCGAGGCCGGGCTGACCGCCGCACGCCGCAACATCGATGCATGGATTCCGCAGCTCGACGCCGGCGCAGAAGCCATCGTGATGACCGCCTCGGGCTGCGGCGTAATGGTGAAGGACTACGGCTGGCTGCTACGCGACGACCCGGCCTATGGCGAAAAGGCCGCTCGCGTGGCGGCCGCGACGAAAGATATTTCCGAAATTCTCGTTGGCGAGGGCGACGCCGTGAAGAGACTGATCACACGTCCTGCCCAGGAGCACGTCGCCTACCACCCACCCTGCACGCTGCAGCACGGGCAGAAGCTAGCCGGCGGCGTCGAGGCGCTGCTCTCGGCGGCGGGCTTCGAACTCGTGCCGGTGGCGGAACAGCACCTGTGCTGCGGCGCGGCCGGCACCTATTCGATCCTGCAGCCGGAAATCGCCGGCCAGCTCAAGGCCCGCAAGCTGGGCCACCTTCAGGCTGGCCAACCCGCGCTCATCGTCACCGCCAACATCGGCTGCCTCACCCACCTGCAATCGGGCACGGCCATACCCGTCAGGCACTGGGTGGAACTTCTGGACGAGGCGCTTGCCGCATCCTGAACGCCACAGGAGGCCCCGCATGATCTTCAAACAATTGTTCGAACCCATATCCAGCACCTACACCTATCTGCTCGGCTGCGAGGACACCGGCCAGGCGCTGCTGATCGACCCGGTGCTGCCGACCTGGGAGCGCGACCTCGCCGAGATCGACAAGCTCGGACTGAAGCTCGCCTACAGCGTCGAGACGCATATCCACGCCGATCACATCACCGCGGCAAGGAAACTGAAGGAAGTCGCCGGCAGCCGCATCGCCGGCCCGGCGCTCGATGCGCTGCCATGCACCGACGTCGGCATCGTCGACGGCGTGCCATTCAAGATGGGCTCGGTCGAGCTGACGCCGATCCACACCCCTGGCCACACCGACAACCATTTCGCCTACTTCCACGGCGGTCGCCTCTACACCGGCGATGCACTTCTGATCGAGGCATGCGGCCGCACCGACTTCCAGAGCGGCGATGCGGCCGCGCTCTATCACTCGGTGCGCGGCCGGTTGTTCGCCTACGACGACGACACGCTGGTCTACCCGGCACACGACTACGAACAGCGCCGGGTGAGCTCAATCGGCCAGGAGAAGGCGCGCAACCCGCGCCTGGGCGGCGAACGCTCGCTGGAGGCCTTCGTCGAATTGATGAACGAGCTCAAGCTCGCCTATCCGAAGTTCATCGACTACGCGCTGCCCGGCAACCGCGCATGCGGCGCGTGCCCGCCCGGCGTGCCCGAGCACCTGCAGCAGTACTGCACGCAGATTGGCGAGAGCCGGCAGGGCTGAAGTCAGGAGCGGACGTCGTCCGGCGTATTGACGTTGGCGAAGCAGGCGGCATCGAACACTGCGGTCGCCGATGCCAGTCGCGCCTGCCAGTGGCGCACGGCGCGCTCGCCGCGCGTGAGCGTCGCGGCAAGATGGTCGCGCTGGTCGCAGCGCACGATGAAGCAGCTGTGATGCACCCGTCCGGTGTCCGCCGCCACCGCAAGCACCGCGTTTGCCTGCCGCGCAGCCGCCAGCAGGTGCGCCGCCAGATCGGGTGGGAGGTGCGGCGTGTCGCACGGCGCGACCAGCAGCCAGTCGGCCTGCACCGCCTCGAGCGCAGCCAGCACCCCCGCCAGCGGCCCGGGATAGTCCGGCAGCGTGTCGGGCAGCACACGGTAGCCAAATGCCGCGTAAGCTTCGAGATTACGGTTGGCGCTGACGACGAGTTCGTCGACCTGCGGCGCGAGTGCGGCCAGCACCCACTCGACCAGCGGACGCCCCCGGTATTCGACCAGCCCCTTGTCCGCGCCGCCCATGCGGCGCCCCTGGCCCCCGGCCAGCACCACGGCGGCGACGCGCTCAGTCGTGGGCATACAGGTGGAAGCGATCGGAGCGGTCACCGGGGCGCGCACCTTCCCACTGCTTGATCCACTCGGGCGCGATGTGCGGCACCGGTTCCCGGCGCCGCGTCTCGATGAGCAGCCATTTGCAGTCCACGCCGGCCGGCACGAACTGCAGGCCGCTGTGATACGCAAGCAGCAGGCGCTGCTGGCTGCGCACCTGATGCGTCTGGATGCATTCGGAAGCCGGCACCCGCGCCACCAGTTCCTCGGCGACACCAGCGTAGGAGAGCCGGCGGTCGAGCGGCACCTGGAACAGGGCCATCAGGAGCACCCAGATGAAAGTGATGCCGGCCGTCCAAACCAGGATCGGTCGCAGCGGTGAGCGCTCGACACGTGCCAGGAACACGAGCCACGCCACGGTCACGGCCGCACCCAGGACCAGCGTCCACGGCCTCAGCTCACCGACGTGGGTCATGCCCAGTTTGGTGAGGCGCACCGCCAGCCGCGTCGGCACGCCGAGATCGTGCGCGCTCCAGTAGACCCACCACACCAGTCCGATGAAGCCGAACAGCATGACGGCGAACCACGTGAGGGCGTTGGCGGCGCCGCGCTGCAGCGTGAACAGGCCGGCCGCGCCGAGAAGCGCTAGTGGCAGCAGCAGGATCAGCCCCTGTTCCTCGGCAGGATGGGCCGCGAAGGCATACAGCCCGAGAAGACCGACCAGCGTGGCCACCGGCAACACGATTCCGGGCGTGCGCCAATGCCGCCGTTCGCGGTACAGCGCCCACGCGGCGAGCGGCCACACCGGCCACGCGTACCAGCCAAGAATGCCGGGGAAATAGAAGGGGTCGCGGCCCTCGCTGCCGAGCCAGCGCTGCAGACTGAGGGCCTGGGTCCGCGGGATACCTTGCGCCTCCAGCAAGGCGAGCCAGGCGGCGCCGAACAGCAGGGCGCCGGCGATCCCCAGGGCCAACGCACGCCACGCCGTGGCGCTGCGGTATCCGGCCAACAGCAGCGGCAGCGATGCGGCGAGCACGAGGAAGAGCAGGGCTTCCGCGGCGCCGCCGGCGAGCAGCATCAGGGCCGCGCCGACGGCAAGGACCCAGCCACTGTGGACGGTCTGCGGCAGTCGGGCGAGGGCGTAGAGCATGATCGCCGCAGCGGCGAACTGCGCGGTATAGGCGTTGAGTTCGTGACCGCGCACCAGCAGGCCCACGCAACCCAGGAGGCCGAGCGCCGCGGCCCACGCCGCCTGCGCGCCGTAGAGCGCGCGCGCCGTGCGCGCCAGGAAGAACAGCGCCGTCGCGACGAACAGGCCCGAGGCGAGCCGCGCGCCGTCGGGGAAGTCGAGCAGCGGGGCAGTCAGCCACGCCGTTGCGGCCGCCATCCAGTAATACAGCGGCGGCGTCGCCGGGTCGGCCTGCGGCGTGCCCCCACGCTGCAGCAGCTGCCAAAGCTGAATGAAGTGGTCGCCGTCGCCGCCCTTCCACGGGGCATGCCCGATCAGGCCGGGCAGCAGCCAGGCGGCGCAGAGCAGCAGCAGGCCGAACTGCCGCAGGGTGAGGGGATATTTACTGGACAATTTTCAGGGCTTGGCCCGGCTCGGGCTCTCCGTTCGGGTAAAGACCGTTCATCAACCGCAGCTGCACTTCGGCGCCGGCGCTGAGCGGTGACTGCCGCGCCAGCCCGGCCATCGTCTGGCCGGCTCGGACCGTGATCAGCTGCAAGGAATACGTGCGGGCAGCCCGCTTCTCGGCCGGGCTGATTGCGTGGAAGCTGTTGATTGCCGCCCGCAGGGCACTGCGCTCGCGCTCGTAGGCCGCCACGTCCCGGGCCATGCCTGCGATGACGTACTGTCCGCTATCGAGCGCCACCGCCGTCGCGACCACCGGCCTGCCCCCCCGTGCGCCCGCCGCGAACGCTGCAGGAAATCCGCCCAGCCGGCCAGTGTCGTAGCGCGCGCCGGGATCCAGCCTGACCCCCTTCTGCAGCGCGTCCAGCGGCTGGCCGCGACTGGGTCCGGGGCGCAGTTCGAGCAGCGCGTCGCCCGCGGGGTGCATCGCCACCACGCGGTCGGCGCGATTGTGCACGCCCCAGCCCGGCGGGAACTGCATCGCGAGGCCGAGCCGCGCGTGCAGCAGCAGGTTGTCACGCAGGACGCCCTGGTCGGGACTGTCACCGAAATGCAGGCCGGCGATCACCTGCAGATAGTCGTCGCGTCCCTCGCGCGGCGCGGCGACCGCTTTCGACCGGGCGACCACCCGCGCCAACCGGGCGAGGTCGGTGTCAAAGACCGCATGATGAGCAGCAGCCAGATGGCCGCCCGGCAACTCCCGCGCGACGGCCGCGTGGGCCTTCAGCGTGGCGGCGACGGCGGCGACAGCCTGCGGAGGGTAGCCCACGGCAGCCAGCGTGGCGGCGGCCAGGCGACCCGCCTCCAGTTCCTGCTCGGCGCCATAGCCCCGGGCCCAGGCCGGTGCGAGTCTCTGCAGCGCCAGGGTCCCGGCCCGGTCCCGCGCCGGCGGCGCGAGCACCGATTCGAGCGCGGGCGGCGCGGGAACGTTCGGCTGCTGAACGCCGTGACGTGCCGTCACATGGCCGATCTCGTGGGCGATCACAGCCGCCAGTTCGGCCTCGGAATTCAGGTAGGCGAGGATGCCACGAGTGAGGTAGACGTGGCCGTCGGGCAACGCGAAGGCGTTGACGTCGGGGCTGTCGAGCACGGTAAAGCGCCAGGGCAGCCCGGCACGCGCGCTCTGCTGGGCGAGGCGCTGCCCCACCCCTTCGACGTAGGTTTGCAGGGCCGGCCGGTCCACCGCCGCGTATTCCTCCAGCAGCGCCTGGTGCGCCTGCCTCCCCAGTTCGATCTCCTGCGGGTCCGCCATCGGCACCCGCTCCGCGCCGTCGCCGACCGGAACCCGGGCGCAGTGCGCCAGCAGCAGTCCCGCCGCCAGCGCGGCAGCGATGCGGCCAGGGATGCAGGCTCTCGGTGGAATCATAGGCTGAATGATAGTGCGGACGTCGCGACCACCCCGCCGTTCCGCAGGAAAAGAAAAAGCGGCCGTGGCCGCTTTTTGCAGGGTCGCGCGATCGTGCGTCGACTTACTTCATGCCGTAGCGCTGGCGGAACTTCTCCACCCGGCCGGCGGTGTCGACGATCTTCTGCTTGCCCGTGTAGAACGGGTGGCAGGAGGCGCAGACTTCCACATGCAGCGTGTCTTTGCCCAGCGTGGAGCGAGTCACGAACGTGCTGCCGCAGGAGCAGGTCACGGTCACGTCTTTGTAATCGGGGTGAATGCCGGCTTTCATGGCAATTCCTTAAACGGTTGAATTCGAGAACTGAAAAGTATAGCGGGCCTTGCCTGCTTAGGCAAGCCTGCCCGATCACCCGCGGCGCATGGAATCGAAAAATTCGCTGTTGTTCTTGGTCGCGCGAATCTTGTCGAGCAGGAATTCCATCGCCTCCATGTCGTCCATCGGGTACAGCAGTTTGCGCAGCACCCACACCTTCTGCAGGATGTCGTGCGGCAGCAGGAGTTCCTCGCGGCGGGTGCCGGAGCGGTTGACGTTGATCGCGGGATACTGGCGTTTTTCGGCCATCTTGCGGTCGAGGTGGATCTCGAGGTTGCCGGTGCCCTTGAATTCCTCGTAGATGACGTCGTCCATCCGGCTGCCGGTTTCGACCAGCGCGGTCGCAATGATGGTGAGGCTGCCGCCTTCCTCGACGTTGCGCGCGGCGCCAAAGAAGCGCTTCGGTTTCTGCAGCGCGTTGGCGTCGACGCCGCCGGTGAGTACCTTGCCCGAAGCGGGCTGCACCGTGTTGTAGGCGCGCGCGAGGCGGGTGATCGAGTCCAGCAGGATCACCACGTCCTTCTTGTGCTCGACCAGACGCTTGGCACGCTCTATCACCATTTCCGCAACCTGCACGTGGCGGCTGGCGGGTTCGTCGAAAGTGGACGCGACCACCTCGCCGCGCACGGTGCGGCTCATCTCGGTCACTTCCTCCGGACGCTCGTCGATCAGCAGGACAAACAGCACGACATCGGGGTGATTGGAACTGATGGCATGCGCGATGTGCTGCAGCATCACTGTTTTGCCCGACTTCGGCGGCGCCACCAGCAGGCCGCGCTGACCTTTGCCGATCGGCGCGACGATGTCGATGATGCGGCTGGTGATGTTTTCCTCGGCCTTGATGTCGCGCTCGAGCTTGAGCGGCTTGTCCGGGTGGAGCGGGGTGAGGTTCTCGAACAGGATCTTGTTTTTGCTGGCTTCGGGCGGCTCGCCGTTGATCAGGTCGAGCTTGGTCATCGCCGAATAGCGTTCGCCGTCCTTCGGCGTGCGGATCTCTCCCTCGATCTTGTCGCCGGTGTGCAGGTTGAAGCGGCGGATCTGTGACGGCGATACGTAGATGTCGTCGGTGTTGGCAAGATACGAGGTCTCCGGCGATCGCAGGAAGCCGAACCCGTCCGGCAGCAC
>JANJWF010000157.1 GCA_024709685.1 Thiobacillus sp.
CTCGAGCGCCTGGATCAGCTTCTGCAGGTCGATCGACTGCAGCGCGCCCAGCGCGGCCTCCCAGCGGCCCGCCTCGCACAATCCGCGCAGTCCCGCGTCTTCGTACGCGGAAACGGCCGCCTGCTCGCAGGCTGCGCGCACGGCTTCGGCGAGCTGGTCCGGCTGCATGGCGGAACGGGCACGATCCGGTGCGCCGCGGGATGGGTCGGGCCGGGCAGGGCGGGCCATGACTATTGGGCTCGCTTCGCCAGCGACTCCAGCTTCTTGCCGTCGACGTGCCGTGCGAGCCCCGACATCGCCGTGGCCACCTCCGGGCTCGAGAACATCTCCTTGCCGGCCACCTGGCCGAGGATCTGGAAACTGGTATGGAACGTCGCCGGCCCTTCGTACTGAAGCGCCTTTTCCGCTTCGGGCCGGCACGATTCCGTCAGCAGCCGGGTCAACAGATCGGCCGTGTACTTGTTGGCGTCGTCGAGTTGCTGCGGGGAGACCGAGACCATGCTCTTCACCGCCGGATGCGCGGAGGCAGCCGAGAACACCCATTTTACCAATGCCATCCTGTCTTCCTGCGTTGTCGAATCGACGAGACACTTCGACAGCTCGTCGGCATAGGGGCCGGCGAGAGCGGCCTGCGACGCAAGGAGCCCCGCGACGAGGGCGAGCTTGATGGTGGGGTTTCTCATTTTTTCCTCCCGGACCTGAATTGTGGGCGTGGCTGACGGCCGCGGCGTGTTCGCCCAGTTGATAACGCGTGAAACAGGGCGCGCTTTAGCGTGTCGGGCGCCGCTTCATCCTATTGGCCTTGGTCGCGAGTACATGCGTGGGTCTGATCATTGAACGCGCCGCCCGAATCAAGGCACCTGTCCATGGCGAGCTGCGTCCAAAGATACGAATAGGAGACATAGCCGATGACGCCGAGGATGACCCAGAACATCACGCCCACGACGACGACCCAGCCGCCGTCCGGGTCGATATCGCTCTTGAACTGGCGGCAGATCAGATAGCCAGGGCCGCGAATGGCTATCTCCAATACGACCTCGACAATGACGCTGCCGACAGCGCGCAGCGCCCCACCCAATAACTCTCCCGCGATGTCCCCTATGGGCATGTTTTTTCCGTGCCTAGCGTTTAAGGTAAGGGGCGCGCCGCTTGCGGCGCGTCCAAGCGACCGAAGGGAGCGCCTTGACCGCAATGTTAGGCATTGTCAAATTCCTCTCCGCACAGATTACAAATGGCATGTTGAGAATTGTCCGAATAACACTGGTGCCTCTCTTTGAACCTACAGACGGCACAAATATGTTTTGATTTATTTGCTGGTTTCCATGAATGAATTTTCTTGGAAATTGTTTTTCCGCACGACAAGCATGTTTTTCGATGCATGCAGTTGTGGCTTTCATCATTGCTCCACGCGGACCACGTGTGGGCCTCTATTCTTTGTTGCTTTCCACACCTCGCGCACAACAAGTTTTCGACGCAAAGAGTATTTGGTGCTGTGAAACGGCGGAAATCGTGGCCGTTAATCAAACACCTAAATTTTTGAAAAAATCGCCTCACGCTGATGCCTAACGTTTGAATTCAGCGGGCGGAAAAAAGCGCAGCTTTTTGACGGTCCGCTGGAATGAGAGGTTAGGTGGCTGCATGCTCAGACCAACCTGTAACGCAACTGCTTAACAAATGGGAAGGCCAGCGAGCCAAGCAGGACGGTAACTGCCACAAAATAAACGCCGTTGTTTCCGAAGTACCAGCGGACCCACGAATCGCCTTCGGCGCCTGCGAACAGAAAAGCTGCCAGGAAGAACAAGATCACGTTGGCAGTGGCACCAATGGCTCCGCAGACGCAGATGACCATAAACCAGCGGACGAATGAGCCAAGAGGTTTTGGGGTCACGGTGTGGCACCTAACGTGTTCGAGTTGAGCACCACCCCGAAGGGGCGTAAGCCGCGAGCGAAGCGAGCGGTGTGTGCTCCGACGAGGCGTTAGGCGCAGATGGCCATGCACCCGCGGACCTGGTTTGGATCATGTTTTCCTCCTCCCTGTGCTTGGGCGTAATCGATGAAAAAACGCCCCCCGCTATTGTTATGTGACGCGAAGCGTAGCGAGCGTCGTCCGCATCAACGTCTTTGAGTTATGCGGCGAACGTTCGCTACGCTTCGCTCAATAGCATTTTTGTAAGTCACTGTAAATTCGCCAATTTCCGTTCCAGCTCACTCGTTGTGGGAGGCGGAATGCTCGCGAAGATTTTTCGCGGTCGCGCATGGCTATCTGAGCTTAACGTTTGAATTCACCGGACCGCTGCGGGCGGTGCGGAGCGCCGCTTGCAGCGGGTCCGGTGGAATGAATTGTTCGGCATTTATAGCACACCAATTTGATGGCCAACTCTTGCAACTGTGGCTTTGAATGGCGACACCCCCGCGTCGGTGAGTGCCTTCTGAATTTGAGCGCTAGCTTCGTCGGGATAACCCAAGTCCTTGGCTAGCATTGCGTGTATGAGAGGGCATTGCGCGTTGGTAAGGCCTGGGAGTCCTTTGTTTTGGCGAAGCCTATCGAGTAGCGCTTTGCTATCAGGATACTCGGTGAAGAAAGGTAGCGCATACGTGGTAAGCGTATGCAAGACTTCACGTTCGAGGGCCGCAATGTCTGTGGTACGAGACACGGACCACCAATAATCTTGGTGCCCTGGCATTAAAGATCCTATCCGTTGCTGAATAGGGAACAATGCCGAGGCGGGATTGCGTGGAAGAGGCTTGCCAGTCCATGCCTCATAGACCATGGAAGATGTAACAACCAAATTGATCGTGAATTTGCCTTCTACCGATGAACCCCACTGGCTAGCTTGAAAATGAATACCGTGGAAAAGGTCTTCCGACAGCCTATGCATGTGGTTTCCACTTCGCTTGAAACCCAGCGACTTCATCGCCTGCGAATAAGCGAATTTCGACGTTGCTGCTATCGCCAAAGTAGTAACCGATTGACTCATTGGTTTTGTGACGCCGAACGTTTAAGGTAACCGGCCGCCGGAGCGCGCAGCGGAGGGGACCCGCAAGCAACGCTTGCGGGCGGTCCGGTTGACCGCAAGGTTGGGCGTCATCGCGTAAGCCATCTCTTCCACCATGGTTTCGGGGTGCGCTTGCGGATTGCCTCCGCCATGAATGCTTCGTGCTCTGGGTATTTCGCTTCGGCCCGACCGACTTCATCGGAAAGGAAGTTTCGGAATGAGTCCCAGGACCGTAATTTCTCCCCGTTCTTTCGCGAACAGTAGATCGTGCCGTCCTCATCAAGGAAGTATCCGACGTGTTCGTCAAATGAGTAGGGGCCTCCGCCAAAATGGAACCATTCACGGGGAACGGAGTACTCAAGCCTCCAGGACTGGTTTGCCGTGGCGACATCGTATGGTTGAGCCGCCGAGCGATTCAGCAACGGCGGGTCATTTGCCATCGAGGGCGGAATACCGAAGAGCGAAAACTCGAAGATGTGCGCGCCGTTTAGTTTTTCAAGAATGCGCAGGTAGTGAGGTGGCAGCCGAACGCTGTGAATTTTTTGGTAACGAGTGGCAGTGGCAGTGGAAAGAGGAACGTAAAGCCTCATCGCATATGCCTGCGGCGCGACGTGAGGCCGATGCGAAAGTGCTATTCCATCATCGGTGATCGCAATCCCACCGGCCCTGAGACGCGACGCGAGGTCGCAGAGGGGCTGCAAGTCATCCGAAAGTGATGCTATGAAATTATCGAGTTCCATTGACAGACCGCGGCTCCTTTGACGCCCAACGTTAAGTAGACACCTTTTCAGGTGTATATCCAGAAGCGGGAAAGGTGCATAACACGTCTGCGTGCATGCTAAGTTGTTGTTCTAATGGGCCTGTGTTCTTGATATGGGACGATCATGGAAACCGTAAACACACCTGCTGCCAACTCCCCGAAACTGCTGGACGTGGTGCGTGATCGGATTCGGGTCAAGCATTACAGCATCCGAACCGAAACGCAATATGTGCAGTGGATTCGGCGATTCATCCTGTTTCACGGGAAAAAACACCCTCGGGATATGGGCGCGCCCGAGGTCGAGGCATTCCTGACCCATCTGGCCGTCGCGGGCAATGTGGCGGCGGCCACGCAGAACCAGGCGCTGTCGGCGCTGTTGTTCCTGTACCGCGACGTTCTGTGCGTCGAGCTGCCGTGGCTGGATAACGTCACGCGCGCAAAGCGCCCTGCCGGGGTTTCGATTGATCGCGCGGCGGGGGCCTGGCGTGCCTCCTGCCAGCTCTGCCAGGCGAGATAGAACAGGTACAGCGCACCGATCAGCTTCAGCG
>JANJWF010000024.1 GCA_024709685.1 Thiobacillus sp.
CAGCGATTCGATGCAGTACTGGTAGGCGTGGGTGTGGATCGCCTCTTCGAAGGCCTGGCGCAGGATGTACTGGCGGCACTCGGGGTTGGTGATCAGGCGGTAGGTGGCCAGCACGAGGTTGTTGGCGACCAGGCTGTCGGCGGTGGAGAAGAAGCCGAGGTTGCGCTTGACGATGCGGCGCTCGTCTTCCGTCAATGCAGTCGGGTCCTTCCACTGCGCGATGTCGCGGCTCATGTTCACTTCCTGCGGCATCCAGTGGTTGGCGCAGCCGGCGAGATACTTCTCCCACGCCCACTTGTACTTGAAGGGCACGAGCTGGTTGACGTCGGTGGCGCCGTTGATGACGCGCTTGTCGGCGGCGCGCACGCGGGTCTGCTGCGCGGCCGGCTGGGCAGCGGGCGCAGCGGAAGCCGGTGCGCAGGCAGGCTCGGGCATGCGCGGGGCGGGCGTGAAATCTTCTTCGAAATTCAGCATCGTTTTTTCTCCTTTGGTTGCACCAAAGTGGGCTGGACCCACACTGCTTGTTCATCGGTTCGCGGGAGGGTTTCACCCTCTCCCCTACCCTTCTCCCTCAAGGGAGAGAGGATTCTGCGTTTGCCCTCTCCCGCAAGCGGGAGAGGGAGGTTTTGTCCCCTTCTGCGCCACCCCGACTGAACCGAGTCGGCGAGGGAATTCGGCGAGCGCTGTCTGAGCCCGCAGGGCGAGTTGCGCAGCTGCCTCGACGGATCGGTTCAGCCGAGGCCCGCCCCGAAGGGGTGGCGCAGCAGGGTCGCCTTTTCTTTGGTTGCTTTCTTTTGGCGACGCAAAAGAAAGTGACTTGCCGCCGGGCTACCCCCGGCCAACGGACGCATGCGTATTGCAGGTTTTTCCATTGCCGCAGGCATCTCCCTCACCCCAACCCTCCCCTCAAGGGAGAGGGGGCTGCGTTGTTACTGGCACGCCTCGCACTCCTCGAAGCCGGGGTCGCCCGGCCGCATGGTGCAGACCTTGCCTTCGACCTCGGGCTCGGGGAGGTTCGCAACCGCCGCGGCCATCGCGCCCGACATCACAGTCCCGCCACCGACGTGCGCCGACACGGCGTTCAACTCGCCACCCTTGCCGGTGGATTTCTCCGCGCTGGTGGCACCGAGCGAACGCAGGTAGTAGGTGGTCTTCAGACCGCGCACCCATGCGAGCTTGTAGATGTCGTCGAGCTTCTTGCCCGAGGCGCCGGCCATGTAGATGTTCAGGCTCTGCGCCTGATCGATCCACTTCTGGCGGCGCGAGGCGCACTCGACCAGCCACTGTGGTTCCATCTCGAACGCGGTAGCGTAGAGCGTGCGGATATCGGCAGGGATACGGTCGATCTTCGCCAGGCTGCCGTCGAAGTACTTGATGTCGGCGACCATGACCTCGTCCCACAGGCCGAGTTTCTTCAGGTCGGCGACCAGGTACTTGTTGACCACGGTAAATTCGCCCGACAGATTCGATTTCACATACAGGTTCTGGTAGGTCGGCTCGATGCTGGCCGAGACGCCGACGATGTTGGCGATGGTCGCGGTCGGCGCGATCGCCAGGCAGTTGGAGTTGCGCATGCCGTACTGGGCGATCCTTTGACGCAGCGCGCCCCAGTCGAGCGAGACCGACGCATCGACTTCCAGGTAGCCGCCGCGCTCGTCGGCGAGCAGTTGCAACGAATCCTGCGGCAGGATGCCGCGGCTCCACAGACTGCCCTCATAGCTGGAGTAGCGGCCACGTTCGGCCGCCAGTTCAGTCGACGCCCAGTAGGCATAGTAGGCGACGGCTTCCATCGAACGGTCGGCGAATTCGACGGCCTCATCGCTGGCGTAGGCCATGTGCAGTTCCTGCAACGCGTCCTGGAAACCCATGATGCCGAGGCCCACAGGACGGTGCTTGAGGTTGGCATTGCGCGCCTTGCCGACGGCGTAGTAGTTGACGTCGACCACGTTGTCGAGCATGCGCATCGCGGTGTGAATCGTCGCCTTGAGCTTGTCGAGGTCGAGCTTGCCGCCTTTCAGGTGGTTCACCAGGTTGACCGAACCGAGGTTGCACACCGCGATCTCGCTGTCGCTGGTGTTGAGCGTGATCTCGGTGCACAGGTTGGACGAGTGCACGACGCCGACGTGTTGCTGTGGGCTGCGGATGTTGCACGGGTCCTTGAAGGTGATCCAGGGATGGCCGGTCTCGAACAGCATCGACAGCATCTTGCGCCACAACTGCACGGCGGGAATGCGCTTGTAAAGCTTGATTTCGCCACGGTCTGCCCGGCGCTCGTACTCGGTGTAGGCCTCGGCGAAAGCACGCCCGTAGAGATCGTGCAGGTCGGGCACGTCGTTGGGCGAGAACAGGGTCCACATGCCCTGATTCGGATTGACGCCGGTGACGTCGAGGCCTTCCATCACGCGTTGCATGAAGAGATCCGGCACCCAGTTCGCCGTATTCATGTCGTGGGTGCGGCGGCGGTCGTCGCCGGTGTTCTTCCTGAGGTCGAGAAATTCCTCGATGTCGAGGTGCCAGGTCTCGAGGTAAGCGCACACCGCGCCCTTGCGCTTGCCACCCTGGTTCACCGCGACCGCGGTGTCGTTGACCACTTTGAGGAAGGGCACGACACCCTGGGATTTTCCATTCGTCCCCTTGATGCGCGCCCCCATCGCACGTACCGGAGTCCAGTCGTTGCCCAGGCCACCTGCATATTTCTGCAGCATGGCGTTCTCCTTGATCGCCTGGAAGATGCCGTCAAGATCGTCGGTGGCGGTGGTGAGATAGCAGGACGACAGCTGGCTGTGGCACGTGCCGGCGTTGAACAGCGTCGGGGTCGACGACATGAAATCGAAGCTCGACAGCACCTGGTAGAACTCAATGGCGCGCGCTTCGCGGTCGATCTCGTTGATCGCCAGGCCCATCGCCACGCGCATGAAGAAAGCCTGCGGCAATTCGATGCGGGACTCCTCGATGTGCAGGAAGTAGCGGTCGTACAGGGTCTGCAGGCCGAGGTAGCCGAACTGGTAGTCGCGGCTGGCGTCGAGTGCGCGGGCCAGCCGCGCGAGGTCGAACTGGGCGAGGCGCTCGTCGAGCAGTTCGGCGGCGATACCCTGTTTGATGAAGGCGGGGAAGTATTCGACGTAGCGCTCACCCATCTGCATCTGCGTCACCGCTTCACCGAGCACCTCGTGGCGGATGGAATTGAGCAGCAGACGCGCAGTGACCTGAGAATACGCCGGATCCTGCTCGATCATCGCGCGGGCGGCGAGCACCAGGGCCTTTTCAACTTCGGCCATCGGCACGCCGTCGTAGAGGTCGCGCAGCACGGTCTGCATGATCGGCTCGGCCTTGACGTTGTCGCCCAGCCCGGAGCAGGCGTCGGCCAGCAGGTCGGCAAGGCGCGCGGTGTCGAGCGGCTTCTTCTGGCCGTCCTCGATCACGTGCAGCTGGATTTCGGGCACGCCGGCGGCCTTCTGCGCGGCGCGCTCCTGCGCGCGCTTTTCGCGGTACAGCACGTAGGCACGCGCGACTTCGTGCTCGCCCGAGCGCATCAGCGCGAGTTCGACCTGGTCCTGGATGTCCTCGATGTGGAAGGTGCCGCCGTTGGGGTTGCGCCGCATCAGGGCCGCCGTCACCTGGCCGGTGATCGACTCGACCAGCTCGCGGATGCGTGCCGACGCCGCCGCCTGGCCGCCCTGCACCGCGATGAAGGCCTTGGTCACGGCAATGGCGATCTTGTTGGGGGCGAAGCCGACCACCGCGCCGTTGCGGCGAATGATCTTGTAGTCGGCATAGCGCGTGTCGGTCATGGCCGGCTCGGTGGTTTCGAGGGCGGGAATGGGGGCGGACGCAGCGGATTCGGTGGCGACGTTCAGCATCGAGGGGGCTCCTTGGTGGGTATGACGAAAAACCGGGCGGCTGGCGTGTCATTCACAAACTTATGCACAGCTTGCCCAGCCCCCGTTCACACGTTTATTCACAACATGTTGTGGTGTAACGGAGGACCAGATACAAATTCTAGACAAATTCTAGATACATGGCCTGGCATGTCAACCCGAATCGAGAATTCTGCACCGGGTTTTTTTCAGGCAGGAAAAACCTCAAGGCAAATCAAGGTGCTCGGCGGGCGCGATGCCAAAAACTTGAACAGGCGTATGTCTGGGTGCGGGGTGGCGCCAGGAAACGGCCGGTCAGGCCTATACTTGCGTGGAAATTCAGTCAATCAGCATGTACGCATATGGACGGCACCGCGCCTGGATTGCTGAATCTTTGTGCATCCCGGCTAACCGGAACCTGGGATTTCCTCAAGACAAGCAGGGGATTTTGGTTATGATTGCGCAAAAACCCCCTCCCGGATTGCCGGGCGCCGCCATGCGTCATACCGCCGTTCTGCTGATTTCCTGCCCCGACCAGAAGGGGCTGGTCGCCGCCATCGCCGACTTCCTGCTGCAGCACAACGCCAACATCCTGCACGCGGATCAGCACCAGGATGCCGAGCTGAAGCTCTTCCTGATGCGGGTGGAATGGGATCTGGCAGACTTCAGCCTCGATCTCGCCGACTTCGCGACCGCCTTCGGACCGATTGCCGAGCGCTTCGGCATGACCTGGCGGCTGGCCGAGTCGAGCCGCAAGCAGCGCATGGCGGTGTTCGTCTCCAAGTTCGACCATTGCCTGGCCGACCTGCTGTATCGCTACCAGAGCGGCGAGTTGCACTGCGAGCTGCCGATCATCGTCAGCAACCACGAGGACACGCGCTGGCTTGCCGACGCCTACCGCGTGCCCTACCAACACCTGACGCTGCACAAGGACGCCAAACACGAAACCGAGCAGCTGCAACTTGCGATCCTGCGGGACCAGAAGATCGATTTCATCGTGCTGGCGCGCTACATGCAAGTGCTGTCGCCCGACTTCATCCGCCACTTTCCCAATCGCGCCATCAACATCCACCATTCCTTCCTGCCCGCATTCCATGGCGCCAAGCCCTACCACCGGGCGTTCGAGCGCGGCGTGAAGCTGATCGGCGCGACCGCGCATTACGTCACCGAAACGCTCGACGACGGCCCCATCATCGAGCAGGACGTCGCGCGCATCTCGCACCGCGACAACCTCGACGACCTGGTCAAAAAGGGCGCCGACCTGGAGAAGGTAGTGCTGTCGCGCGCGGTGAAATGGCACCTCGACAACCGTGTGCTCGTCTATGCCAACAAGACGGTCGTGTTCGACTGAGCCCGCGCCCTTGTCGAGCCGCCTGTAGCGGGCTTGACCGAGCGCCGGACCGCCTGGCTGCCGTACACTTCCACCTTCGCATTTTTCAGGCATAGCCATGACCGAGATTCTTGTCCTGTACTACAGCGTCGGCGGCAACGTGCGCGAGATGGCACAACTGATCGCGCGCGGCGTCAACCAGGTGGCCGGCGCCGCGGCCCGGGTGCGCACCGTGCCGCCGGTGGCGCCACGCACCCAGGTGGCCGAGCCGCCGGTTCCCGATGAAGGCGCGCCCTACGCGGAACTGGCCGATCTCGAACAGTGCGCCGGCCTCGCGCTCGGTTCGCCCACCCGTTTCGGCAACATGGCAGCGGCGCCCAAGTATTTCCTCGACGGCACCGGCGCGCTGTGGGCAAAAGGCAGCCTGGTCGGCAAGCCCGCTGCCGTGTTCACCTCCACCGCCAGCCTGCACGGCGGCCAGGAAACCACGCTCGTCAGCATGATGTTGCCGCTGCTGCATCACGGCATGCTGATCGTCGGCCTGCCCTACACCCTGCCCGAGGTCACCCATACCGCGAGCGGCGGCACCCCCTACGGCGCCAGCCACTGGGCGGGTTCCACCGACGAACGGCCGCTCACCGACGACGAGCGCGCCCTGTGCATCGCGCTCGGCCGCCGGCTCGCCGAAACCACGCTCAAGCTGTCCGCATGAAGATCCTGCAACATACCGCAAGCGCGAGCCTGATCGCGCTGATCTTCCTGTGCGTGGCGTGGGAGCTGTGGCTCGCGCCGCTGCGCCCGGGGGGCTCCTGGCTGGTGCTGAAGACGCTGCCCTTGCTGTTCCCGCTGATGGGCATCCTCAAGGGCCGCCGCTATACCTACCAGTGGGCGCCGATGCTGGTGCTCGCGTACTTCAGCGAGGGAGTGGTCCGCGTGTGGTCCGACACCGGCATTACGGCGCGGCTCGCCGGCGCCGAGGTCGTGCTTTCGGTGGTGTTCTTCTTCGCCGCGATCTATTACGCGAAGCTGAGCGCGCCGTCTCGGCAGAGCCGCTAGGCAGCCCTGGTTCTGCTCGGGCTCGCCTTGGCGGTGAAGACGCTCTTCGACGCATCGGGCATGCTTCCCGGCCTGAGCAGCCTCCCCTCCGGCGTCCGGGTCGCCTGAGATCAGGGCACAGTGATCCGCTGATCAAGCAAAGTGAGATCAACTAGGCTGCACGACGTCTTGCGTGAGCCCACGCAATCGGCATCGCCCGGAGCATGCTCGAACGAACAGGCGCGCTGCTGCAGCATGTCCCAATCCTCCTTGGCGTAGGATCGCCGGGGAAGGTTGGGCGGGAAATACACGCAGCCGACGCACAACTCGTGGGGTTCAGCGGTCTTTTCTGACATGGTAGTGAAAGACTCCATTTTCTTCGGTCATCGACAACAGGGTCTGGCCGGTGCGCTCGCACCAGGACGGGATGTCCTTCTGCGTTCCCTTGTCGGTGGCGATGATTTCGAGGATTTCACCTGTGGCCATGGCCTTCATCGCCTTACCCGTCTCGACGATGGGCATGGGACAACATTTTCCGGAAGTGTCGAGCGTCGAGGTGACGGTAAATTCGCGCATGGCTGGCTCCTCAGAAGTACTGGCAGTGGTCGGCCTTGGCGGCCTTCTCGTTGAGGAACCACGAAGCGCCGACGATGCCTTCGGCCTCGGGAATCAGATTGCCCTCGTCGACGCCGAAAATCGCACCGGCGAGGCTGCACGCATACATGTTCACGCAGCCGGTCGCCTTCAGGGCCTTGAGTATCTCGTAAACATCGTTCGGCAGTCCCGCCTTGGCGACGGCCTCACGGACCCGCGGTTCGTCGGCGGCGTGACGCCCATCCATGCGCAGGTTCGCTGCGCCCTCCACAGTGAGCGCCTTGACCGCCCAGTTGACGAAAAGCATGTCGACCTGGGTCTGCTCCGCCGAAGCGAGGTAGGCGAAGACCAGCGGAGTGAGCAGCTTGTCGTATGCGTCCTCGCGTATCACGATTGCCATGGATTTCATTGCATCTCCTTTCGAATGAACATTCGTTCGATATGAACAAAAAAAACACTGCCGATGGTCAGGCAGCAATCCCCCGCCAGGCGCAGGCCCAAACCTCATCCAGCTTTCCCGGAAGCGGCTCGGCCATAACACCATCGAGCCGCGCCGTAATCAGCCGGATGGCGCCGCCGAAGATGCACGACGTCGCCACCATGACGTCCATCTGACGAATCTCGCCGCGCGCCATGCCTTCCTGAACGAATCTGCGCATGGTCTCGAAAGGCTTGGAAGAACAGACAGGTCGCTCGGAAGGCAGGAAGTCGCGGTGCTTCGCGTAGAGCATGAAATCCATGGCGTCGCGATCCGATTCGGTCAGGTCGAACAGCATCGCCATCACGGCCCGGCAGCGATCATGGGCACTGGCATGCTTACCGGCTATCTGCGTGAGCGCCTGCTGCAGACGCTCGACGAGATCGAGATACAGGGCGCGCGCCACATCTTCCTTGTCCTTGAAATGATGATAGATGGAGCCGACGCTGACCTGCGCGGCACGCGCCACATCCGGTACGGTCGTATTGAAGTAGCCGTGCCGGGTGAAAAGTCGCAGCGCGGCATCGATGATGCTCCCGTAGACCTCTCCGGATGGAATCTTTGCAGGCGTGCGAGCCATGGTACGCCATATCGAATGAACATTCGTTCAATATATTGACCAAATCTTTGCGTGTCAAGCGTCCGGAATCCACTGATTTGGCAGGCTCGTCAGCACAGCCAAGACCGAGCGTGGTCTGGGCGGGCTCAGCAAAAGATGGTCGATCGGGTTCGACAAAGAAGAAGCAAAGGAATATCTGGAGAAGGCGCTTGTGACCAATCCGAACGGAATCGACCCTCATTACTTCTGTGCCGATTTGCTCGCCCAGAGGGCGAATACGCTAGGCGGCCGACCACCTGAAGCGGGCGCTGGCCGCCCCCGCCCGCTCCGGGCGCGAAGATGCCGATGCGGGCTGCCGCCAGAAAATCATGCGTTTGCTGGAAACCCTCAAGCAGGAACAAGGCGGCAAGCTCGTCAGTAGGTGACGGCATGGATTGCCGCACGGCGAACTCCTTTGTTCGGGTAATGCGGATCAAGCAGTTGAGTGTTGTGTTGGGAATCTCCACCCCGCCCGAAAAAAACGCCCGTCGGAGCGTTTTTTCTGCGCGCCTACACCTGCGGGTGGGCCCGTTCGAGCTTGCTGTGCAGCTTGTTCAGCGCATGCAGGTAGGCCTTGGCCGACGCCACCACGATGTCGGTGTCGGCGCCCTGCCCGTTGACCACGCGGCCGTCCAGCGCCAGTCGCACGGTGACCTCACCCTGCGCATCGGTGCCGCTGGTGATGTTGTTGACCGAGTACAAGAGCAGGTTGGCGCCGCTATCGACCACCGACTCGAGCGCCTTGAAGGTGGCGTCGACCGGGCCGGAGCCCTCCCCTGCGGCCTGCTTCTCGACGCCGTCGTCGGTGAACACCATCTGCGCGTGCGGCACCTCGCCGGTCTCGGAGCAGACCTTCATCGACACCAGCTTGTAGCGTTCGTGCCCGGCCGCGTAGCTCTCGTCGGAGACCAGTGCCTGCAGGTCCTCGTCGAAAATCTCGCGCTTCTTATCGGCGAGATCCTTGAAGCGGGCGAACGCAGTGTTGAGCGCCTCCTCGCCGTCGAGCACGATGCCGAGCTCAGCCAGCTTGGTCTTGAATGCGTTGCGGCCGGAAAGCTTGCCGAGCGTCAGGCGGTTGGCTTTCCAGCCCACGTCCTCGGCGCGCATGATCTCGTAGGTCTCGCGGTGCTTCAGCACGCCGTCCTGGTGGATGCCGGATTCGTGCGCAAAGGCATTGGCCCCGACGATGGCCTTGTTCGGCTGCACCGGGTAGCCGGTAATGGTCGAAACGAGCTTGGATGCCGGCACGATCTGCGTGGCGTCGATGCGCGTATCGCAGCAAAACACGTCGCGGCGGGTGCGCACCGCCATCACGACTTCCTCCAGCGAGGCGTTGCCGGCGCGCTCGCCGAGCCCGTTGATGGTGCACTCGACCTGGCGCGCACCGTTCATCACCGCGGCAAGCGAGTTGGCGACCGCCATGCCGAGGTCGTTGTGGCAGTGGGTCGACCAGACGACCCTGTCCGAGCCGGGTACGCGCTCGATCAGCTGCTTCATGCGCTCGCCCCACAAGGCCGGGATCGAGTAGCCCACGGTATCGGGAACATTGATCGTTTTCGCACCGGCCTTGATCACTTCGTCGAAGATACGCACGAGGAAATCCATGTCCGAGCGTACCGCGTCCTCGGCCGAGAACTCGACGTCGTCGGTGTATTCGAGCGCGAGTTTGACCGCCTTCACTGCAGCCTCGACCACCTGGTCTGGCTGCATGCGCAGCTTCTTCTCCATGTGGATGGGACTGGTCGCGATGAAGGCGTGGATGCGTCCCGACTTCGCCGGTTTGATCGCACCGCCTGCCGCGTGGATGTCACGCTCGTTGGCGCGCGCCAGCGAGCAGACGGTCGACGCCTGGATCACCCCGGCAATCGCGCGAATCGCATCGGCATCCCCGGGGCTGGCCGCGGCGAAGCCTGCCTCGATCACATCAACGCCGAGCCGTTCGAGTTGACGCGCGATGCGCAATTTTTCGTCCCGGGTCATCGACGCGCCAGGGCTTTGTTCGCCGTCGCGCAAGGTGGTGTCAAAAATATACAAACGGTCGTTCATGGCTGGCTCCATGGAGGGTCGGCTCGGGCCGACGCATTATATAGGGGGTTGCCGCGTGAAGCTGGCGGCGCGGGGCACTGCGGGGAGGGGGTTTAATGTGCGCGCGCAGAGCGCAGCAACAGGCTGCCGAACAGAATGCTCGACAGGCAGACGAGATAGGATGGATGCGTCTGACAGGACATGACCTGAATTTTATCTATTTTCCACCGCCCTGCAAGGGGGCGGCCGTGCCTGCCGCCTTCTTGCGCCGAACCAGCCGCCATACCGCATCCGCATAGCCAGACAGGCCATACAGGACGAACACGCCGAACAGCACCTCGGGCGGGCTGGTCGAAACCAGGATGAACGCCAGCATGACGAGCAGGATGACGAAGAACGGCACGCTCTTCCTGAGGTTGATTTCCTTGCCGCTGTAATAGCGGAAATTGCTCACCATGGTGAGGCCACCGAACAGGGCGATCACGGCGGCCAGCCAGCGCACGTCATCGCCCGCCACGCCGTATTCGACCATCACCCAGACAAAGCCGGCGACCAGCGCCGCCCCCGAGGGGCTGGGCAGACCCTGGAAGAAGCGCTTGTCGGTGGCGACATCGAGCTGGGTGTTGAAGCGCGCCAGCCGCAGGGCTGCCCCGGCACAATAGACGAAGGCGGCGATCCAGCCGAACTTGCCTAGATCCTGCAGGGCGAATTCATAGATCACCAGCGCGGGGGCGACGCCGAACGACACCATGTCGGCAAGGCTGTCGAACTCGGCGCCGAAGGCACTCTGTGTGTGTGTCATGCGGGCGACCCGACCGTCGAGACCGTCGAGTACCATGGCAATAAAAATCGCCACTGCCGCATACTCGAAGCGCCCGTTCATCGCCTGAACGATGGCATAGAAGCCGGCAAACAGTGCACCGGTGGTGAACAGGTTGGGCAGCAGGTAGATGCCGCGGTCTCGCATCCGCAGGCGTTCCTTGTCATTTCTCCGGTGCAGAAGTTCGGTCATGGGATAACAGATCCTACCAGCGAGCCAGTATGGTACGTCCGCCAGTCACCTTCTGGCCGATCGAGACTTCGGGGCGCGCCGTTGTCGGCAGATAGACGTCCACCCGCGAGCCGAACCGGATAAAACCGTAGCGCTGGCCGCGCACCAGCTGGTCGCCGGCGTGTGCGTAGCACAGGATGCGGCGCGCGATCAGCCCGGCGATCTGCACGCAGGTGACGTCGCCGCGCGTACTCTGGATCCACAGCGCATTGCGCTCGTTCTCGGTGGAAGCCTTGTCGAGGTCAGCGTTGACGAAGCTGCCCGGGGTGTACCAGAGATCCTTGACTTCGCCGTCGACCGGGCTCTTGTTGGAATGGACGTTGAACACGTTCATGAACACGCTGATCTTCAGCGCCTCACGCCCCAGATATTCGTCACGGACTTTCTCAACCACGACAATACGGCCGTCTGCGGGGGAGATGACCGCGTCGGCGTCGGCCGGCGGCACGCGCGCCGGGTCACGAAAAAACTGCAGCGCAAAAACCGCCCAGATCCAGAACGGAGCCGACCACCAGCCGATGAGCCAGGTCGCGATCAGCGCTGCGGCAAACGCGGCGAGAAGGACCAGCCAGCCCTCGCGGGCGATGAGGGGATGTTTCATTGATAGGGGCTAGGGGCTAGGGGATCGGAGTTAGGGGCTAGGGAAGAACAGGGGCGTGGCGCAACGCACAATGCCCCTATCTCCTAAATCTCCTGGCCCCTGGATCCTCAGTTCTTCGACTGATCGACCAGCTTGTTGGCGGCGATCCAGGGCATCATGGAGCGCAGCTTCGCGCCCACCACCTCGATCGGGTGCGCGGCGTTGTTGCGGCGCCAGGCGGTCATCTCGGGGTAGTTGGCCTGGCCTTCCAGGATGAAGCGCTTGGCGTAGTTGCCGTTCTGGATGTTTTCCAGCGCCTCGCGCATGGCCCAGCGCGACTCGTCGTTGATGACCTTGGGTCCGGTCACGTACTCGCCATACTCCGCGTTGTTGGAGATCGAGTAGTTCATGTTGGCGATGCCGCCCTCGTACATCAGGTCGACGATCAGCTTCAGCTCGTGCAGGCACTCGAAGTAGGCCATCTCGGGAGCGTAGCCCGCCTCGACCAGGGTGTCGAAGCCTGCCTTGACCAGTTCGACGGCGCCGCCGCACAGCACGGCCTGCTCGCCGAACAGGTCGGTCTCGGTCTCGTCCTTGAACGTGGTCTCGATGATGCCGGTACGGCCGCCGCCGATGGCGGAGGCGTAGGACAGGGCGAGGTCACGCGCCTTGCCGGAGGCGTCCTGGAACACGGCGATCAGATCAGGGATGCCGCCGCCCTTGACGAACTCGGAGCGCACGGTATGGCCAGGCGCCTTGGGGGCAATCATGATCACATCCAGATCCTTGCGCGGCACGACCTGGTTGTAGTGGATGGAGAAACCGTGGGCGAACGCCAGCGTCGCGCCCTTCTTCAGGTTGGGCTCCACTTCGTCACGATACAGCCTGGACTGGAACTCGTCGGGGGTGAGGATCATCACCAGGTCGGCCTTGGCCACCGCCTCAGGTACGCTCTTGACCTTGAGACCGGCATTTTTTGCCTTCTTGACGGAAGCGGAGTCCGGGCGCAGGGCAACGGTCACATCGACGCCGGAGTCCTTCAGGTTGCAGGCGTGGGCATGACCCTGCGAACCGTAGCCGATGATGACGACCTTGCGCTTCTTGATGAGGGAAAGGTCGGCGTCCTTGTCGTAATAAACTTTCATTTTGATTCCTGAGAAATAGAGGGTCAGACTTTGAGGCTGCGCTCGCCGCGTCCGATGCCGGACGCGCCGGTGCGCACAGTTTCGAGGATGAAGGCAGGATCGATCGCCTCCAGGAAGGCGTCGAGCTTATAGCCGGTTCCCGTCAGTTCGACGGTGTAGGTCGAATCGGTGACGTCGATGATGCGGCCGCGGAAGATGTCGGCGGTGCGCTTCATTTCCTCGCGTCCGGAACCCACGGCCTTGACCTTGACCAGCATCAGCTCGCGCTCGATGTGGCGGCCTTCGGTCAGATCCATCACCTTGACCACATCGACCAGCTTGTTGAGCTGCTTGGTGATCTGCTCGATGATGTCTTCCGAGCCGGTGGTGACGATGGTCATGCGCGACAGGGTGGCGTCCTCGGTCGGCGCCACGGTGAGCGACTCGATGTTGTATCCGCGTGCCGAGAACAGGCCGGCCACGCGCGACAGCGCGCCAGCCTCGTTTTCCATCAGGAGCGAAATGATGTGCCGCATATCAAAGCTCCTCCGCCAGGATCATTTCGGACAGGCCCTTGCCGCCTTCGACCATCGGGAACACGTTTTCGGTCTGGTCGGTCTGGAAGTCCATGAACACCAGCCGTTCCTTGAGCGCGGGCGAGAACGCCTCCTTCAGCGCGGCCTCGACGTCCTCGGGCTTGTCGATGCGCATGCCGACGTGGCCGTAGGATTCGGCCAGCTTCACGAAGTCGGGCAGCGACTCCATGTACGACTCGGCATAGCGGCTGCCGTAGAAGAACTCCTGCCACTGCCGCACCATGCCCATGTAGCGGTTGTTCAGCATGACGACCTTGAGCGGGATGCGGTACTGCTTGCACGTCGAGAGCTCCTGGATATTCATCTGGATGCTCGATTCGCCGGTGACGCAGGCGACCTGCGCTTCGGGGTGCGCGAGCTGCACGCCCATCGCGTACGGCAGGCCGACGCCCATGGTGCCGAGGCCGCCGGAATTGATCCAGCGGCGCGGCTTGTCGAACCTGTAGTACTGCGCCGCCCACATCTGGTGCTGGCCGACGTCGGAGGTGACGAAGGCATCCCCCCTCGTCACATCCCACAGCTTCTCGACCACATACTGCGGCTTGATGATGGGGCTCTGCCTGTTGTACTTGAGGCAGTCCTTCGAGCGCCACAACTCGATCTGCGTCCACCACGTATTCAGTGCCGTCGCATCGGGTTTTTCCTTGGCCTGCTTCAGCAGCGCCAGCATCTCGGTCAGCACGTTTCTGACGTCGCCGACGATGGGCACGTCGACCCTGACACGCTTGGAAATCGACGAGGGGTCGATGTCGACATGGATGATGCGGCGCTGCTCGCGTGCAAAGTGCGCGGGGTTGCCGATCACACGGTCGTCGAAGCGCGCGCCGACCGCCAGCAGCACGTCGCAATGCTGCATCGCCATGTTGGCCTCGTAGGTGCCATGCATGCCCGGCATGCCGAGGTTCTGTTTGTCGGTGGCGGGATATCCACCCAGGCCCATCAGCGTGTTGGTGATGGGGAAGCCCAGCTTACGGGTCAGTTCGCCCAGCTGCGCCGAGGCATCGCCCAGCACCACGCCGCCGCCGGCATAGATCATCGGCCGCTTGGCTTCCAGCAGCATCTGAACGGCACGCTTCAACTGACCGGTGTGGCCCTTCACCACCGGGTTGTATGAGCGCATCTCCACCGTGGCCGGATATTCGAATTCGGTACGGTGGGCGGTTACATCCTTGGGGACGTCGACCACCACCGGTCCGGGACGGCCGGTGGCGGCGATGATGAAAGCCTTCTTCATCGTTACGGCCAGGTCCTTCACGTCCTTGACGAGGAAGTTGTGCTTGACGCAGGGACGCGTGATGCCGACGGTGTCGACTTCCTGGAACGCGTCGAGCCCGATCGCGGGGGTCGGCACCTGGCCGGTGACGACGACGATGGGGACGGAATCCATGTAGGCGGTGGCAATTCCGGTCACCGCATTGGTCGCGCCCGGACCCGAAGTGACCAGCGCCACGCCTACGCGCCCGGTGGCACGCGCATAGGCGTCGGCCGCATGCACCGCAGCCTGCTCATGGCGCACCAGCACGTGCTTGAACTTGTTCTGCTTGAAGATTTCGTCGTAAATGTTGAGCACGGCCCCGCCGGGATAGCCGAACACAAATTCGACTCCCTCTTCGGCCAGACAACGTACGACGATCTCGGCGCCCGTGGCTTCCATAAACTGGCAAAGAATCAATTCGTTGGTGAACCACGGAGGGTAATCGTTTTGTCCTGTTTCGGTCAAGAAATCGTGCTGCAGCGGCCATCCGGCCTGGTTTGCGCCTCAGCCCGCCGTGCCAACCAATCATTCCCACAACAAAAGCCCCTCCGCGGGAGGGGTCGATTGCCTGCAGATGGCGTCGCCGGGCCATCCCCCGTGCGAAACGCGCCGGTCACCTACTCGTGCGCCGCCTCGCTCAATACCTGCATGATCCGGTTCAACGAACCGTGAGCGGTGTCGACCATACACACCATATTGCCCACGCCACAGACCGTCGTCGCATCGCCCTGCACAATCCAGCCCTGCGACGGCGACCAGCCGCGCATCTGCGAAAACAGGGAAAACAGATCGGTATTGCCGGAAACCATGCGGCGGTACCACTGGGCAAACTTCGCCAGCCGTTCCATCAGGCCGGGCGGCAGCACGCCTTCCGCCTCCATGACCGCACCGTCATCGCGGAAACGGCAGACGGCCGTCACGCCGTCGAGCACCAGGATTCGTTTCAGCGACATGGAGACTCCTCAGGCCGCCTGCAGGGCATTGAATGTGGCTTCGTAATCGACGTCGCGGTTCCTGACAACGACACCGCAATTGCCGTCGACCACCACCGACCATTCCAGACCCACCACCGAGAAGCCTCGGAGCGGCTGAAATCCGGCCTGCCCCGTGAGTGCCTCCCAGCCACTGGCCTCCATGCTGGCGATCGCCCGGTTGGCGACGCACGAGCGGGTCAGCAAATCCAGCATCTGGGCAGTCAGTTCAGCGCCCTCCCGAATCTGGTGCGATCGCAGATCGCCCTTGTCCGTGTAGGTAAATGCTGCGAGCGCCCCCGGCAAATCCATCAGTTTGTGCAGATCCATGTCAGCCCCTGTCTATTAATTGGATATTGATATCCGACTTCGATATCGGACTCTAATATCGGAATTAAGACCCGATTCAGTACAACGCTTCTCTCGTATCGCCTCCCAACCTGGAATACAGGTTGACCAGCAGGTCTTCCTGCACGTCGCCGATCTTGGCGCGCATGATGGTCATCACGTCGTTCAGCAGTTCATCGCGGTTCTCGATGAAGGAAAAATAGTTGCCGACTGCGCATATCGTCATCTCCGCGCCACGCACGATCCAGCCCTGCACCGGCCGGCAGCCGCAGTTTTCGGCAAAGGAATCGAAAATTTCGGCCTGCATGTTGACCGACAGCGTATTGGCGCGACACAGGATCGATGCCATGCGGGCGAACTCGTCGGTCAATGCGCCCTGGTACGAGAAACGATCGCCGCGATACGCATATTCGCCGGCCGCGAGAACGCCGGGAATGGCCATGAGTTGCTTTACGATATGCATCGCCCCTCCTTGTTTTGATTCGTATACGGCGCGCTATGGCAAAGTGTCGCACCTCGCTTCAATATAAACGCCATGAAAGACAAAGCAACAAATCCGCCCTTTGCCCCGTTTCTGGTGCGCATCGCCGCGATGGTCTACGAATCGCTGCTGGTCGCCGCGGTGCTGTTTGTCGCCTCGCTTCCTTTCCTCTACCTGGTCGGCAATGCGCAGACGGGCTGGCAGCGGCACCTGTTCCAGGCCTATATCCTGGGCGTGCTGTTCGCCTATTTCAGCACCTTCTGGCTGCGCAGCGGGCAGACGCTGGCAATGAAAACCTGGCGCATCCGCCTGGTCGCTGAAGACGGCAGTCGCTTGACCCTGAAACAGGCCGGACTGCGGTTCGTCCTCGCCTTGCTCGGTCTGCTGCTGGCGGGGGTCGGCTTTGCATGGGCCCTGATCGACCGCGACGGCCAGTTCCTGCACGACCGCATCGCCGGCACCCGATTGGTACGCGTGCCGCGCAGGGCAGGGCCGTGAACTGGCGCGATCACCTGCGGGCGCGCCTGCTGGAAATCCGGCCCGATAGTGTGTGCGCACTCGATGCTGCCGCCCGGCAATTAGCCGCCGAGGTATTGCCGCACGCGCCGGTCTATCCACACGACAACCGGGTTGGACAGCCTTGCGCACTGGCGCTGGGGATCGAAGCGCTGAACGGTTTGGACTCGCAGCAAGCCCAGCACCTGGTCAGCCAGACCCGCCTGTATGTCGCGCCGCGCATCCTGCTCGCCGTGACGGCGGATTGCGCGCTGGACGAGGACACGTTTCGCGCACTCGGCTTCATCCTTTCGGCAACCGACCCGACAGAGAAAATGCGCATCCATTACTACGATCTCGACACTTACAAGATGGTGCCCGACTGGCTCAATGCCCGTTTCTGGGCGCACCCCGAGCGCTGGGACCCCTAAAAGGATCGCGCTGCCCCGTGTGGGTGCACCGCTCCCGTACCGTCCGAAGCGCGATCGCAAGGCTGCCCCGGGCGCCATCGCTTGCGCTAAACTGCCCCATTGCCGCGAAACAGCCCGACACCATGAACTTCATTCCCCACAACACGCTCGAGGAAAAGCTCGCCGCCGTCCATGCCGGCACGCTGGATCCGGAATCCTTCGTGCTGCAACTGATCGACCAGCAACTGTTCATGCCGGTGCGTGACGAGAAGCATCTCATCCAGGGCTTCCAGCGCTCGACCCAGGCCGAGCCGCTGATCATCGAGGACGAGGATGGCGAACGCGTACTGGTCATTTTCACCAGCCCCGAGCGTGCCAAGCCCCTCGTCGAGCATTTCCCCGACTTTTCGGGCGGCATCCTGACCGAGTTTTCCTGGCTCCTGCGCCGCATCGGCAGCGGTGTGCCGATTTCGCTGAACCCCGGCTGGGACATCGGCATGGACTTCGATGCCGACATGATCGCCCAGTTGATCGCCCAGCTCCCGCTCGAGCATGACGGGCACCGGGCCTGACCATCAATCGTCTAACGCCATGCTGTCTGAGCGCACGCTCGTCGCCTTCCGTTCTGTCCTCGGCGCCGACCGTGTCTTCGACGACGACGCCACCCGCGCGCTCTATGCCTGCGATGAAACCCCGCGTCGGATCGAACCCGACGCGGTGCTGTTCCCCGCCTCGCATGACGACGTGGCGGCGATTGCGCGCATCGCCTTCGAACACGGCACCGCGCTGACCCTGCGCGGCGCCGGTTCCGGCAACGTCGGCGGCGCACTGCCCGCCCCCGGCAGCGTGGTCGTCAGCTTCGAATGCATGCGACGCGTGCTCGAGTTCGACCCCGACAACCGCCTCATCGTCGTCGAGGCCGGTATCGTCACCGAAGAAATCGACCGTATCGCGCGCGGCGCCGGCCTGTTCTATCCGCCCGACCCCGGCAGCAGCGCTTACTGCCGCATCGGCGGCAACCTCGCGATGAACGCCGCCGGACCGCGCGCCGTGAAATACGGCGTCACCCGCGACTACGTGCTGGGCCTGCGCGGCGTCACCGGCAACGGCCAGGAAATCCGCACCGGCTGTCGCACCACCAAGGGCGTCACCGGCTACGACCTGACTCGCCTCCTGGTCGGCTCCGGCGGCACCCTCGCCCTCATCACCGAAGCCACGCTGAAATTGCTGCCCGCGCCCGAGGCCGTCGCCACCCTGCGCGTGTGCTTCGCCAGCAACCGCGACGCGCTCGACGCGGTCAGCCGCGTCATGCACCAGCCCGTGGTGCCCTGCGCACTCGAATTCATGGATCAGCGCGCCATCGATGTCATCCGCCCGACTGGCGCGGCAGACGACCTGCCAGCCGGCACGCGCGCCCTGCTGATGGTCGAGGCCGACGGTGCCACAGAGGATCTGCCGCGCCAGATCGCCGCACTGCAGCAGGCGCTCGACGGCGCCGGCCTGCTCGAAACGAAGAGTGGCTTCGAGGCCGAAGTCATCACGCAACTATGGGCCGCGCGCAAATCGCTGTCGCACGCGGTCAAGCGCATCGCCCCGCTCAAGATCAACGAAGACCTGGTGGTGCCGGTATCGCAGCTCGCCGACTTCGTCGACTTCATCGACCACACCGCCCATACGCATCGGCTGGCGGTCGTTTCGTTCGGTCACGCCGGCAACGGCAACCTGCACGTCAACCTCATGGTGCACCCCGATGACGCCGACGAAATGGATCGCGCCCACCTCGCGCTCGACGCCATCGTGCTGCGCACATTGGCGCTGGGCGGCACCCTCTCCGGCGAGCACGGCATCGGTACCGAAAAGCGCCGCTTCGTCGACCGCGAAATCGATCCCGCCACACTGGCCCTGATGCGCGCGATCAAGCAACAATTCGATCCGCACGGCCTGCTCAACCCCGGCAAGCTTTTTCCCGACTGAAATGCCCGCAGAGGCCTTTACAAGCGCGAAATGCATCTATAGAATGCGCGGCTTCGTTGGGGGTATAGCTCAGCTGGGAGAGCGCTTGCATGGCATGCAAGAGGTCAGCGGTTCGATCCCGCTTACCTCCACCAACTAACAGGAAGCACGATGCACAAGCTTGGCGTCATCAC
>JANJWF010000072.1 GCA_024709685.1 Thiobacillus sp.
CGGCGCGCGGCCAGCATCACGTCCTTCGGGTACGGGTGCAACTCGACGCCCTGCCCCACCAGGCGCAGGAGGGCCGGCGGGTTCTTGGCGTCGTACTGCGCGAGCATCTCCTGGTTGGCCTCGGCGGTGGCGACCTCGAAGGCCTGGCGGTAGGCTTCGGGCAGTCCCTGCCATGCGGCCTGGTTGACGTAGAAGGCGAGTTGCGGGCCGCCTTCCCACCAGCCGGGATAGTAGTAATGCCTGGCGATCTTGTGAAAGCCGAGTTTCTCGTCGTCGTAGGGGCCGACCCATTCGGCGGCGTCGATCGCGCCTCGCTCCAGCGCGGGGTAGATGTCGCCGCCGGGCAGGGTCTGCGGCACGACACCGAGCTTCGCCATGATCTGGCCGCCGATGCCCGGAATGCGCATCTTGAGCCCTTTGAGATCGGCGAGCGACTTGATCGGTTTTCTGAACCAGCCGCCCATCTGGGCGCCGGTGTTGCCGCCGGGAAACTGCAGCACGCCGTACTTCGCATACAGCGCGCGCATCGCCTCCAGGCCGCCGCCCGCGTACGTCCACGCACTCTGTTGCCGCGCAGTGAGTCCGAAGGGCACCGCGCAATCGAAGGCGAGTGCAAGATTCTTGCCGACATAGTAATAACCGGCCGAGTGGCCGCACTCCACCGTACCGTTGCCGACTGCATCGAGCACCTGCAGGCCCGGCACCAGTTCGCCGGCAGCGAAAATGCGTATCTGGAAACGCCGACCGGTCAGCGCGGCCACGCGCCGCGCGAGATTTTCCGACACGCCAAAAATGACATCCAGACTCTTGGGAAAGCTCGACGCCATACGCCAGCGAATGGCCGGCAGATCGGCCGCCTGCGCGGCGGACAGCGGCAGCATCGCGGCGACGCCGGCGCCAGTGAGGAAATCGCGTCTGTGCATGGGGTGTCTCGGGTTTTGGACGATTATACGGTCCTCGCGCGGGCAGCAGGAGCGCCAGCACCCCGACGTCATGAAGCCGAGCGATGCGCCGGCAATCGGGCCGGGGGCAGCCTTCTTACATCATGGGCAGCAGGTATCGCATGCTAAAATCGGAGCTTTTTCAGCCCGGTCCGATAGCCATGTTCAACCGCCAAGACACCCTCGCCAAGACCGACCCCGACCTGTGGGCGGCGATCCAGCAAGAAGACCAGCGCCAGCAGGATCACATCGAGCTGATCGCGTCGGAGAATTACACCAGCCCGGCGGTAATGCAGGCGCAGGGTTCGCAGCTCACCAACAAGTACGCGGAAGGTTACCCCGGCAAGCGCTATTACGGCGGCTGCGAATACGTCGATATCGTCGAGCAGCTGGCGATCGACCGGGTGAAGGCGCTGTTCGGCGCCGAGGCGGCCAACGTCCAGCCCAACTCCGGCTCGCAGGCCAACCAGGCGGTGTTCATGGCCTTCCTCAAGCCCGGCGACACCATCATGGGCATGAGCCTCGCGGAAGGCGGTCACCTCACCCACGGCATGGCGCTCAACATGAGCGGCAAGTGGTTCAACGTCGTCGCCTACGGCCTCGACGAAAAGGAAGAGATCGACTACGCGCAGATGGAGCGGCTCGCGCGCGAACACAAGCCCAAGCTCATCATCGCCGGCGCCTCGGCCTACGCGCTCAGGATCGACTTCGAGCGCTTCGCCCGTGTGGCAAAGGAAATCGGCGCGATCTTCATGGTCGACATGGCGCACTACGCGGGCCTCATCGCCGCCGGCGTGTACCCCAATCCCGTGCCGCACGCCGATGTCGTCACGTCGACCACGCACAAGACGCTGCGCGGCCCGCGCGGCGGCATCATCCTGATGAAGGCCGAGCACGAAAAAGCGATCAACTCCGCGATCTTCCCCGGCCTGCAGGGCGGTCCGCTGATGCACGTCATCGCCGGCAAGGCCACCGCATTCAAGGAAGCGGCGAGCAAGGAATTCAAACATTACCAGGAACAAGTCATCGCAAACGCGCTGGTCATGTGCAAGGTACTGATCGAGCGCGGACTGGCGATCGTCTCCGGCCGTACCGAGAGTCATGTGTTTCTCGTCGACCTGCGCGCCAAGAACCTCACCGGCAAGGAAGCCGAGGCACTGCTCGGCCGCGCCCACATCACGGTCAACAAGAACACCATCCCCAACGACCCGCAGAAGCCCTTCGTCACCAGCGGCATCCGCATCGGCACTCCGGCGATCACCACGCGCGGCTTCAAGGAACTCGAAGCCGAACAGCTCGCCAACCTCATCGCCGACATGCTCGACGCGCCGAACGACGAGGCGGTGATCGAGCGCGTGAAGGGCGAAGCGGCGAAGCTGACGGCGAAGTTTCCGGTGTATGGTTGAACGGGTCGAGCCGGATGAAATCCCCTGGAAACCGTAGCGAGCGCAGCCGGATTGGACGCGGCCAGCGTGGAGGAACCGGAATGTACATAGAAGTATATGAGGATTCCGAGCACTGCCCGCGTTCAAGTTGGCAAGCGCAGTAGGTTTACAGGGGGTTTCATGAAATGTCCCTTCTGCGGTTCCCTTGACACCCAGGTCATCGACTCCCGCGTCAATGACGCAGGGGACGCGATCCGCCGCCGCCGCCGCTGCGCGGAGTGCGACAAGCGCTTCACCACGTGGGAAACCGCCGAACTGCGGCCGCCGCAGATCGTCAAGACCAACGGCACACGCGAGGATTTCTCCGAAGCCAAACTGCGCGAAGGGTTCCGTCGCGCACTTCACAAGCGACCGGTTCCGACCGAACTGGTCGACGCCTCGGTCGACCGCATCCGCCAGCTGCTGCTGACGCGCGGTGCGCGCGAAGTGCCGGCACGCGAGATCGGCGAACTGGTGATGCACGAGCTGAAGAAGCTCGACAAGATCGCCTACATCCGTTTCGCCTCGGTCTACAAGAGCTTTCAGGAGCCGGACGATTTTCGCGAGATGCTGCAGGATCTGGAACGTACGCCGCCGCCAGACGGCGACGACTTGTTTCAGTAGGCGTAAGCGCCGCCTGGATCCCGCGCCCATCCGGCAAAATTGGCGGCCAGCCTGACGGTTGGCCGTCCAGCCATGCTACTGTTCACGCGGTCCTACATTTTGCCGCACGGAGATGAGATTTTCCGCCGCCGATTCCTTCTACATGTCACGCGCACTGCAGCTCGCAGCGCGCGGACTCTACACCACCGCCCCCAATCCGCGCGTCGGCTGCGTCATTGTCAGGGACGGCCGCGTCATCGGCGAGGGCTGGCATGAACGTGCCGGCATGCCGCATGCCGAAGTCCACGCACTGAAAGCGGCGGGCGCCGCCGCCCGCGGCGCGACGGTCTACGTCACGCTCGAGCCCTGCTCGCACCACGGCCGCACCCCGCCGTGTGCCGAGGCGCTGGTCCAGGCCGGTGTGGGACGCGTGGTGGCAGCGATGGGCGATCCCAACCCTCTGGTCGGCGGCGGCGGCATCGCCATGCTGACGCTGGCCGGCATCGCCGCCGAGGTCGGCCTGATGGAGGCCGAGGCGCGTGCGCTCAACCCCGGTTTCGTTTCACGCATGACGCGGGGCCGCCCGTGGGTGCGCCTGAAGACCGCATCGACGCTGGACGGCAAGACCGCGCTCGCCAACGGCCAGTCGCAATGGATCACGGGCGAGGCCGCCCGCGCCGACGTGCAGAAGCTGCGCGCGCGCGCCTGCGCCATCCTCACCGGTCGCGGCACCGTGCTCGCCGACAATCCGCGCATGAATGTGCGTGACTTCGATATCGGCCGCCAGCCGTTGCGCGTAGTGGTCGACTCCGCCTTGAAGACACCGGCGGACGCGGCGATCCTGCCGGCACTGATCGCCTGCCACCATGCGGATCCCGCTATTCGCGCCACGCTCGAACGCGCGGGCGCGGAGGTGATCGAGCTGCCGGGCACCGACGGCCACGTCGACCTTGCCGCGCTGCTCAAGCTCCTGGCGCAGCGCGGCATCAACGAGCTGCATGTCGAAGCCGGCGCCGTACTCAACGGCACACTGCTCGCCGCCGGCCTGGTCGACGAATGGGTGGCGTATGTAGCGCCGCTGGCGCTGGGCGACAGCGCACGCGGGCTGTTCGCACAGCCGCCGCTGGCGTCGCTGGCCGATGCCGCCCGTTTCAGGCTGGTCGACGTGCGTCAGCTCGGCGCCGACCTGCGCCTGACGCTGCAGCCGGCATGAGCGGTTTCAAGGACCATTTCTCGTCGGCATCCGACCGTTACGCAGCCTATCGTCCGGACTATCCTGCCGCGCTGTTCGCCTGGCTCGCCGGCCGATGCAGCGGTCACGACGCCGCCTGGGACTGCGCTACCGGAAGCGGCCAGGCGGCGCTCGGACTGGCGCCGTACTTCCGCCAGGTCATTGCCACCGATGCCTCCGCCGAGCAGATCGGCCATGCGGTGCCGCATCCCGCCATCGATTACCGGGTTGCCCCCGCCGAAGCCAGTGGCTTGCCCGAACGCAGCGTCGACCTCGTCACCGTCGCACAGGCGGCGCACTGGTTCGACCTGCCACGGTTCTACACCGAAGTGGCGCGCGTCATGAAACCCGGTGGAGTGCTCGCCCTGTGGGGGTACGGCCGTATAGTGCTGCCGGGGGATATGGACGCGCCTTTCCGGCGCTTCTATGCCGAAACCATCGGTCCATACTGGCCGCCCGAACGCGCGCTAATCGACGACGCCTATCGCGGCCTTGAATTCCCGTTTGCGGAACTCACCCCACCGACCTTTCAGATCGAGGTCGAGTGGAGCCTGTACCGGCTGATGGACTATCTCTCCACCTGGTCGGCAGTGAAGCGTTACCAGGCCGCACGAGGCCACGATCCGTTGCCGGCGCTGATGGCCGAGCTTCAGCCCGGGTGGGGTGAGCCCGGCGCTTTGCGCACGCTGCAATGGCCGCTTTTTCTGCGCGCGGGCACCCGCCGCGGAGTTGATTGATCTACGCCGTTCGCACGGCAAACCGCTCGAATGCCCCCGCCAATTCCCCGCCCAGATCCTGCAGGGGCCGGCCGCGCGTTGCACTCTGACGCAAGGTCTCGTCCCCGCATCCCTGGCTGCGAAACGCCTGGACGACGTAATGCTTGACGCCGCGCGCGGCGAGGTCGTGCGCAAGGCCGGACACTTCCGCGTCGTTCAGCAGCGCCGGATGCACGGTGGTACGGATTTCATGGGTGACGCCGGATGCCAGGAGCTGCTGCAGCCCGGCCTCGGCACGCTCGCCACTCCCCGCGACGCCGGTGATGCGCGGGTAGGCCGCAAACGGCGCTTTCACGTCGAGTCCGACCCAGTCGACCAGCGGCAGGACTGCACTCAGTTTCTTCGGATACATGCCGCCGGTATGCAGGCCGATCTTGAATCCGAGCGCTCGCACCTCACGCATCGCATCCGGCAGGCCTGCCTGCAGCGTCGGCTCGCCTCCGGAAAACACCACGGCGTCGAGCAGTCCCTGGCGGCGGCGGAGAAACGCCAGAATATCCTGCCAGGGGATTTCATTGCCGCCCTGCGCCGGAATCAGGTCCGGGTTGTGGCAATAGCCGCAGCGCCACGGGCAGCCCTGGCAAAACACCACCGCGGCCAGCATGCCTGGCCAGTCGGTGGTGGAGAGCGGCGTCAGGCCTCCGACGCGCAGCATGGTCATCAACCGAGGCGGCAGCGCCCCTCGACGAAGAAGCGCCGCTCGTGGTGCTCGCCCTGCTTGCCCTTGTTGAAACTGGAAGTCGGGCGATGGTAACCCATCACGCGGGTCCAGACTTCGCAGCGGGTGCGTTCCTCGTCCTTCAACGCAACAGCGATCACGGCTTGGTCTACGGTCATGTCATTCATGGGGGTCTCCTTGGGGTTGGTCAGGCTGCAACAGCACGCTTGCGGGACAGGGCTTCCTCGTCGCACGTGGGACAGAACTCGTGCTCGCCGGCGAGGTAGCCATGTTTGGGACAGATCGAGAAAGTCGGCGTAATTGTGATGTAGGGCAGACGGAAGCCCTCCAGCGCACGGCGCACCAGCTTCTTGCACGCTTCCGCTGACGAGATGTGCTCCGACATGTAGAGGTGCAGCACGGTGCCGCCGGTGTATTTGCGCTGCAGATCGTCCTGCCGCTCCAGCGCCTCGAAGGCATCGTCGGTAAACCCGACCGGAAGCTGCGACGAGTTGGTGTAGTACGGTGTATCGGCGGTGCCGGCCTGCAGGATGCCGGGGTAGCGTTTGCGATCCTCCTTGGCGAAGCGGTAGGTGGTCCCTTCCGCAGGCGTTGCTTCCAGGTTGTACATGTGGCCCGTCTCTTCCTGGAATGCCGCGATGCGCGTGCGGATGTGATCGAGCAGGCGGATCGCGAAAGCGTGGCCCCACTCGGTGGTGATGTCGTGCTCGCCCGCGCTGAAGTTGCGGATCATCTCGTTGATGCCGTTGACTCCGAGGGTCGAGAAGTGGTTGCGCAGCGTGCCGAGGTAACGCTTGGTGTAGGGGAAGAGGCCGTTGTCCATCAGCCGCTGGATCTCCTTGCGCTTGATCTCGAGGCCGTTGCGTCCCATGTCGAGCAGTGCGTCGAGGCGACGGAAGAGCCCGGCCTCGTCTCCCTGGTACTCATATCCGAGGCGCGCGCAGTTCACCGTCACCACGCCGACCGATCCGGTCTGCTCGGCCGAGCCGAACAGGCCGTTGCCGCGCTTCAGGAGCTCGCGCAGGTCGAGTTGCAGGCGGCAGCACATCGAGCGGATGTGGTTGGGCTTCATCTCGGAATTGATGAAGTTCTGGAAGTACGGCAGACCATAGCGCGCGGTCATGGCGAACAGCCGTTCGGCATTTTCCGATTCCCACGGGAAATCCGGTGTCATGTTGTAGGTGGGGATCGGGAAGGTGAACACCCGCCCTTTCGCGTCGCCGGTAGTCTTCACCTCGATGTAGGCGCGGTTGATCATATCCATCTCGACCTGCAGTTCGCCGTAGGTGAACGGCATCTCCACACCACCAATCAGCGGTACCTGTTCGCGCAGATCTTCCGGGCAGGTCCAGTCGAAGGTCAGGTTGGTGAACGGCGTCTGGGTGCCCCAGCGCGACGGCACGTTGAGGTTGTAGATGAGTTCCTGGATGCACTGGCGCACCTCGCCGTAGCTCATCTCGTCGCGGCGGATGAACGGCGCCATGTAGGTGTCGAACGAGGAGAACGCCTGCGCGCCGGCCCATTCGTTCTGCAGGGTGCCGAGGAAGTTGACGATCTGCCCGACCGCCGACGACATGTGCTTGGGCGGGCCCGCCTCGACCTTGCCGGGCACGCCGTTCAGGCCTTCGTGCAGCAGCGTGCGCAGCGACCAGCCGGCACAGTAGCCGGCCAGCATGTCGAGGTCATGGATGTGGATCGAGCCGTCGCGGTGCGCCTCGCCGAGTTCGGGCGGGTAGACGTGGTTGAGCCAGTAGTTGGCGACCACCTTGCCGGAGACGTTGAGAATCAGGCCGCCCAGCGAGTAGCCCTGGTTGGCGTTGGCGTTGACGCGCCAGTCCTGGCGCGACAGGTATTCGTTGATCGATGCTTCGACGTCGACCACCGTCTTGCGGTCCTCGCGCAGCTTCTTGTGGCTCTCGCGATAGACGATGTAAGCACGGGCCGTGGCGAGATGATTGGCCGCGATCAGGCTCTGCTCGACCACGTCCTGAATGCGTTCGATGGTCGGGGGGGTGCTGCGGAACTTGTGGATCAACACTTTCACCACCTGGGCCGTCAAAAGATCGGCTTCGGCCTCGCCGAAGTCGCCACTGGCCTGCCCGGCCCGTAGAATGGCCGAACGTATCTTCGCAGCATCGAAACTTGCCCGGTGCCCGTCCCGCTTGATGACTTCGCGGGGAAGCGCTTCTATCACGTTCATTTCCGTCTCCTCGTAAACAACATTTTGTGCCCGCCAGATGTAAAACATACAACGGCTTGTGTTTATGTCAAGAAGAATTGCGGGTTAGGATATCCTGATAAACTTAACAACACGCAATTTCATAGTCTTAAAGGAGACTCTGCATGTCGACGATTCTGGAATTTCTTGGCAGCGACCACCGCAGCTGCGACGATCTGTTCGCCTCTGCTGAAGCTGCCGCGGCACAAAAAAACTGGGACAGCGCACGCAGCCTGTTCGATCGCTTTCTGGCGGCCATGGCGCACCACCTGGCGATGGAGGAGCAGGTGCTGTTTCCCGCATTCGAAGCCCGCATGGGGAACAGCATGGGGCCGACGCAGGTCATGCGCATGGAACACGAGCAGATGCGCGCGCTGTTCCAGGACATGGCACGCGCCGCAGCCGATGCCGACCGCAACGGCTACCTTGGCCTGTCGGAAACGCTCAACATGCTGATGCAGCAACATAATCTGAAGGAGGAGAACATGCTCTATCCCATGTCCGACCAGATGCTCGGCGACCAGCGCGACGGCCTGATCGGTTCCATGCAAGCAGTATCCTGATCGCCAGGCATACCGTGTCTGATGGGAATTCCGCCCGATGAGCCTGCAAGCCGGTCTGTCCTTCGACCAGGCGCCGCCGTTCTCGCTGCCGCTGCGCTTCTTTCTCACTGCGCCGCTGTTTCTCGCCGCCGCCGCAGGCCTCGTCGTGTTCGCGCCTGAGGCATTGGCCTCACGCTGGACACCCGAGGCGCTCGCCCTCACCCACGCGCTGACGCTGGGCTTCCTCGCCATGGTGATGCTGGGTGCGCTGACGCAAATGCTGCCGGTGGTGGCGGGCTCGAAACTGCCGGCGCCCCGCCGCGTCGCCTGGGTCAGCCACGTATCTCTCGTATTGGGCACCGTGGCCCTGATGGCAGGCTTTCTGAGTGCCAGGCCGCTCGCGTACGGCCTTGCCGCCGTCTTGCTTGCCGGCGGCTTCGCGGTTTTTGTCGTGGCAGCGGCAGTCAGCCTCGGCCGCGCGGTTTCAAGTGTTACCGTCAGAGGAATTCGGTTGGCGGTGATCGGCCTGGCCATCACTCTCCTGCTCGGGCTGGTCCTGGCCCTCCTGCGTGCCGGCGGATGGGTCCCTCCCATCGTCAAGGCGGCCAGCGCCGCGCATGTCGGCTTCGGCCTGCTCGGTTGGGTGCTGATGCTGGTGATCGGCGTCGCGTTCCAGGTCGTGCCGATGTTCCAGATCACCCCACCTTATCCGTCATGGCTGAGCCGCTGGCTGACCGGCAGCCTGTTCGGCCTCCTGCTGCTGCACGCCATCGCGCCTTGGCTGCCCGGGGTCGCCGTGCACGTCGTCGACACCGGGCTCGCAGGCGTCGTTGTGCTGTTTGCGGTCACCACCCTCGGCTTGCAGGCGCGCAGGCGCAGGAAACTGCCCGACATCACCCTCAATTACTGGCGCTTCGGCATGGCCAGCCTGCTCAGTTGCGCTGTCGTCTGGGCTTTGGCCCAGGCACAGCCCCGCTGGGCAGGCGGCGACACCTATCCGCTGCTGCTGGGCGTGCTGTTCATCGCGGGGTTCGCAGTCAGCGTGGTGAGCGGGATGCTCTACAAGATCGTGCCTTTTCTCGCCTGGTTTCACTTGCAGGCGCAATTACAGGCACGTGCCGGCACCATCCCGACCATGAGGGACATGATCGCGGAGAGCCACATGCACTGGCAATTCGGCCTCCATATCGTGGCTTGCGTACTTCTCGCCGCCACCACGCAGTGGCCCCAGCTGGCCATGGCGGCGGGCGCCGTGCTGGCGCTGTCGGCGCTGCTGCTGTGGGTCAATCTGCTCTCGGCAGTGCGACGCTTTGCCCGTTACGGCGGACGCTTTTCCTGACCAATCCTGTTTGTTTGGCACGTGACTGACACGCGCCGCCTGCACGAGGTGCTGGCGACGTTGTCGCCGCCGAATCAGCCCGTGCTCCAGGCGCGCGGACGTTTCATCCCCGCGATCTTGCACGCCTGCTTGACGTAGCCGTAGGCGAACATTTTGAAGAGTACGTTGCGCGCGTCGGTGCCCAGACGCCCGGATAGATGCTTGATCACGTAACGCGCGTCCGGTGCAATCTGGTGCTCGTCGTAGTATTCGCGCATGAAGCGGATGACATCCCAGTGATCGTCAGTGAGCTTGACGTTCTCCGTTTGCGCGAGATATTCGGCAAGATCCTCGTTCCAATCGCCCGGTTCGACCAGATAACCCTCCTCATCGAGGGCGGGCAGGTTGAGCGTTACATCCATTGTTCACTCTCCTTGGAAATGCCTGGCCCGGCCGGCCAGACGGTTGGCAATTCTGCGATTTCCACCCGACCTGTCAGGTGATCGCCGGTACAAGCCCCAGCACGACGAGTGCGACCCACGCGATGAGCCCAAGCGCCGTGACGGTATAGGCGATGTCAAAGGCGATCAGTCCCTCCTCGACTTTCAGGATGCCCTTCACGCCACGGAAGATCAGCACGATCGAGGCCGCGACGCCCAGAATGATCATGACCATGATCAGGGCGACCTGGTCGGAGAAAAGCACCAGCGACGAGAGCCAGAGCGGGATGGCTGAAATGGCTGCCAGCTTGAAGGCATCGTGGTAATCACTCTTGATTCCCTTGCTGTCGGCTACCGACTTGATCGCCACGGCCATGAGCGGAACGGTGACCAGCTCGGCGAACAGGAAGACGAGCGCGGCGATGCTCCAGGCCTGCCCGGGGACATCCGGATACATGACGGCGCCGATATGCTGGCCCGCATACTCCAGCATCAAGGGCGGAATCAATGAAAACGGCACCACCAGAAAGAGGAACAGCTTGAATGCGGACGTTTGCCGGCTCGCAAACGCGTTCCACTCCTCGGGAGACGAGGCGAACAATTTGTGAATGTGCAGGATACTCATGTGAATCTCCTTTAGAAGATGGCACCCGGCCGAGGGCTTGTGACCCGAAGGCCCGGGAGATCAAAAGCCTCCCGATTAATTTATATCACAACGTGATATAAATACCAAACAGAAAGCAATCCAGGAACGGAAAAAATGCCGCAACCCGCTTTAAGTAAAGACGATTTCGAAACGCTTTCCAATTTCCGTTACCAGCTGCGGCGCTTCCTGCGCTTCAGCGAGGAGGCGACGCACCTGCATGGCATCACCCATCTTCAGTACCAGTTGCTGCTACACGTACGCGGGTTTCCCGGGCGGGACTGGGCCACGGTGAGCGAGTTGGCCGAGCGTCTTCAGTCTCATCATCACGGGGCCGTCTCGCTGATTTCGCGCTGTGAAAAGCTGGGACTGGTGCAACGCCGGGTGGGGCGTAACGACCGGCGCGAGGTGGAAGTGCATCTCAGGCCCAAGGGGCACGAAGTACTGAATGCACTGGCGGCCCAGCATCGCGATGAATTGCTCCGGCTGCAAGGCATCTTCCGGGTGCCCGGGGTCGATGAGCTGGATGCCGGCAAACAGATTCCGGACGCCGATCCCGCGAATCGCACCGGGTGAACACCAACCGCTCGAGCGTTACCCGGCAGGCGCGGTCCCCATATAGATGCTTTTAATCACGAACCAGACCTGCATCGACAATGGTTAACTGTTTTCGCCCGGTATTCGCCTACAAATAAAGTAGGCTGTGCAGCAATCTTTCCTGCTGTACAGGTTACTCATTTTGCAGGAGGAAAACGCCATGAAAAACGTACACATCAACTACCCGGGCGGCACGCTCAATTTCCAGAGCGCGAGCATCCTGGCCAAACAGATCGCCAAAGAGAATGACGTGCGGGAACCGACGATCATTTCCTGGCACACGCAGAGTGATCAGCACATGTCCTCCTACTACGACGGTGCCAACCCTGACAGCTGGTGGAAAAAATACGGCGAGGGCAACGGCGGCAAGCTGGAAGTCGATGTCGGAGACGAATACCAGTTCGTCATGATGGATGCGCAAGGTTACGAAACCCTGGGCGACATGCCGCTGCGCAACCTGTCCGACAGTTCCGGCAACCAGTACCTCTGCTACACACCTCTGCTGGGCAAGGCGTCCAGGACACCCACTCCGGAGGCATGTACTTATCTGGACGAGTGGACAGCCGACCAGTTCTGAACAGTACCCGCTTCGCGGACCCGCGGATTCTAGGTTGCCATCATGCGCTGGGCTGCGCGCGCGAGAGGCGCCGGCAGTTGTCGAAGCACGGCCTCGGGGTCGAGCGCGTCGAGTTGATTCTTGACGGTAAGGCCGAGCGCGGTATCGCCTTCGCTCACCAGGCGGCGGCTGAAGAAGAGTGTGTCAGGGTCTTCGCGGCGGCTGAGCAGCAGCAGGAAGTCCCGGGCATTGGCGCTGATGGTGAGTTCAGGTGCCCCGCTATCCGGCGCGAAGCCGCGCTGCGTGACGGTGAAGCGTACGCTAAGACCGATATCCTTGACCCGGATGGCGTAACGCCGGCCGACCAGGGATTGCCAGTCGAGCGTTTTCAGGGCGGGCCACAGAAGACGGTTCGCCAACGCAGAAAACGCCAGGCTGGGAGGCGTGACCGGAAGCCGGGCGACCACGTTGGCCAGCAGCGGCGGGAAGGCAAGGTTCATCATGATCGCTCCTTTGCGTGAGTGGGCCGTTCCCTACCGCACGGCATCCGCCCAATTGTTGGGGGTTTCATAAAGGCGCACCCGTTGCAGCTGCAACTGGTTGCCATAGGTATCGGAATAGGCGGCATCGAGAATGCGGAACGCCTCGGCTGCAAGATTTTCTGCGGTGGGGACCACCGACAGCAACACGGTCTTGTGTGCGGGGAGCGACGCCAGAAACTCGACCACGGCGCGGTCGCCCTGATATGCCAGAAAGGCGTGGTCCCACTGGCTGACCAGCATGGCATCGGCGATGCGCTTGACCTCGGAAAAGTCCATCACCATGCCCTGTTCCGCAGCGCCTTCACTGCGGATGATCTCGCCCGAGAGCGTGATTTCAAGCGCATAGCGATGGCCGTGAAGATGCCGGCACTGGCTCGAGTGATGGGGGATGCGATGACCGGCGTCGAATTCCAGCCTGCGCGTAATCAGCAAGAGCGTTCCTCCCCGTAGTCCAGTCCCGCATGACCATGCCAGTAGCCGTCGACCGGCGGGCCGGGCATGATGCGCGCCAGTGCGCTGGCAGCATCCTGCTCATCCGCCAGAGCAGCCCGGAAGGTCTCGACCACGCGCCCCATATGGCGCGACTGTGGCGACAGGCGCAGGCTGGCGATGCCGAGTTCCCGCAGCGCGGGCAATTCGCCGATCAGGTTGTAGACGCCAGCGGACTGCGTCTGGATGCCGTTGAGGGTCAGGAAGGGCCTGCCCTCGCGGGTGGACAGCGCCAGCCCGTCGGGGTGGTCGAGGCAGCGGAACTGGCAATCGTCCTTGGGCAGGTTGTAATGGCGCGCGGTAAAGCAGCGCGCAGAATACGCCAGCGGAAGCCGGCCGTAGCTGAAGACTTCGGTTTCCATGGCGGTGGGCGCATGCTGGAGCAGCGCCCTCAGGGCGACATGCGATATTTCCACCGGCGGCAGCCAGCGCCGCGCCCCCAGCCCGGCAAGCACCGCGAGCGTCTCGGGATTGTAGACGTTGAGCGTGGACCCTGCGACGAAAGGCACACCCGCTTCGGACAGCAGCCGCACCGCTCCCCATTCGTTGGCCTCGACCTGGAAGCGGCCATCGCCGACGATCCTGCGCAGCGTCTTGAGGTCGGACTCCGACTCGATCAGCGTCTGGGTCGAGATCACGACTTCCTTTCCGGCAACGGCGAGCTGTTCGGCCACTGCCAGCCAGTCAGGCAAGCGCAGGAGATGGCGGCGCGAGCATACGCTCTCGCCCAGATACACGCGCTTCACCGGCCAGTGCCTGGCCTCTTCATAGAAGGCGAGCACGTCGTCGCGTGACCAGTAATAGAGCAACGGACCCAGACTCAGATTCATAACACTCACTTCCAGGGGCGGTGGTAGGCGCCGAGCGTATGGCTCTGCCCTTCCGACAGTTTGTTGAGCTCGGCCTGCCAGGCGGGCGCCGGCTTGAAGCCCTCAGCGTTCTTCTTCACTGCATCGATGGCAGCGCGCCACACCTTCGTCACCTGCGCCACGTAGGCCGGGCTACGCTGGCGCCCTTCGATCTTGATGGCGCCGATCCCCATTTTCAGCATCTCGGGGAGCAGGTCGAGGGTGTTGAGACTGGTGGGTTCCTCGATGGCGTAATAGGTTTCGCCGCCAACCTCGAAGCGACCCTTGCACAGGGTGGGATAGCCCGCCTTTTCGTCCTTGCCGTAGCGGTCGAGCAGCACGCCGTTCAGGCGCGACTCCAGCCCGGTCGGCGTATCCTTCCACTCCACCGACTTCGCTGGCGAGCACACACCCGCCGAATTGGGCGATTCGCCGGTGCAGTATGACGACAGCAGACAGCGGCCCTCCACCATCACGCACAGGCCGCCGAAGCCGAACAGCTCGATCTCGACCTCGGTGTTCTTCACCACGTTCTCCACCTGCGGCAGCGACAGCACGCGCGGCAGCACGGCGCGCTGGATGCCGAAATGCTCACGGTAGAAGTTCACCGCCTCGTAGCTGGTGGCTGAGCCCTGCACCGAAAGATGCAGCCGGAGATTCGGATAATGCTTGACCGCGTAGCGCATCAGCCCGGGGTCGGCGAGGATCACCGCATCTATGCCGAGCTTCGCCGCGCGGTCGACCGCACCGGTCCAGCGGCTCCAGCTGTCTGTCTGCGGATAGGTATTGAGTGCGAGCAGCACACGGCGGCCGCGCTCGTGCGCATAGCGCAGTCCTTCCGCCGCCTGCGCCTCGTCGAAGTTGAGTCCGGGGAAGGCACGCGCGTTGGTGTTGTCGCGGAATCCCATGTAGACCGCATCGGCGCCGTTGTCGACGGCGACCTTGAGCGAAACCAGGCTGCCCGCCGGACAGACGAGATCAAGCGGCATGACTTTTCTCCTTCCAGATTTGGCCGGTGCGCGAGCCCTGACGGCTGTCGCGCCGCACCAGTTCATCGGCAATGCCGTTCAGTACGTCCCATTTCTTCGCGCACCATGCGGGCGCCAGCAGGATATCCGGCGCCGCGGTGCCGGTGACGCGGTGGTACACCACCTCCCACGGCGTGCGCTCGATCAGGTCGGTTGCGATATGCAGGTAATCCGCTTCGGCCAGCGGTACGTATTCGCCCCGCTTCCATTCGATCGCCAATTTGGTGTGCTTCACCACGTGCAGCGGGTGCAGCTTGAGCCCGTCCACCCCGACATCGAGCACCCGGTCGAGGCTGGCATGGCTGTGAGATGCGTCCTCGCCGGGCAGACCGACGATAAGGTGGCAGCACACCGGAATACCGCGCGCCCGCGCCGCCCGGGTTGCCGCCTCGTATTCGGCGAAGCCGTGGCCGCGGTTGACGCGCGCCAGGGTGGCATCGAACGAAGACTGAAGGCCGAGCTCCAGCCACACCTCGTGGCCGCGGTCGCGGTATTCCGCGAGGAGATCCAGAACGGGCGGCGGCACGCAGTCCGGCCGGGTGCCGATCGCCAGCCCGATCACGTCCGGCGCTTCCAGCGCCGAATCGTAGAGCGCACGCAGCTCGTCGACGTGCGCGTAGGTGTTGGTGTAGGCCTGGAAATAGGCGATGAAGCGCTGTGCCCCCGTGCCGCGCCCGATGCGCCCGCGTGCACGGTCGAACTGCTCGACGAGCGACGCCGGCTCGCGCACACCCGGGGCGAACGACTTGTTGTTGCAGAACGTGCAGCCGCCAATGCCCTTGCTGCCGTCGCGGTTCGGGCAGGTGAAGCCGGCGTCGAGCGCGATCTTGTGCACCCGCTCGCCGTGCCGTTCCAGCATGGCGCGGCCGAAGGTGTGGACGCGGTCGCTGAGGGTGCTCATGCTATTGAAGCCACCCGTTCGGCGGCCACCTGATCGGGCTTCACGCCAGTGAGCAGATAATCGATCAGTTCCTGAACCGTGCACATGGCGCTGCCGAAGGGCAGCGATTCCGAACCGCGGAAGAACAAGCCCTTGTTGACATCGCCCTTGAGCGCGGCCACCAGCTGCGAATCGATGCAGAACTGCCCGGCTGTATCGATCCCGTCGCGCAAGCCGCATTGCGCGAGACAGTGCAGGCCGATGGCGCAGCGCTCGGGGTCGGCCTTGGCACGGGCCTGTAATTTCTGTTCGCGATTGAGGTAGTTGGCAAGCCACGGCGTTCTCACCGCGCGTGCAGGCAGGCCGGCCACGCTCATGAAGGTGACGATGTCCTCGGGTTTCGCGTCCAGCAATACGCGCTTGAAGTTGGGGTGGGCGTCGCCCTCCGTGGTGACGGCAAACGGCGTGCCCAGTTGCACGGCGGCAGCGCCCAGCACCAGCGCGGCCAGCAGTTTTTCATGGCTGTTGACGCCGCCGCCGACGATGATCGGTATCTGCCAGCGCGCGATGCCCATCTCGTCGAACACCTTGAATACGTCGGGCAGCACTTCGGAGAAGTCGAAACGTCCATCGGCAAGATCGGCCGCGTTCCGTGCGCCGAGGTGCCCACCGGCGTAGCGCGGATGCTCGATCACGATGGCGTCCGGCAGGCGGCCGCCGCTCCCGAATTTTTTCAGGCGCGCCCATTTCTTCAATGTGATGGCGACGCCCCGCGCGTCCGACAGGATCGGGATCAGCGCGACCTCGGGATAGCCCTCGGCGAGTTCCGGCAGATCGAGCGGCAGCCCGGCGCCCATCACGATCGCCTGCGCGCCCGAGGCGCAGGCCTGGCGCACGTGGCTGGGGTAGGCGTCCACCGCCTTCATCACGTTCACCGCCACCAGTCCGCGGCCGGCCGCGATCTTCAGCGCGGCCTTGATCTCGCGGTCGAGTGCGACGAGATTGAGGCGATTGAGTTCGTCCTTGTCGCGGCAGTGCTTCGCCTCCTGAGACAGATCGGCGTGGTGGTGGCGCAGGTCGATGCTCGCGATCGTGCCCATGGCGCCGGCGCGTGCCACCGCGCCGGCCAGCCGGTGGGCCGACACGCCCACGCCCATGCCGCCCTGCACGATGGGCAGCAGGAGGCGGCCGCGAATGGCGAATGGTCGGGGCGTGTTCATGCCGGTGTTCCGATGCTCACAATCGAATCATTATAACAATTTCAAGACCCGCTTATCCTTATAACCTATTCGGGACCACGGTCATTCCGCGCCGTTGAGGCGACGCCGGGGTTCACCCGCCCCGTCTAAACGCCTACAATGCCGGGTCTCACTGGCTGGCCTTGACACCGCATGTTTACCGGCATCATTCAATCCGTAGGCCGCATCCACGAATACGAAGCGCGCGGCGCCGATGCGCGCATGGTCATCACCGGCGGCGGGCTGGACTTTTCCGACGTTGCCGTCGGCGACAGCATCGCGGTCAACGGCGTGTGTCTCACCGCCGTGGCGCTGAACCCCGACCGCTTCACCGTCGACGTCTCGGCTGAAACCCTGCGCGTCACTGCGGGTTTCGTCCCCGGCGCCGACGTCAACCTGGAAAAGGCGTTGCGCCTGGCCGACCGCCTCGGTGGCCACCTGGTTTCCGGACACGTCGACGGGGTCGGCACAGTGCACCGGTTCGCGCCGGTGGGCGAGTCGCATCTGCTGGAAATCGATGCACCTGCCGGGCTTGCACGCTACATCATCCGCAAGGGCTCGATCACCGTGAACGGCGTGTCGCTGACGGTCAACCAGGTGGAGGGCGCACGCTTCGCGCTCAACCTCATTCCGCACACGCTGGAGATGACCACGCTCAAGTACCTGCAACCGGGCAGCCGCATCAACCTGGAAGTCGACATGATCGCGCGCTATGTCGAGCGCATGATGCAATTCACCCAAATAACGGACAAAGACTGATGAGCCTCGCCTCCACCCCGGAAATTATCGAAGAACTCAAGGCCGGCCGCATGGTGGTGCTGGTCGACGAGGAAGACCGCGAAAACGAGGGCGACCTGGTGATGGCTGCCGAGCACGTCACCCCGGACGCGATCAACTTCATGGCCAAGTACGGGCGCGGACTGATCTGCCTGACGCTGACCGACGACCGCTGCCGCCAGCTCGGTCTGAAGCAGATGGTCTCCGACAACCAGACGCCGCACGGTACCGCGTTCACCATCTCGATCGAAGCCGCCGAGGGCGTGACCACCGGCATCTCCGCGGGCGACCGCGCGGTCACCATCCAGGCTGCAGTGAAGAAGGATGCCAGATCGGCCGACATCATCCAGCCCGGCCACATCTTCCCGCTGCGTGCACAGCCCGGCGGCGTGCTGGTACGCGCCGGCCACACCGAAGCCGGCTGCGACCTCGCCGGGCTGGCCGGACTCGAACCCGCTTCCGTCATCTGCGAGATCCTCAAGGACGACGGCACCATGGCGCGCCTGCCCGACCTCATCCCGTTTGCGCAGGCACACGGCCTGAAGATCGGCGCCATCGCCGACCTCATCCATTACCGCAACCAGACCGAGAGCCTGGTCGAGCGCGCCGCCGACCGCCTGATCCAGACCGTGTACGGCGCGTTCCGGCTGATCGCCTACCGCGACAAGTGTGCAAAGGAAACCCATCTCGCGCTGGTCAAGGGCGAGATCCATGCCGACCGCGAAACCCTGGTGCGCGTACACGAGCCGCTCTCGGTGATGGACTTCCTCGACGTCACCGGCGGCGGCCATTCGTGGCCGATCATGGGGGCCATGGAACGCATCGCCGAGTCGCAGTCCGGCGTGCTGGTTTTACTGCATCGGCCGGAAACCGCCGATGCGCTGCTCGAGCGCATCAACCCGGCGCCGGTCGACAGCCGCAAGTACGACCTGCGCGACTACGGCATCGGTGCGCAGATCCTGCGCGACCTCGGCGTCGTCAAGATGAAGCTCCTCGCCAGCCCGCGCAAGATGCCCGCCATGGATGGCTTCGGCCTGGAAGTGACCGGCTATTCTGAAAAGGCATAAGGCCGAACCGGCCGGTGCCTCGATCCGGCTCCGCATCTATCCAACCTGTTGTTCACTCGGCCCCACAAGACTCGGGCCGATCACTGAAAGGACACCTCATGGGCACCTCTAGCGACATTTCCGAACTCGACCCGGTCTATCAGGGCAGCGGGCTCAGGGTCGGCATCGTCATGAGCCGTTTCAACAAGGACATCTGCGAAGGCCTGCTGTCGGCCTGTGAAATCGAACTGGACCGCCTCGGCGTCGCCCGCAACGACGTGCTGCTGGTCGCCGTGCCCGGCGCGCTCGAACACCCGCTGGCGCTGCAGAAAATGGCGCAGTCCGGCAAGTTCGACGCGCTGATCGCGATCGGCGCAGTGGTGCGCGGCGACACTTACCATTTCGAAGTCGTGTCGAACGAATCCTCGCGCGGCATCCTCGACGTGCAGCTCGAAACCGGGGTGCCGATCGCCAATGCGATCCTCACCGTGGACACCGAGGAACAGGCTCACGCACGCATGGCGGAAAAGGGCCGCGACGCGGCGCGTGTGGCGATCGAAATGGCCAACCTGCTGAAGCGGCTATGACCAGAATGCCGAACCGGACTTGCGTCCACGCGCATCACCTTCTCCCCACCTCTATCCCCGCAAGGCGAGGACGAGGGAGGTATGGCTTCTCTACGCGAGGTGGCCTTTAAAATGGCCGGCTCCCGAAAAACTGCCCGTGAATTCACCCTGCAGGGCGTCTACGCCTGGCTGGTCGGCGGTGCAGACGTCACCCTGATCGCCGCCAGCCTTAAAGAAGACGAGCAGTTCAAGCGTGCCGACGAGGCCTATTTCCGCACCCTGCTCTACGGCGTGCTGAAGGAAGCGGGGACGCTGAACGCGCGCATCAGTCCCCTGCTCGATCGCCCCATCGCCGAACTCTCACCCATCGAGCGCGGCATCCTCCTGATCGGCGCGTACGAACTGCTGCACTGCCCCGACGTGCCATGGCGCGTCGCCATCAACGAGGGCGTCGAACTGGCGAAGAAATTCGGCGGCACCGACGGCCACAAATACATCAACGGCGTGCTCGACAAGCTGGCGCAGGACGTACGCGCGGTGGAGATCGAGGCGGCGAAAAGCAAGGGCTAGGGGCTAGGGGCTAGGGGCTAGGGGCTAGGGGCTAGGGGCTAGGGGCTAGGGGCTAGGGAAAAGCGTGGCACACATCATGAATTCATCAAGCGTGCGCAGCCGCACAAAACCCCCTAAATCCTAGTCCCTAGATCCTAGCGAATGGAATTCGAACTCATCGCCCGTCACTTCACCCGCGCCGCCCCCGGCGCGGTGCTGGGCGTTGGCGACGACTGCGCACTGCTGGCGCCGTCGCCGGGAATGCAGCTCGCGGTGTCGTCCGACATGCTGCTCGAAGGCCGCCATTTCTCGCCGCAGGACAGTCCCGCAGGCCTCGGCCACAAGTCGCTGGCGGTGAACCTGTCCGATCTCGCTGCAATGGGCGCGACCCCGCGCTGGGCGACGCTGGCGATCGCCCTGCCGGCAGCGGACGACGCCTGGCTCACTGCCTTTGCGCGCGGCTTTTTCCGCATGGCAGACCAGCACGGCATCGAACTGGTCGGCGGCGACACCACGCGCGGCGCGCTGACCATCAGCATCACGGTCATCGGCGAAGTGCCGCCGTCTCAGGCACTGCTGCGCGAAGGCGCCAGGGCCGGCGACGATATCTGGGTCTCCGGCGTGATCGGTTCGGCGGCGCTGGCGCTGGCCTACCGCCAGGGCCGTCTGTTCATGGAGCAGATCGACGCCGCCAAGGTATTGCCCGCACTCTACCTGCCGACGCCGCGGATCGAACTCGGCATCGCGCTGCGCGGCGTCGCCTCCAGCGCGATCGACATCTCCGACGGTCTCCTCGCTGACCTGGGCCATATCCTCGAGCGCTCGAACGTCGGCGCCAAGCTCGAGTTCGCCACGCTGCCGACGCTGCCGGTGGCGCAGGCCTACCTGCACGAGCCCGTCGCGCGCGACTGCATGCTGGCGGGCGGCGACGACTACGAGCTGTGCTTCACCGCGCCCGTTTCCCGGCGCGATGCGGTCGCCGCGGCCGCGCAATCCGCGGGCGTGGCGGTGACGCGCATCGGCCGCATCACCGCCGAACCCGGCCTCGCCGTCGTCGATGCCAACGGCCAGGCGCTGCACTTCGACCGAACCGGCTATGACCACTTCGACGAATAGCCCCTCCCCCGCGCCCGGCAAAGAGGTTGGCGAGAGGGCGGACGTCCGCTTCCTGCTCCGGCATCCCGCCCACCTCGTCGCATTCGGCTTGGGCAGCGGGCTTGCGCCGAAGGCGCCCGGCACCGTCGGCACCCTGCTGGGGCTGCCGCTATTCTGGCTGGTCACGGCCGCCGCAGCCGACCGGCCGAATCAGTTCATTCTCATCATTGCTGCCTTCCTGTTCGGCGTCTGGGCCTGCGCGCGCACCGGACGTGCGCTGGGCGTTGCCGACCATGGCGGCATGGTGTGGGACGAGATCGTCGCCTTCGCGCTCGTTCTGATGTTCATTCCGGCGCTGCCGCTCACCCCGTCAGGCTGGCTGTGGACAGCGTTGGCCTTTGCACTGTTCCGCCTGTTCGATATCCTGAAACCGTGGCCGATCCGGCTTGCCGACACCCACCTGAAAAACGGCTTCGGCGTGATGTTCGACGATCTTCTGGCGGCGCTGTACGCGATCGCCGTCCTCGAGGGAATGCAATGGCTCGTGTAAGCGATGAAGAACTGCACCAGCTCGCCCGCGAACTAGGCGACAAGCTGTGCGAACGCGGCTGGAAACTCGCAACCGCCGAGTCCTGTACCGGCGGCTGGGTTGGCCAGCTCGTCACCGCGCTGCCCGGCAGTTCGCACTGGTACGAGCGCGGCTTCATCACCTACGCCAACGCCGCCAAGATCGAGATGCTCGGTGTGTCCGAGAGGACGCTCGCCTCCCACGGCGCCGTTTCCGAAGAAACCGCCGCTGCGATGGCGGCCGGCGCCCTGAAGCACAGTCACGCCCAGGCCACCCTCGCCATTACCGGCATTGCCGGCCCCGGCGGCGGCACTCCGCAGAAGCCGGTCGGCCTGGTGTGCTACGGCTGGGCGCTGGCGGATGGCACGCTCATGTCGTCCACCTGCCGCCTTGACGGCGACCGCGAGGAAATCCGCTCTCGCGCGGTGGCTGCGGCCCTGCGTGGGTTGATCGAGCTGGTGTAGGAGGGCCGCCTCGGCCCGATGCCTTTCACC
>JANJWF010000154.1 GCA_024709685.1 Thiobacillus sp.
CACGAACACCAGCATCAGTCCCAGGCTGCCGAACAGCTTGAAGTTGACCCAGGCGTCGGTCGAGAAGTTGAAGGCAACCACCAGGTTTGCAAGCCCCATGAAGGCAAAAAAACTGCCCCAGCTCACGTTCAACCGACTCCAGGCGGTGTCGGGAAGTTCCATTTGCGCGCTCATCAGATTTTTGATGACGTTGCGGCCGAACGCGGCGGCGCCGAAAATGACGGCCGCGAAGACCCAGTACAGCACGGTCGGCTTCCACTTGATGAAACTCTCGTCATGCAGCCAAAGGGTGGCGCCGCCGAACAGCACGATGATGCCGAGGCTGACCCACAGCATCGTTTCGACCTTGTGACCGCGCAGCTTGACCCAGCCGATCTGTCCGAAACTGGCGGCGATGGCGATCAGCGTGGCGAGGTAGATGCCGGGCTTGTCGCCCGCACCCACCTGTTGCGGCAAGCCCAGGCCAGCCATGAACGCACGCGTGGCCTCGGCGTTGGCATCGCCCACTTTGTAGGCGATGAAAAAGACGATGACGGGGAAGAGGTCGAACAGCAGTTTTCTCATTATGGTGGAGCGATGCAGCTGCCTGTAATTCGGGTGACCGCTTATTTTGCTATGATTCCCCCTCCTGACCAAGCGCTTTTGGCCTTGGTTCCCTGATCCCGATCATCGATGCTCAATATCGATCTGCATTGCCATTCCAATGTGTCCGACGGCATGTTGTCCCCTGCCGAAGTCGTTGCCCGCGCAGCGGCCAACGGCGTGCATGTGCTCGCGCTGACCGATCATGATGATGTGGCCGGTCTGGACGCGGCACGGGTGGCGGCGGACGCGGCCGGGGTGACGCTGATCCCGGGCGTCGAGATCTCGGTCAGCTGGCGCGGGCAGACCCTGCACATCGTCGGCCTGCGCATCGACTCTTCGCATCCCGAACTGGCCGCCGGCCTCGCCGGCATCCGTGCCGGGCGCATCGAACGCGGCCGCCGCATGGGGGACGATCTGGCAAAGTCCGGCATACCCGGCGCCTACGAGGGCGCTTACGACTGCGCCGTCAACAAGCAGATGGTAGGGCGCACGCATTTCGCACGCTGGCTGGTCGCGCAGGGACACGCCCCCGACATTCGCAGCGCATTCAGACGCTTTCTCACGCGCGGCAACCCGGGCTACGTCGAGCACGAATGGACCTCGCTGGAAAGCGCCGTGAACTGGATCCGCGCAAGCGGCGGCATGGCGGTGATCGCGCATCCCGGACGCTACGCGTTCAACGCGCGTGACCTGCACCTGCTGCTGGATGCCTTTCGTGCGTTCGGCGGAGAGGGCATCGAAGTCATCACCGGCAGCCACCATCCTTCCGAATACGGCAAGTTTGCCGACCTTGCGCGCGCCTTCGGCCTCAAGGCCTCGCGCGGGACGGATTTCCATGCGCCGGCCGAAGGCGTCGACATCGGCCGCCTGCCCGCGCTGCCACATTATTGCAGACCGGTGTGGCAGGGCTGGCCGGAACTCGCGCCACATTTTTCCCTTTCCCCGGCCTGACCATTCATGGCGCAATTCTTCAACATTCATGCCGACAATCCACAGTCCCGCCTGATCCAGCAGGCAGTGGAGATTCTCAGGCGTGGCGGCGTGATCGTCTATCCGACTGACTCCTGCTATGCGCTGGGTTGTCACATCGGCGACAAGGAAGCCGCGATGCGGCTGCTGTCGGTACGCGGGCTCGACAGCGAACACGACCTTACGCTGGTATGCCGCGACCTGTCCGAACTCGGCCGCTATGCGCAGGTGAACAACGCCCAGTTCCGCTTTCTGAAGGCGCACACGCCGGGCGCATACACCTTTATCCTGCGCGGTACCCGGGAAGTACCGAAGCGGCTGTTGCACAAGAAGCATGACACCATCGGTCTGCGCGTTCCCGCGCATCCCGTCGTGCAGGCATTGCTGGCCGAACTGGGTGAGCCCATCCTGTCGTCCACCTTGCTGCTTTTCGGCGAGGACGTGCCGCTGACCGAGCCGTGGGAAATCCGTGAGCGCCTGGAGCGCCAGGTCGACCTTGTCATCGATAGCGGTGCCTGCGGCCTGACGCCGACCACCGTGGTCGACCTGACTGGCGACACACCCGCCGTGACCCGTTTCGGCAAGGGCGATACCTCCGACTTCGAGTCCTGACCCGATGGAACTTACCCTGATCCAGAAAATCGCCGTATTCGCGTTGCCGGTGATCTTTGCCATCACACTGCATGAAGCGGCGCATGGTTATGTTGCGCGTTACTTCGGCGACATGACGGCGGCGGCGGCGGGGCGCATCACACTCAATCCGCTCAAGCACATCGATCTGGTGGGTACGATCCTCGTCCCCGCGATCAGCTTGATGCTGGCGGGTTTTCTTTTCGGCTGGGCCAAGCCGGTGCCGGTTAATTTCTCCCGTCTGCGCCATCCGAAGAAAGACATGCTGTGGGTCGCTGCCGCAGGCCCCGGCGTGAACTTCGTGATGGCGGTGTTCTGGGCACTGATGATCCAGCTCGGCCACGTGCTGGGCAGCGGCTTCGCCACTGCCCCGCTGATGCTGATGGGCGCGGCCGGCGTGTTCATCAACGTCATCCTGATGGCGCTCAACCTTATCCCGCTACCCCCGCTCGACGGGGGCCGCATTGCCGTGAGTCTGCTGCCGATGCGACAGGCCATTCAGCTTTCCAGACTGGAGCCATATGGCCTGTTCATCCTGATCGGCCTGATGGTCATCCCGATCGCTGGCACAACGCTTCTCGGCTTTATCCTGTGGCCGTTGATCAGCCTGTTCATCGGGCTGGTTGCGCTGGTCACCGGGCTCGAACCTGCGCAACTGATCGACCTGATCCAGGTTGCGGTGTCCTGAACCCACTTTTACGCCTGACTGATAAATGTATTCCAATCGCGTTCTTTCCGGCATGCGCCCCACCGGACGCCTGCATCTTGGCCACTATCATGGGGTGCTGAAAAACTGGCTGCGTCTGCAGAACGAGTACCAGTGCCTGTTTTTTGTGGCCGACTGGCACGCGCTGACGACGCACTACGACACGCCGCATGTGATCGAGGAGAATGCGCGCGACATGGTGATCGACTGGCTCGCCGCTGGCGTTGATCCGGCGCAGGCGACGCTGTTCGTCCAGTCGCGCGTGATCGAGCATGCCGAACTGCATCTGCTGTTGTCGATGATGACGCCGCTCGGCTGGCTGGAACGCGTACCCACCTACAAGGACCAGCAGGAAAAGCTCACCGAGAAGGATCTCTCGACCTACGGCTTCCTCGGCTACCCACTGCTGATGAGCGCCGACATCCTGATCTACCGTGCCAATCTGGTTCCGGTCGGGGAGGATCAGATTCCGCACATCGAATTCACCCGCGAGCTGGTGCGCCGGTTCAATCACATGTATGGCCGCGAGCCGGGATTCGAGGACAAGGCGCGCGCCGCGGTGAAGAAGCTCGGCTCGAAAAAAGCCAGGCTGTACGAGGAATGCCGCACTGCCTACCAGGAAAAGGGCGATGATGAAGCGCTGGAATCCGCCAAGGCACTGCTGAACGATGCGCAGAACCTGTCGCTGAACGACCGCGAGCGCCTGTTCGGCTACCTGGAAGGCTCCGGCAGGATGATTCTTGCCGAGCCCGACGCGCTGCTCACCGAAGCTTCCAAAATGCCCGGGCTGGACGGGCAGAAAATGTCCAAATCCTATGGCAACACCATTGCCCTGCGCGAAGATCCGGACGTGGTCGCGAAGAAGATCCGCACCATGCCGACCGATCCTGCGCGCGTGCGCCGCACTGATCCTGGCAACCCGGCCGTCTGCCCGGTGTGGCAGTTCCATCTAGTGTATTCCGACGAGAACGTGCGCCAGTGGGTGACTGCGGGCTGCACCAGCGCCGGTATCGGCTGCCTCGAATGCAAGCAGCCTGTGATCGACGCGGTGCTCGCCGAACTCGCGCCGATCCGCGAGCGCGCACAGCATTACGAGGCCAACCCTGACTTGGTGCGCAACATTCTCGCCGACGGCTGCGAGAAGGCGCAGGAGATGGCGCGCGACACCATGCGGGATGTACGCGAGTCGATGGGACTGACGTTCGGCTGAGCCTTCTCGACGTCATGACGGGCAGCCAGGACGGCTGCCCTTTTTTTTCCCAGGTTCCGTTCCGGATAATCCAGCCCTGTACTGATAGTAGCGAAAAGACTAAAGCAGTTGCGTGAGTTGTCGTTAAGAGCTGAAGCCATTTGGCAAACAAGGTTTTCAATCAAGGGAGAAAAAAAAGTGTCTATACGCACCCCTGCATTTCTGGTCGCCTTTTTATTGGCTGGCATGTCGCCATTGGCGGTGCTCGCGGCCAGTACGCCCCATTGGGTCCACTACACGCTGCTGAACAACACAGGTGGCCTGCCCAAAAAAGTGGTGGTCCTGCCCGCCAATATCGAGGTGTACGAAGTCACCGCTGGCGACGTTTCGGAAGAGGTGCCGGAGTGGAGTGCCGAGGTCAGCAAGAACGTATTGAAGGCGCTGTCGGAGACCATCAAGTCGGAGAAAACCATGAGCGAAGTCGGTTTTCCCCGTCTGGCGCCTCCCAGCGCTGCCGTCGTGGACGAGCATATCGCGCTTTACAAACTCGTGGCCACCGCGGTGGACGACAACGAACTGGACCACAAGGTCCGGCGTTTTGATTTCAGCATTGGCCCCGGGCTGGCTGCGCTGCAGCGCGAGACCGGCGCCGATGCGGCCATCATGGTGTACGGGCGCGACTACGTGTCCACCGCCGGACGCAAGGCCAAGGCCGTTCTCGGCAATATCCCGATTGTCGGTATCTTTGCCGGCCCGCCCCCCGCGCTGGGCCGTTCCTGGGTTGCCATCGGGGTGATCGACCTCAGAACGGGGGACCTGCTATGGATGAACAACGAAACGCGCGGCAGCACCAGCAACCTGCGCGACTTCGCGGACGCACAGTCCATCATCCGCTCGATCTTCGAGTGGTATCCCGGCATCGAGCAGTACCGCAAGGTCTACGTGAAATAGGAGACGGCCAGTGAGAAGCGTTCTATTTGTCGCATTGATGCTGTCTCTCGGCGGCTGCGCCACCACCGAGGGAGTGACCTCGTTCAAGGCCGCCGGAGATACCGAAAACCTGCATGAAAAGGAGCGCCGCCTGTGGCACGAGGCCGCCGGCTATGACAACACCATCGAGCGCAGCGGCCAGCTCTACGAACACGCGCGCGCAACGACGTATCTGCAGGGGGTCATGGACGGCCTGTACCCGGAGTTCAAGGGCAAGATCCCGGTCCGCATTTACGACTCGACCCAGATGAATGCCTTTGCCTTGCCCAACGGCAGTGTCTACATCAATATCGGCATGCTGGCTCGCATCGAAAACGAGGCGCAGCTTGCTGCGGTGCTGGGCCACGAGGCGGTCCACTTCATCGAGAAACACAGTTTCCAGGAACGCGTGAGCACCAAGAATGCGGCCAGCTTTGCGGTGTCGGGCATTCCCTTTTCCAGCCTGGCAGCGATGTCGTCGATCAGCGGATTTTCGCGCGAACTCGAGCGTGAGGCGGATGCAACGGGTTACGAGCGCCTGGTCAAGGCCGGGTACGATCCGCGCGGCGTCCACCTGGTCTTCCAGCATCTCGCGGACGAGGTCAAGGCCTTGGATATCAAGGAGCCCTACTTCTTCTCGTCGCATCCCAGGATGATCGAGCGCATCGAGGAATTCAAGCGCCTGTCGGCCCAGTACAAGGGCGGCGGCCGCACCGGCTCGGAGCAATACAACAGCATCATGTCCGAGATCCGGCTGGATGCCCTGAGGAAGGACATCGGGCAGGACCGCTACAAGACGGTGATCCTGGTCATGGAGGATCGCAATCTGAAGGGCTACTTCCCGGCCGCAAGCTATTTCTATCTCGGCGAAGCATACAGCCGCCGGGAGGAAGCCGGTGACGAGAAGAAAGCGCTCGAGGCCTACAAAAAGGCCGAACAGATGTCCCCCGGCTTTGCGCCGACCTACCTTCGCCTCGGGGTGCACTACATGAAGAAGGGCGACAAGGGCAATGCGCGGACGTACTTCAACCGCTACCTCAGCCGGGCTCCCAAGGATGCCAGCGACCGTGGCTATGCCCAGCAATACTTGAATTCACTCTAAAAACGCAGGACGGAGAAGATGAGAAAAATCCTCGCATTAATAGGCATCACGCTGCTCGTAAGCGGCTGTGCACCCACTCCTTACTGGACTTTGACCGACGACCTGAACCATGTCGCCAAATCGACGAGCTTCCAGATGAACGTTCCGCAAGGTTGGGTCCGGACGACCGAGCCTGTCACCTGGGAGCGGGTCGATATCGACGGTGAAACGCGTACGCTCCTGCTCGAGTCCATGGGGGTCACCAAGGATGGCGTCGGTATCCACGCCATCAGCGTGACCCGACGTTACCCGGATACTGCGTTTCCGACCATCAAGAAAAAGAGCACGGCCGGCATGCTGCCGCCGGAGGCTGCCGATCTGTACGTGTCAGAACTGCGCAAGCGCAGTGGGCTCGAACGGCTGAAAGTGCTGAGCAACAAGCCGGCGAAAGTGGCCGACAAGCAGGGCTTCGAACTGTTGATGCAGTACAAGAACGACGATGGTCTGCGCATCCAGATCCTGACTTTGGGATTCGTGGACAACACGGGTTTCTACACGATCAGTTATCGCGCGCCGTATCTGTATTTCTACGACCGTGATTACAGCAGCTTCAGAAGCCTGGTCGGTTCGTTCAGGCAGTTGCCTGCGGCAAACGACCCGCCCCCGCAGATTCCGGCCTGGGCCAAGATATTCACCTGAGAACCTGAAGCGGCCGGGCGCGCAACCCGCCTGGATTTCGCACTCGTCAGGAGACTGCTTGCCCGAACCCTATCCGGTTCAGGCGCCGATCAACTGTCCGGTGCGGGGTTCAAGCCGCGCAGTTTTTTGGTTTCGCCCCGCCGTTGTTTGTTGTCCAGGCGGCGTTTCTTCGACGCCAGCGTCGGGCGGGTGGGGCGACGCGGCGGGTCGACTTCGCTGGCTTCGCGAATCAGGTTGACGAGCCGTTTCAGTGCGTCGTCGCGGTTGCGCCGCTGGCTGCGATAACGTTCGGCTCCGATGATCAGTACGCCGTCCTGGGTGAGGCGGCGGCCAGCCAGGGCCATGAGGCGTGCACGCACCGGTTCGGGCAGCGAAGGCGAGCGGGCGACGTCGAAGCGCAATTGCACCGCGGTGGAGACCTTGTTGACATTCTGCCCGCCGGGTCCCGAAGCACGCACGAAATCTTCCTGGATTTCACGTTCGTCGAGCTCAATTTCGACGTTGACCCGGATCATGCCTGTCTGGCTACCATTTCACCAGATGCACGTTATTGAGCGAGCGTCCGAGGAATCGCTCGCCGATCGTCTGGAAGCGCAGCGGCACGTCGGTGACGTAGAAGTCGTAGCGCGGCTGTGCCGGGCCGGGGTTGGCGAGCTGCTTTTCGCCCAGCAGCCGTGCGACCTGCTCGGCCATGGCTTCAGCGGAGTCGACCAGGGCGACTTCGTCGCCCACCACCTCGCGCAACAGCGGTTTCAACAGCGGGTAATGCGTGCAGCCGAGCACCAGGGTATCGATGTGCTCGGCCAGTAGCGGTTTCAGGTAGTCCTGCACGGTAAGCCGGGTGACTTCGTGATCGAGCCAGCCTTCCTCCACCAGCGGCACGAACAGCGCGCAGGCCTGCGAGTGGATGCGCGAGTCGGGGGAATAGTCATGGATGGCGCGTGCGTAGGCGTTGCTGTTGATGGTGGTGGGGGTGCCGATGACGCCGATCTTTTTGCCGCCACGCGCCGACACTGCGCCAGCGTCGATCACGTCGAGCACAGGCACTGGCGACAGGTTCTTGACCACCTGTGCCGCCACCGCCGCCATGGTGTTGCAGGCGATGACCAGCAGCTTGACGTCCTTTTCCAGCAGGAACTGTGCGATCTGGGTGGTGAAGTGGGTGATGGTTTCGACCGATTTCACGCCGTAGGGCACGCGCGCGGTGTCGCCGAAGTAGACGATGTTCTCGTAGGGCAGGCGCTCCATCAGCGCACGCACCACGGTGAGCCCGCCGATGCCGGAGTCGAACACGCCGATTGGTCGGTTTGCACCCTGACGGGCATAAAGGTCCAGCGTTTGCTCCTTCATGCCCTTCAGGGTGCGCTCCCGCGAGCGGGAGTGGGACGAAGAAGGGGGCTGGTCACTGTTGGACATGAGTGGCAGGATGGCGCAATGAGAAAGACGGCATTTTACCCGCAGGGCCGCATCGCACTGCATTCTTCGGCGCGGGATCCGGCATGAGCGAATGCGGTTGCGATTCGGTATGTAACGCAGCGCCACCCGATCCGCGCTACCGGCGCGCGCTGTGGATCGCGCTGGCGCTGAACGCACTGATGTTCGGCGTCGAGCTGGTCGCGAGTTTTTCCGCTGAGTCGGTATCCCTTCTGGCCGACGCGGTCGACTTTCTCGGCGACGCCGGCAATTATGCGGTGGCGCTCTTCGTGCTGGGACTCGCGCCGGTATGGCGCTCGCGCACCGCGCTGTGGAAGGGCTGGCTGATGGTCGGCTACGGCGTGTTCGTGCTCGCCAAGTCTGCGTGGCAATGGTCGGCCGGCATCGTGCCCGAGCCGTTCATCATGGGTTGGGTGAGCCTCGCCGCGCTGGCGGTCAACGTCGGGGTCGCGGCGCTGCTGTTCGCCCATCGTGGCGGCGACGCGCAGGCGCGCTCGGTGTGGCTGTGCTCGCGCAACGACGCGCTCGGCAATCTGGCGGTGATGGGTGCGGCGGCCGGCGTGTGGGCGACCGCCCGCGGCTGGCCGGACATTGCGGTGGCACTGGTGCTGGCCGGGCTGGCGCTAAGCTCGGGGGTGTCGGTGATCCGCCATGCTCAACAGGAATTGCGGGCGAACGGTTTGTAGGAAGGGCGCCCCGCCCCGATTACGTGCCGCGGGCATGACCACGGTGTTCGTGGCGAGTACCGTGGGGGCGTCGAGGCGCCCACCGGGCTCTTCATGTTCCTTCGTTCATAGCATTGCCTGTTGGCGTGCCAGCGCCCACGCTACGTGCTCGCGCACCAGCGCGGACGGGTGCTCCCGCCGCGCAGCGAGCGCGGCCTGAATGTCAGGCGAGGGCGGTGCGTTGCCCAGCGCAACGGCGATATTTCTCAACCAGCGTTCGTGACCTATGCGGCGGATCGGCGAGCCGGCAAGCCTCTCGTTGAAATCGGCCTCGCTCCAGGCGAACAGTTCGACCAGGCGCGGGCTGTCCAGCCCATTCCGCACCGCGAAATCCGGCAGCGCCGCGGTCTGTGCGAAGCGGTTCCATGGGCACACCAGCTGGCAGTCGTCGCAGCCGTAGATGCGGTTGCCCATCAACGGGCGGAGTTCCAACGGGAGACTGCCCTTGAGTTCGATGGTGAGATATGAAATGCAGCGCCTTGCATCGAGCGTGTAGGGCGCGACGATGGCCTGCGTCGGGCAGACGTCTAGGCAGGCCCGGCAGGTGCCGCAGTGGCCGGCTTCGGGTGCGTCCAAAGGCAATGGCAGGTCGGTGTAGATCTCGCCGAGAAAGAACCATGAACCGTGCTTCCGGTTCAGCAGCAAGGTGTGCTTGCCGCGCCAGCCCAGCCCGGATCTTGTCGCGAGTTCGACTTCCAGCACCGGCGCGCTGTCGGTGAAGACGCGGAAATGGTGCTCCCCGACTGCGGCACTGATTTTTTCGGCCAGCGCCTGCAGCCGGTTGCGCAGCACCTTGTGGTAGTCGCGTCCGAGCGCGTAGCGCGAGATGTAAGCGGCATTGGCGTCGCCCAGCACCGCATGCGGGTCGGTGGCAGCAGGCGGGAAATAATCCAGTCGCGCGCTGATGACGCGAAGGGTCCCGGGCACCAGTTCGGCAGGCCGGCTGCGCTTGGTGCCGTGCGCGGCCATATAATCCATCTCGCCATGAAAACCCTGTGCCAGCCACGCCTGCATGCCCGCTTCGGCGGAACCAAGATCACCGTCGGCAATTCCCACCGCGGCAAAGCCAAGCTCGTGCCCCCACTGCTTGATTTGCGTCGCCAGTCGCGTTAAATCCTCTTCATGCATGAAAACAATGATACCCCGCGCTGCCGTCGTCATCTGCCAGACGAGACGGCAACGCTGGCGTTCGGCGTGCAACTTGCGCGGGGCCTGACGCCCGGCCTGACGTTCTACCTCGAGGGCGATCTGGGCGCAGGCAAGACCACGCTGGTACGCGGGCTGCTGCGGGGACTGGGCTACACTGGACGGGTGAAGAGCCCGACCTACACGCTGGTCGAAACCTATGGCCTGCCCGGGTTTGAGTTGTATCATTTCGACCTGTATCGTATGCACGACCCGCGCGAATGGCTGGACGCCGGGTTTCGGGAGGTGAGCGACGGCCGGGCGGTGAGCCTGATCGAATGGCCGGAAAAGGCTGTCGGCTGGCTGCCGCAGCCGGACGTGATCATCCGGCTGGCGATTGCAGACGACGCGCGCGAAATCGAATGCCAGGCTACGAGCGCGCGCGGCGCACATTATCTGGAGGCATGTTGCACGCCCTGCTGAAAATACTCCTGTTGACTTGCTTGCTGGCGCCGGGCTGGGGCCATGCGCTGCAACTGGCTGCCAGCCGCCTTTGGCCGTCGCCCGATTACACGCGGATCACGCTCGAGGCTGCCGAGCCCGTCGCCTACAAGTATTTCACCCTGTCGAATCCGGAGCGGCTGGTGCTCGATCTCGAAGGCGTGGAATCGGGCGCTGCGCTTGAAATGCTGGCAATGCAGCTGACGTCGGAAGACCCCTACATCGGGGCGATTCGGATGGGTACGAATCGCCCGGGGATGATGCGTCTGGTGCTGGATCTGAAGCGCCCCGTCAAGCCATCGGTGTTCCAGTTGCCACCGCTGGGACAGTATGGCCATCGGTTGGTGATCGATCTCTTTTCCGTGCAGACCGCCGATGTCGCTGCAGCTCCGCCTGCTGCCACGCCTGTCGATGCGGCGCAGCCGGCCAAACCGGCCGAGCCGCAATACACGCGGTTGATCACGGTGGCGATCGATGCCGGGCATGGTGGAGAAGACCCCGGTGCGCTCGGCGCCAAGGGATCGCGCGAGAAGGACATCACACTGGCGCTGGCGAAAAAGCTCAAGCAGAAGATCGATGCGCAGGAAAACATGCATGCTGTGTTGATCCGTGACGGCGATTACTTCGTGCCGTTGGCGCAGCGGGTCGTTAAGGCACGTGCTGTGAAGGCTGACCTGTTCATGTCGATCCATGCCGACGCCTTCGTCAAGCCGCACGCACGCGGCTCGTCGGTGTTCGCGCTGTCCGAAAACGGGGCGACATCGGCTGCGGCACGCTGGCTGGCGAAGAAGGAAAACGAGGCGGATCTGGTGGGCGGCATCAACATCGACGTCAAGGATCCCTTCCTCAAGCGCACCCTGATCGATCTGTCGCAAACCGCGACCATCAACGACAGCCTTAAGCTGGGGCACGCCGTCCTGAAGGCCGTGGGTGGCGTCAATACCTTGCACAAGTCGCAGGTCGAACAGGCGGGATTCGCCGTGCTGAAGGCACCGGATATTCCGTCGATCCTGATCGAGACCGCATTTATCTCGAACCCGCAGGAAGAAAAGCGTTTGAACGATCCCGGCTATCAGGACGAGCTGGTGGACGCCATCGCAAACGGTGTCAAGAGCTATTTCGACAAGCATCCGCTGACGGCGCCTTCGCGGCTCACGCGCAATCCATGAAGGCCAGCTTGCTTGGTGCGGCGGCGCCGGGTTTCGACCGGCCGCTGGAGGTGCTGGAAGCCTGTCACGGCCGCATCGCCAGGCAATGCGATACCCTGGACAAGCTGCTGGCGCACCTGCCGGCGCACGGAGCCGATGCGCGGGCGCAGCAGGCGGCGCGCGCGGTGCTGGCCTACTTCGACATCGCGGCGGTGCATCACCACGACGACGAAGAGCGCAACCTGTTTCCGCTGCTGAAGCAGGCCGGTGCGGCCGGTGCGCGCGATCTGGTCGAAACCCTGACGCTTGAACACGAGGGACAGGCGCTGCTGTGGCGAAGCCTGCGCGGGCAGCTGCAGCAGATCGAAGCCGGTGCCGCCGCGGCGCTGGACGCGGCGCTGGCGCGGCGTTTCATTGCCCTGAATCGCGGCCATCTCGAATTCGAGAACACCCATGTGATGCCGCTGGCGCAGCAGCTGCTCGGCGCCGCCGAGGTCGAATGCCTCGGCCGTGCCATGGCGGCCCGCCGCGGCGTGCCGTTTGCTGTCTCGCCGTGAGCATCCGAGTGTTGCCTGACGTGCTGGTTTCGCAGATCGCTGCCGGCGAGGTGGTCGAGCGCCCGGCCGCGGCGCTGAAGGAGATTCTGGAGAACAGCCTCGACGCCGGCGCCACCGATATCGAGATCGAACTGGAGCAGGGGGGCGTCAAGCGCATCCGGGTGAGCGACAACGGCGTCGGCATCCTGCGTGACGAACTTATGCTCGCGCTGACCCGCCATGCCACCAGCAAGATCGCCAGCCTCGCCGACCTCGAGCAGGTCGCGAGCCTGGGGTTTCGCGGCGAGGCGCTGGCGTCGATCGCCGCGATCGCGCGGGTGCAGCTCACCAGCCGCAGCGCCGATTCAGATCAGCGCGGTGCCGAACACGCCTGGATCCTCCAGGCCGAGGGCGGCCGTCTCAGTTCGCCGGCACCGGCTGCGCGTGCAACCGGCACCACGATCGACATCCAGGACCTGTTCTTCAACACGCCCGCGCGACGCAAGTTTCTCAAGACCGAGGCCACCGAATACGCTCACTGTGCCGAGGCCGTGCGGCGACTAGCGCTGGCGAACCCGCAGGTGGCATTCACGCTCACCCACAACGGCCGCGTGCAATTGCGGCTCAACGTCGAGCCGGCCGCTTTGCGTGTGCGCCAGGTGCTGGGCGAGGCGTTCGAGCACGACACGATTGCGGTCGAGGCGGCGGCCGGTACGCTGAGGCTATCCGGCTGGGTGATCCGTCCCGGCGCCGCCGCTGCCAGCCGCGACAGCCAGCATGTGTTCGTCAACGGTCGCTACGTCCGCGACAAGCTGATCGCCCATGCGCTCAAGGAAGCCTACCGCGACGTGCTGCACCACCAGTTGAAGCCCGCGTATTGCCTGTTCATCAGCCTGCCGCCGGATCTGGTCGACGTCAATGTGCATCCGGCCAAGACCGAAATCCGCTTTCGTGACGGCCGCGGCGTTCATCAGTTCCTGTTCCACGCGGTTGAGCGCCTGTTGTCGGCGCCCGTGGCGGCGCACAGCGATCCCGCGGCAGCGGAACCGCCGGCGACGACCGTGGTCAGGTCAGCCTGGGCGTCGCCGCAACAGACGGCCATGCCGCTGCAGGTGAACGAAGCGATGAGGTTCTACGCGCCGCTCGGAGCCACTGCCACAGCACCTGCCGCACGCCCGGATCCTGCGCACGATTCGCCGCCACTCGGCTACGCGCTGGCGCAACTGCATGGCGTCTATGTCCTGGCGCAGAACGCACAGGGACTGGTGCTGGTCGACATGCACGCCGCGCACGAGCGCGTCGTCTACGAAAGGCTCAAGGCCGCCCTCGACAGCCGGGCGGTGCCGGCGCAAACCTTGCTGATCCCGGTCGCGCTCACGGTGGATCCGCGCGACGTGGCGGAAATCGGCCCGCACCTGGATCCAATGCGCGACATCGGATTCGACTTGTCGGTCACCTCGCCGACCTCGGTGGCGGTGCGCTCGGTGCCATGGCTGCTGAAGGATGCCGACCCGGTGGAGCTGACCCGCGCGGTGCTCGCCGACGTCGCCGAATTCGGCATGGGGCGGCTGCTGGCCGAGCGCCGCAACGAACTATTGGCGACGCTCGCCTGTCACGGCGCGGTGCGCGCCAATCGCCAGTTGACGCTGCCCGAAATGAACGCGCTGTTGCGCGAGATGGAAGCCACCGAGCGGGCCGGGCAGTGCAACCACGGCCGTCCGACCTGGTTCCAGGTCAGCCTCAGGGAACTCGATTCCATGTTCATGCGCGGCCGCTGAGTTTGCGCGAGCGATTGATTTACGTGGCGTACTTTTGAATATAAGCTTGAGCTGATTAGTCGGGTATTAACGGAACCATCATGAACGGACACACCGAACGCAAGACCATCCCCATCCAGGATATCAACGAGGCCAGCAATTGCGCTGGCTCCGAGCCCTATGCACTGATGGTGCTGGGGGATTCCATGCTGCCCGAATTCGAGGAGGGTGAAATCATCGTCGTCGAGCCATCCGGCCTGGTGAGGGACGGCTCCTACGTGGTGGCGTATGTAAACGACGAATACATTTTTCGCCAAATCGTGAAACGCGACGACGGCTGGATGTTGAAGCCGCTCAACCCTCTGTACGAGAACATCCCGGTGGCCGATATCGGCGTTGCCAAGGGCGTGGTCATCATGAAGAAACGCCCCGGCAAGCGGAGCGAGCAGAAGCGCTATATCTGAACCATGCCATTGATAAAAGCTATCAATAAGCCAATTAAATATCAGAATAAAATTATTGACTAATATACTCGGGTATATAGACTGGAATCGTAGTCCAACCTCGATAACAGGAGAAAACCATGAGTGGATTGATCGCTAATTTCCCGACAGACGGCCTCGTGACCGTCAACCGCGTCATTCTGAAACCGGAATACACGGTGGATGATCTGCAGGAACGGGTCGCGTTCCTGTGCGAGAACGTCAAGACCTACCATTCCGATTCCGGCTTCGTCGGCGGCTTTGTCGCATTGAACTCCGGCATGGTATCGAACGAAGGCTCGACCATCGGCCAGGCGGTCGAAAGCCCGATGAAGGGCAAGGAGGCGCTTATCGTCACCTTCTGGACCGACTTCGAAAACCACGAGAAGTCCCATCGCTCCGAAACTTTCCAGCCACTATTCCGCAAGGCGCTGGAACTCTGCGAAAACGGCAACGAGGAAATCGCCTACGAAATGCTGTGGTCCGGCAAGGCCTACGGCCCTGATGAGATTGCGGCGGCGCGCCAGGCCAAGGCACAGTACGCCACGGCCTGATTGCGTTTCAAGTCAAGGCGAAAGCGGCGGGGCGTACCCGCCGTTTTTCTTTCAGCAGGTCAATCGACAGCCTCCATGGCGCGGTCGTATTTTCCATCGCGGGCGAGGCCGTTCAGTTGGCAGCGTTTGAAAAGCGCCTGCTGCGCAGCAGCGACGTTCCCTTCCTGCCCCTGCCAGGCGGCCAGCACCGGCGCCTGCAGCGCTCGCCCGTAGGAAAAGCTGACCTGCCAGGGCTGCGCGCCCGTCGCGTTCATGGCGTTGAGATGAGCGGTCGCGTCCTCCGCGCTTTGCCCGCCCGACAGGAAGACGAGGCCGGGGACCGCTGCCGGAACGTAGCGCCTGAGGCAGCGCAGCGTGGCCTCGGCGATCTCTTGCGCAGCGGCCTGGCGCGCGCACTTCTTGCCGGCGATCACCATGTTCGGCTTCAGCAGCATGCCCTCGAACAGCACCCGGTGGGCGTCGAGTTCGGCAAACACCGCCTGCAGCACCCGTGACGTCACCGCCTCGCATCGCTCGATGCCGTGGGCGCCGTCCATCAGCACCTCGGGCTCGACGATCGGCACCAGGCCCGCCTCCTGGCACAGCGCGGCGTAGCGCGCGAGTGCGTGGGCATTGGCGCGGACGCCGAAGGGCGAGGGCGCGCGCGCCCTGCTGGAGTTCGTCGAGAAGCCCGACCGCGCCA